>JBBQEG010000235.1:0-8558 GCA_038320495.1 Opitutales bacterium | reverse complement strand
GTCGCCTTGCTGCGCGAGCGGAAGCAAGGCCGTGGAGACGGCGCCCAGCAGCGTGAAGGTGACCAGGAATTTCTTCTTGGAGTTTCCCTGGTCGGCAATCGAACCCAGCAACGGCGCGAGGAGCGCGACGGCGATGCTCGCCGCGGTATTCGCGAGGGACAGATAGAACGTGCTCTTCTCGCTGGTGATGCCGGGCACGTCGGCCCAGTAGGTCTTGAGGACGCGCGGGAAGAACGCGGTCATCACCACAATCGCAAATGCCGAATTTGCCCAGTCAATGAAAGCCCAGGACCAGACGGCGCGGCGATTTTCCTGCATGCCTGATGCGAACTAGAATGAGCCGTTGAGCGCGAGCTGGAATGTTGGGGCGCCATCGCCGTTGAGCAGGAGATTGCGCTTTTCGAACTCGAAACGGCGATCGATCATCCAGCCGCCCCCGGCGGTGAGTGTCAGTCCCGGCTGGAGTTGCCACCGAATGCCGATGCCGGCGCTGATCTCACGAAAATCGATGTCTTGATCGTCGAGTTCCGGTCGCCCACGACTCCCGCCGTAGTCGTCGGCCACCCGGAAGGTGCCGCCCCGCAAGGTTGCGCCTCCGAAAATGCGGACCGTGGGAGACACGGCATATTCGATGCGGGGTTGCGGGATCAGAAAGAGAAGCGTCCATTTCGAAGCGAACTGCCAGCGGACCCCGAAGCCGCCAATCACGGGATTGCTGCTGCGCAAATCCACGTTGAGTCCGAACAACCACTGCAGTTCCCGGCTGGCGCCGTAGACCACGCGCAGGCCGATCGGCGCGTTGAAATCATCACCGCTGATATCTTCGAAATCGCTGTAGAGACCCGGGTCGATCTCGGCGCGTAACGACCACTGCGGGTTCAGCGGGCGGGAATAGCCCAGTTTCAAGGCTATCGCGGTCAGACTTTCGGGAATCGGAAAGGTGGGTCGGGAAAAATCAAAACGACGCCACGATCCGCCAAGAAGGTAGGCCGCTCCATTGTCGAGGGCGATGGTCCGCACGCCCTCGACGGCCAACGAGCGATGCTGTAGCTCGCCAAGAGAGACCGTTCCCTCGCCGATATCCGACGTCCCGGAATAGGAAAATTCGGTCCGCCATTCGAAGGGATCGCCCGGCGCACGTGGTGCCACGGCGGTTTGCGCCGATAAGCTGAGCGGACTGGCCAGTGCGAGCAGGAGCGGAAGCAGAACGGGTCGAAAACGATGTGGGGAGGTCAAGCGGCAGGTCATGGTCATGAGTGTTGTCTCTTGATGTTACGTCCGGACCTTAAAGTTGGTTGCATCACGTTGGCGAGTATTGGTACTGGCGCGCTTGGGCAGACCAAGCATGGCAGAGAAGGCTGAGAGATGGACCGGCGGCCCGTCGTATCTTGGGAAAATCCGATCGCCCTGGAGGCGCCGGCTTGCCCGGGCGGCCCGTGCGGAAGCGCAGGCATTCGCCGGTTTCGGAGTTCAAGCCAAGCGCTGGAACTTACTCCATACGGCTGGCGCGACCGACTCCGGCCGCCGCTCCGCCCGTGATTTCGGGTGTTGGCGCCGTCGGCTCCGCGGCTTTGCCCCAAGCTGATCCCATCAACCGACTCACATGTTCGCGGAGGTCGTCGAGCAGCGTGTATAATAAAGGCACGACCACTAGCGTCAGAATCGAAGACACCAGCAGCCCGCCGATCATGGTACGGCCGAGGGGGGAGTAGGACATGCCGACAATCTTCGAATTTCCCACGGCCATCGGGATCATCCCGCAGACCGTGGTAAGCGTCGTCATTATGATTGGCCGAAAGCGATGCCGGCCAGCGTTCACCAAAGCGTCGTAACGTGATTTGCCCTCGGCGCGGAGGCGGTTGGCCATGTCGACAAGGACGATCGCATTGTTTACCACGACTCCGACCAAAATCACGATGCCGATGGTGGCCATCGTATCCATCGGGGTTGAAGTGAGGCTCAGCGTCCAATATACGCCGAGCATCGAAAACGGCACGGCGACGATGACCGCCAGCGGGAGCACAAACGATTCGAACAGTAGTCCCATCAGGAGGAACACAAAGACGACGGCTAGGCCCAGGGCGAATTGCATGGCACTGTCGTTCTGGGTCTGTTGCGACGAGTAGCCGCCCTTGTCCCAGCGATAGCCGCGGGGCATTTCAAAGCCTTCCATGGCTTGATCGATGGCGGGAAACAGCAGACGAGCGTCCGCGCGGGGAGCGCGGGCCGTGACGCGCACGATGGTCTGCCGGTCTTCGCGCTGGATCTGGCCCATGGCGCGGGAAACATTCAAGGTGGCGAGAGACTCGAGGGGAATCTCCACGCCACTGTCCGTCCGGAAGGTCATCGTGCGAAGATCGTCGAGGCCGGTGCGATCGGCCTCGCCGAGTTGGGCGAAGATGCGCAGCTCCCGGCCGTCATCGCCGTTGATCCGGCCAACTTCGACGCCGCGCATGGTGTTGCTGATGCTGCTTGAGACGGTCGACGGGTTTATGCCCATCTGCCGTGCCCGATCGCGATCGACCTGGATCTGCAGCTCCTGGGTGGCGCGCTCCATATCGGTGTCGACGGAGAGCAATCCGGGGATTCCGCGCAGGCGGACCACTGCCGCCTCGGCAATGCCGAGCAAGGTGGTGGTGTCTTCACCGTAAAAATTGAGGGAGATGACCGAGTCCTGCGGAGCGCCGCCGCTGCCGCGTTGCAGGGAACGCGAGGTAATGCCGGGGGCAAATTTGAACTTCTCCTTGATATCGAGCTCGATGGCGGCGCGGTCCATCGGCGGTATGCGGCGGCCGAGCGAGAGGAGCAGCGAATTCCAGGCGTTATCGTACCAAGCCGTGTTGGTGTCCTCCTTGAATTTCAGCTGCAACCGACCGTTGTTGTTGCGGAAGCGGGTCTCGACGCGTTCGATATTATAGCGCTGTTTCTGTGCGACGAGAAATTCCTCGAAACTGGAGAAGAACACATCCGCCTGTTCGAGCGTGCTGCCGGTCGGCAGGTCGAAGTACAGATGCATGGAACTACTGCTGTTGTTGTTGCTACTGATTCCGCTGTTCGTGGAGCGAGGGACGTTGCTCTTCGCGTAGGGCAGCGTCGCCAGAGCGAGACCGACGATCATGAGCGTTTCGACGCGATGGGTGAGGACCCAGTGCAAGCTGCGCACGTAGCGCTCGCGCATCCAGACTACCACTTTCAACTCACCATGCTGTTTTCCCCGGGACAACCGTTGCGCGGCGAGGGGTACGAAAACGAGCGCGATGAAGAGGGACGCGACCAGCGAGATGATCACCGGGATTCCAATGCGGAACATCCAGAAGGAAAACTCCTGCGCGCTGCCCATCAGGATTAACGGAAGGAACACGACAATGCTCGTAAACGTCGACATGATGACAGCCAGACCGACCTCCCCGGCGCCCTGAATCGAAGCAGCGGCGCTCTCCAGCCCTTCCTGTCGTCGGCGATAGATGTTTTCCACGATGACAATCGCATTATCCACAACCATGCCCACCGAGAGCAGCAGGCCCATCATCGTCGCCATATTGAGCGACCAGCCGATGAAATAGAGCGCAACCAAGGTACAGAGTAACGACAGTGGAATCGCCAGCGTAAGAATCGCCGTCATGCGCGGGGCGCGTAGAAACGTATAGATGATGATCGCGGCAAAGAGGCCGCCCCACAGCCCGGTTTCCTCCAGATTGTTGATCGCATCGCGGACGTCTTTCCCCTGATCGGAAAACACCTCGAAATTGATCCCGGCAAGCTGGGGTAGCTCCCGCAGCTTGAGCAGGGTGGCACGAACTTCTTCGCTGATTTGCGCGATATTGCCGGTGGATTCGCGGGTGACCTGAATGCCGACGGCGGGCTGCCGGTCGACCCGATAAACCCATTCGCGGCGGGGAGCGCGGAATGATATACTGGCGACGTCACTCAGTCGCAGACGCTGCTCGGGATCAATGATGAGCGATCCGATTTCTTCGACTGAGGTGAACTTGCCCAGAGATCGTACGTACACCTTCTTGCCGGACTCGAACACGTACCCGCCTGATAAAGAAAAGTTCTGATTGCGCAGGGTGCTGATCATTTGCGGCACATCGATGCGATGGCTGCGCAAGCTGTGGTCGAGAAGCTCCACCTGGATCTCGCGTCCCTGTACGCCCCAGATATCGACATTTCCGACCCCCTCGATCCGCTGCAGCGCGGGCTTGACGAAATGCTCCAGACGATAGGCCGCGTCATCCATGTCCGGTGGCAGCTGCGCCACTAGATTCATCATGGGTTGGTCGTTTTGATCAAAGCGTCGGACGCTAATGCGGTCGACATCGTCGGGCAGGGTCGGCTTCACCCGATCCATACGATCGCTGAGCGCCGCGTAGGCAGCGCGGAGGTTGGTCCCGGTGTGAAAGTAGACGCGAGTGTACGAGTAACCGCTGCTGGAGTAGCTGTTGACGCGTCGCACATCGGGAACTGTCCCGATAATATCTTCGATTTTGCGCGTGATCTTCTCTTCGACCTCGCGTGGGGACGCGTTCGAATACTGCACGCTGACGTGGAGCATCGAGCCCTCGTACCCTTCCGGATGCAGTGCGAGCGGGATGCGGGTATAGGAGATGTAGCCGACGACGAGAATCGTGAGCAGCAGCATCGTGACCGTGACGGGCCGCGTGACGGAAAAGCGCGGGATCGCGGTGGTGAAAGGTTCGCGGCTCATGGTGAGCAGAGTGGGGAGGCGTGGATCCGTCTACTTGCCCATCGGAACGGGCTCTGGCTGCACGTCAGCCGCGACATCCGAGTCGCCGGGTCGAACCAGGGCGCGATTCGAAGTGAATTGAAAATAGAGCGTTGGAATCACGATCAGCGTCAGGACCGTGGCGGTTGTAAGACCCACGATCACGGTGATGGCCATCGGCGCGCGGATCTCCGCGCCTTCGCCCATGCCCAAAGCCATGGGCAGAAGACCCACGATGGTGGTCATGGCCGTCATCAAGATCGGGCGAAGGCGGGCTCGCCCGGCTTCAATGATAGCTTCCTTCTTTTCCATCCCACGACGACGCAGCGTATTGATGTAATCCACCAGCACGATCGCATTGTTTACAACGATGCCGACGAGGATGATGAGGCCGAGAAACACCATAATCGTAACCGGAATGGCGGCGAGCCAGAGCGCGGACACTACGCCGATCAGGGCGAGCGGCACTGTCATCATAATCAACAGCGGTTGAACGAGGGATTCGAACTGGCTGGCCATGACGATATAGACGAGGAACACCGCGAGGGCGAACGCGAGCAGAAGACTGTTGAGCGAGGTCTTCATCTCCTTGTTTTGCCCGGCCAGGTTGTACGAAAAACCCGCTGGGTACGTGATCAGTTCCATGGCGGAAACGATATTGCGTGACACGGAGGCGAGATCGGCCCCTTTGATGTTGGCCGTGATCAGGGCCGTTCGCTGCTGGTCGACGCGCCGGATTTGGCTCGGGCCTTCATTGACGGTGAGCTCGGCCACGGATGAAAGGGTAATGGGAACGGCGCCACTGGGATTAACGACCAACCGGCGTAACTCTTCGATGCCAAAGCGATCTTCTTCCCGCAGGCGCACCACGATGTCGATCAACTGATCTTCCTGGCGAAACTGCGTGGCGGCGCGCCCCTGCACTTTGTTGCGCACAATATCCGCGACATTGCGCAAGCTCAGACCGTATTCGGCCAAGCGGTCGCGTTGATAGACGACCTGAATCTCAGGGTGTCCGCTTTGCAGGGTGGATCGAATGTCGACCAAGCCGGGTACGGTGGAAAGCACGTCCTCCGCCTCGACACTCAGGCGCTTCAGCAGGTTGAGGTCGTGTCCGCGCACTTCGACCTCGATGGGGCTCTTGAAACTGAACAGCGCCGGATAGGAGACCTCGAGTTTCATCTCAGGAACACTCCGGAACTCGGCGCGGATCTCATCAATCAGGGCCATCTCCGCCTCCGCGTCCGACCCCTCTGTCATCCGCACGGTGATTCGCGCGGTATGCTCGCCGACATCACTCGAGGTGCTCGCTCCTTCTTCGGCTCCGACGGTGATCGCAGTACGGGCCACGTTCGATTGATCCCTCACTCTGGTGTCAATGCGCTCGGCGATCTCACTGGTTCGTTCGATCGGAGTGCCGACCGGCAGGGAAATATCGAGGTTGAATTCGCCTTGATGGACTTGAGGAATCAAGTCGCTGCCCAGACGCGGCAGAATGAGAAACACGCAGATGGCCATCGCTGTCGCCGCTGCGCCGAGGACGGCAAAGCGATGACGCAGGGTGGCGACGAGAATTCCCGGATAATTCCGTTGCGCGGCCGAGTTGCCGCGTTCGAACGCATCCAGCGCCACTTTGGCGACGGGGCTGATCACCAAACCCAACGCGCGGAAGGTGCCGATCAGGAATTGGACCACGACCAACGCCACGGTTTGCAGGATCGATCCCACCAAACGGAGCGTCACTTCCACCACGAACCGGCCGACGACAAAGACAAACGGGATCACGCCGGGCACCAAAACCCCGGCTACGAGCCACCAGGGTTGTCCGAGCAACCATTTCCGCAGTCCCGCGTACCACGGTGCCTCCGTCATCGCGGCGCCGCCAAATCCCGGGTTGAAGCCGGCTGAACTTCCCAGCGAAGCAGTGCCGGTTGTTGCCCACACTCCCTGATTTCGGGCAATGAGAAATGCCGTCACTGCGACGGCTGGAATCGCCAGTAACCCGATCCATCGCCACGGACGTGCGACGAACCAACGAGCAAGGGCCGAGATGTCTTGTCCGAAACGCGTTACCGCGGTGAAGGCCAGCATTCCGGGCCAGACCCGCACGCTTTGCAGCGGCCCCAAATGGTCGGCATTGGCCCAAGTGGCAAAACGCGACCAGAGCCGCGGCAGCCGCGCGACCAAGTCGATCCACAACCACAAAGGCGCCAGCACGAAGGCGAGCAGGACGACCGTTGCCTTGATCGCAACCGCGAGAATCAGCCCGAGGCCCCAAAAGATGCGAACGAGGACGATCCCGCTTAGTCGCAACGAATGAGCGATCCGGCTGCCGCGGACGTGAGCGGGGAACTGCAGGAACTCGCTACTGCGCAAAGTGGTGGCCATCACCGGCGCGTCGCCACGAGCTGCGCTTAGCGCCACCGTCGCGCCGGCGGCCTTCCCTGCGAGCATCGGAATCAGATAGAGCGCGGCGACCAATGATGCGAGTTGCGAGAACACGACGGCCAAGGCCATGTCGCCGAACACCTGGCCGGCGACGCCCTCGACAAATACGATGGGAAAAAAGACGGCAACCGTCGTCAGGGTGGAGGCCACGACCGGGGCGGCCACTTCACTCGTTCCACGGACGACTGAGGTAACGGGGTCATCCCCTTCCTCGCGACAGCGGAAGATGCTTTCGAGCACCACGATCGCGTTGTCGACCAGATTGCCGACGCCCAGTGCGAGGCCACCGAGGGAGATGATATTGAGCGTGACGCCCGACATATGCATCGGGGCGAACGTCGCCAAAATCGAGATCGGGATACAGAGACTTACGATGATCGTCTGCGTGAGGTTACGCAGGAAGAGAAACAGCACCGTGATCGCGATGAGGCCGCCGAAAAGCGCATTCGACTGCACCTCGTTGATCGAATTGCGAATGAACACCGATTGGTCTGACAGCACCTGCAGGGTCGTGTCCTTGGGCAGCTGATACGCGAGGAAATCCGTTAGCTTGCGGTGATTGACCAAAGATTGGGCCGAGGTGCGCGAGGCGAGCTGTTGGGCCATTGCCAGTTGCGCCGCGGACGGCTGTTTCTTGTTGCGGCTCATCTTGCTGGCTTTGCCCCGTTCCTTCTCTGGTGCGGGCTGAACGGGTTTGCCGGCAATGTAGGCTCGTTGTTCCGCGGTTCCAAAGATCGCTTCTTTGACCGCGGCGGCGACCACCAGCACGTTGGCGTCGGCCTCCTTGTAGACCTCGACCTCGACACTTTCCTGCCCATTTACCCGCGTGATGACGGTGCGGTCCTCATGAAAACGCGAGACGGTCGCGATGTCGCTCAAGCGGATATCGACATTATTCTGCCGCCCAATGATCAGCGTGCCGATCTCGTCCATCGAGCGAAACTCATTCAAGGTCCGGATCAGGTACTCGGTTTGTCCCTCCCTCAGATTGCCGCCGGACATATTGACATTGCCCTGCTGCAGCCGGCTGGCGATCTGGCTAATATCGAGCCGAAGCGTGGCGAGCTTGCTCTCGTCGAGCGCCACGAGGAACTGTTCCTCGAGGCCGCCTTTAATCTGAATCGCCGCAACTCCCGGGATCGCTTCGAGCTTACGCTTCACTTCGTGATCCGCGAGATGGCGCAGATCGTAGAGGGACTGCGGGCCGGCCAGACCAAGCCGGAGAATGGGATCCAGCGAAGGATCGAAATGCAGCAGGAGCGGTCGTTGCGCCCCTTCCGGGAACCGGATCCGGTCGATCTTTTCGCGGACCTCCTGCGCCACGAGATCCATGTCGGTCTTCCACTGAAACTCGAGTGTCACATCCGACTGCCCTGCTTTCGAA
>JBBQEG010000234.1:0-8562 GCA_038320495.1 Opitutales bacterium | reverse complement strand
GGCTGCGCCCACCCTGCATTACCTGAAGCTTGTTCGCGGCCTGTCTCGTGAGCCCTCGGCTGCTGATCGCGAAGGAATGAGCTCCGAAGCCCGACACTTGAACCCCCGCCGCGAATCGAAGCGTGTCTTGGACGCTGGTCGCACCCGTCCTCACGATTTGTTCTGCAGTGATGACTTCCACCGTAGCGGCGGCGCGGCTCGCAGGCTCGGCGCGACGGGAAACAGCCGTGACTTGCAAAGAAAGTAATTCCTCGAGCGATAGTTTTTTCAACGCAGAGGCCGATCCGACAACGCTCGGTTGGGCCCAAACCGCTCCGGTGGCGGCGGCGAACACGGTCAGGTAAAAGCAGCACCGGAGAATGTTCATCGTCACGGAGGTCACAGAAAACAGGGGAGAAAAGGGAATCAAATAAAAATTCCACCCCAGCGCTCTCGGCCACTCAAGGAACATCGGGCACGCCAAGCGTAGCGAACCACGAATCGCGGAGTTTGGCGCTACCCGGTCGGTGGGTCGCGGATCACGATGGATTGACTCCGGGGTCAGTGTCGCGAGGGTTTGGTCGGGTGATCCCGCGAAGAACCTGTCGTAAGCGATCGCGAATTATATAAACAGATGCGATGCACCGACCACAAAAGTAATAGTTGCATCGGCAATCGAAACCATAACACCCACGCCGGCATATTTACACCGGGCCAGCCGTTCAACGCGACATTCAGGTTAGCCGGAAATACGGCAACAAGGAGGACAATCAAGTCCCATGCCGCCATGCGACGGGTTCTAGGCAGCAGAATCCCAACACCTCCCAAAATTTCAGCAATTCCGCTTATTTGAACCAAAAGGCCAGGCAGCGGAAGCCAGCGGGGCATCATGGAGAGATACGGACCGGGGTTCACGAAATGATTCGCGCCCGCCGCAATAAAGAACACGGCTAAAATCCATAACCAAACTAACCTCGAATTCATTCTTATTACTTATCTCCCGGAGCGACGCCCGCAATCTCGCGGCGCCGAACGGCAGGAAATTGGAAACCGCGAGGCTGCACATGGGTATAACGCTCCGCTCCCTCACGTTCAGCTTGTCGCGAATGGCTTAACACGTGATGTCAGTCGTAACCCCGCTGACGCGATAGCTCATCTGCACGCCGAGGGACCGTCGTTTCCTTCTGCGGGCGACGGTGTCTCAATCGGTTTGCCTCGCAGTTCGCTTAACGCATCGACCTAGAAAATGCAGTTGAAGCCACAGATTTCACAGATAGCCACAGATTGCCAAGGCATTCTACATTTCTGGCACTTCACCTTGCGGGTTAACTGGCCGGGATACAACACGCACCGGGCGGCTGGTCTGGGAGAGGCCCGGCGATTCGTCGCTCTTCCCCTTCGAATCGGCGCCCAAGCTCACGATTCACTGGCTGATCAACGCCAAGCCGGAATCGGTGAGCGTGAGGACGATTCGCGATGAGTTCCGGCTGACGCACCCGAGTCGTTTTATTTGCGACCGGTCGGCGCGGCGAAGGAAGCCTGTAAACTCTCGGCGGCGAATTTGACCGCCTCGTTTGCCTTGTCCACGACAGCTCCCATCCCGAAAAACTCGTGCGTCATGCCGTCGAAGTTCCGATAGGAGACGGGGACGCCGGCGGCTTTCAATTTCTCCGCGTACATGGCCCCTTCCGAGCGCAATGGATCGATTTGCGCGGTGATGATGGTGGCCGGAGACAAACCTTTGAGATCAGGCGCGCTGACCAAATTCAGCAGAGGATTCATCTTTTGGTCGGGCGGAATCGCGTGCTTCGCAAACCACTCCATGCCTTTTTTATCGAGCGGCTTCGCGTCGGCGTTTTCGCGGTATGACGGTGTGGCCATGCCGGTGTCGGCGACCGGATAGATCAAAAGCTGGTGCACGGGCAGGCGGATGCCTTGCTCGCGAGCCATCATACAGACAGCTGCCGCCAAATTGCCGCCGGCGCTTTCACCGGCCACGGCGACACGGGTGGGATCGCCTTTGAGCTCGGCCGCGTTTGCCAGCGTCCAGCGATAGGCCGCCAACGCGTCTTCGTGGGCCGCGGGAAACTTGTGCTCGGGGGCCTGGCGGTAGTGCGATGACACCACGATCGCGTGCGCCGCATTGGCTAGCGCGCGCGGGGACGCGTCGTAAGTATCGAGATCCGCAATCACCCATCCGCCACCGTGGAAATAGACAATGACAGGAAACGGGCCATTGCCTTCAGGCCGGTAGATACGAACTTTGATTTTCCCCGCCGGGCCATCGATGGAGCGGTTATCGATGTGACCCACCTTCTCGGGCTTCTTGTCCGCTTTCTTCATTAGGGCCGTTACGGCGTCGGCGACGGAGGGTCCTTTACGGGCCTGCTCGGGAGTCAACGTGTGTAGAGGCTTTGGTTTTAGCGCCGCATGTTGATTGAGCACGGCCTGCATTTGCGGGTCGGGTTTAGCCATGTCTTGGGCTATGGCAGTGGCGGTGGGAATCAGGATTAGCGCAGCAACCGTGAGAACACGGCGTAGGGACTGGGAGGGAATGGGAATCTTAGTCATGTGAAAGTAGGCGATGAGTGGTGAACGAGAACGCAAACGCCGGCCGCTCTTGTCCGGTTAAGGTGAATGGTAGACCGAGAGCACTTGCCGCGGTGCGAAACAAAAGTTCGCGCCCGAAAACTAAATCTGCATCCGATCAGCGCACTTGTTCGTGGCGAAAATGCATCGACTTCAAAAAAAATGCGCACGTTTCGCAGCTCTCTGTCCGGTGCGGGCCTGACAATGCTTTCGCGTCAGGCGATGCCGTAGTGCGAAAAACTCACAGCGCAGCGCCAGGAGATGTGCTCAAGATCGTTTCAGGTTCGAGGAGCGCAGCGACGAAGCAATCCATCCAGCTGGATTGCCGCGCTCTCGTTCCTCGGCTCGCAATGACAATGGAAGGTGGAAAATTTCCGGGCTAACCGTCGGGGGAAAACGCGCGCTTTTTGGGCAGAAGTGGTGAGTTGGGGCGGAAACCCGTTTGGTCGCGAGCAATCAACGAGTCGCCTCTCGGCGCTGCACCAGTTCGGGATAATTGTCATCCGTGTCGCCCACCTGCTCCTTGAGGCGAATGAGTCGCTCCTGCAAATCCCGGCGCACCGTCGCGTATTCCGGACTTGAATGTACGTTGCGCATCTCCCCAGGATCCTGGCGCAGATCGTAAAGTTCCCAGTAGGGAGGCGTCGGCTTGTTCACCGCCCCGGTGGCATCCAACGGCAGACCGTAGAAGAAGATCAATTTGTAGTCGGCGGTGCGGATGCCGTAGTGCGCGGGGTTGTCGTGATGCGCGAAGTGCATCCAGTAACGGTAGTACGTCGCGGTTGGCCAGTTGGACGGCGCGGGCCGGCCTTCAAGAATGGGACGGAAGCTGCGCCCTTGCATGCTTTCGGGCACACGGGCGCCGGCGAAGTCGAGCAGGGTCGGAGCGAAATCGACGTTGTTGACGATGGCCTTGCTGGTGGATCCGGCCGGCACGGACCTGGGATAACGTACGATAAATGGCATCCGGAGGCTCTCCTCGTACATCCAGCGCTTGTCGATGTAGTCGTGTTCGCCGAGCATGAATCCTTGGTCGGCGGTGTAGATGATAATCGTGTTGTCGAGTTCACCGGTCGCCTCGAGATGCGCCAGCAGGCGTCCGATGTTGTCGTCGACCCCCCGCACAGTCCGGAGGAATTTCTTTATATACCGTTCGTAGGATACAGTCGTGTACTGCTCGTCGCCCAAGGCGGTATCGACAAACATGTGATGGCCCATGTTGCGGCGTTCATTTCGCTTTGAAACGGACGTGCCGTACAGCGGCTTGCCTTCCGGGCCGTGGCGGTCGCGCGCGCGGAGGCTCTCCGGCTCGGGAATCGTCGCGTCCTCATACAGGAAGTCGTAGCGCTCGGCGTTCTCGAAATTGTCATGCGGACCCTTGAAGTGATGTAAGAGGAAGAACGGCTTGTCCTTCGCGCGCCGGTTTTTTAGCCAGGCGAGCGAAAGGTCGGTGATGGCATCGTCCGCGTGGATATTGTCGTAGGCCGAGACGCGAAACGTATTGTCTGGCCAGGCACCGAGCGAGCGCGGCAATTCTCGTTTCAAAGCGGGCGGCACGATGGCCGGCGTGGCCGGATGGGCGCGGAAGATCGGGTTGAAGTACGATCCCTGTCCGGGCAGTACGCAGTAGTAGTCGAACGCGCCTGGCTCCGCCTGCAAATGCCATTTCCCGATGACCGCAGTTTCATAGCCGGCCTGGCCTGCCTCCACGGCCAGGGTCTGGCGCTCGGCCGGCAGCGAGCCCTCGAGTGTCTTGATCCCATTCCGGTGGGAATATTGACCGGTCAAGATGGTGGCGCGGCTCGGAGTGCAGATCGAGTTGGTGCAGAAAACATTTTCCATCCGCATGCCTTCACGGGCGAGACGATCGATCGTCGGCGTCGGATTTAACCCGGCGAGACGGCCACCGTACGCCCCGATCGCATGCGCGGCATGATCATCCGACATGATGTAAAGGATGTTGGGGCGGGTTACCGCCGTTGCGGCCAATACGGGCGTGAGTAGAGCGAGAAGAGACAGGCAGCGAAGTGCAAGGAGAGGCATGGGTATGAAGTCGCAGGGCACGGGGCCGCCGGGCAGGGGCAGGGGGCGGAGGGCAGGGGTGGAGTAACGAATGTAACTAGTGAGTCTACTTTTTCGCCCGTTCAAGCCGCAGGTGAAAATTTATCGGCTTGGCGCCCGCAGATGCACGCTGCAAGTGAGCCGAAAATTTGCCGGCGAAAATTTGCCGGACAATTTGCAGCCGGGCACATCGCTCTTACGCTCCACTAACCCCCCCCACGATTTTTTCGGCGCGTTCCGCCCCCGCGCGTCCATGTGACGTTACGGATCGGTCGCTCACTGGCATCTAGTCCTTCATCGTTTCCCGCCATGACCACTCAACCCCGTTTGACCCTGTTCCCCGTTCGGTCCGTTTGGACTGCCGCGTGTTTCACGATCGCCTTGGCCGCCCTGCCGTCGAGCACCGGCTATGCGCAAGCGTCTTCGCCTCCGCCGCCACCGGCCACAGCCCAGCAGACGCCCGTGGAACTGAGTCCGTTTGTGGTCTCGACTTCCGTCGAAGGCTATATGGCGACCAACACCATTTCTGGCACGGCCATGAACGCGCCCCTGCGAGAGGTTCCGATGACGATCAATGTCATTACTTCGGAGTTTCTCAGCGACGCCTTGGTCGGGGAGCTCGCGCAAGTCTTCGACTATAACTCTTCCATCACGCAGACCAATCGCCAGCCGGTGGACAACCGTTCCGCTTCCTGGTCGATCCGCGGTTTTCGCAACCGCAACACCCTCATCGATGGAGTTGCGGGCGGAGAATACATCCCGACGCATCTCATTGACCGCGTCGAAGTCGTCAAGGGCCCCAACACGTTGTATGGACAGTCAGATCCCGGCGGGTTGATCAATATAGTGACCAAGCGGCCCACGGGTTCGGGTCGATTGCACCTTCGCCAGAGGGTGGGGGAGCAAAGCCTGTTTGAAACGAACCTCGACTATGACGTGCCGACGCTCGCCAACCGGCTTCGCCTCCGCCTGCTTGGCTCGTATATGGAAACCGACGGCTGGCGGCCGGTCGACGGCAAGGAAACCGGGCTCCTTGGGCTCATGAGCGAGTTCACCGTCACACCCGCAACCACCCTCCTTCTGAATATTAGCGGCAGCGAAACGGAAGGCATCCCCACGCAACGCGCAACGTTTTCATTCGAGCAGTTTCCCCGCGATCTGAATGGCGATGGAGACACGCTTGATATAGTAGACGGAGAAAACGAGGCGTCCATCCGCCACAACAACACCTTCCTGCCGCGCGACTACACGTCGGCGACGGCGGAGGCGCCTTTCTTCCAGGACAACTTTTATCTGCACACGGGTGTCCGGCACCGTTTTTCACCCCAAGTCCAGGCGCAGTACATGTTCGTGAAGTCCTCGTAGCTTTTGGACGTGATCTTTCGGGAGTTTAACACCTTCAACCCGGCCGGGGTTGCCGACGGCAATCACACCACCACGCGTTCGCGGAATGTGACGGATGCTCACATTCTGAATGCGTTTCTCAATTTCGAGACGGGCGGCTTCAAGCACCAGGCGCTGATTGGTTTTCGCTACACGGAGGACTCGGATCGAAGCGAGGGGTTCCGCCTGCGCAGCAGCAATGCAGCGGAACGCGCCACGCTGCAAAGCTTGATCAACCAGGGACGGCGTATCCGTCTTCGCCTTACTAAACAGGAAGTCCTTTCCGGGGTTCCTTTCTGGGAGGAAGAATTGCCCACGCGCGAGGAAATGCGCCGCCTGGCCCCGCGCACCAACGCGGTCGGCGCCGGTTACGAGGATGTGACCACGTTCTTCCTGACGGATAGCGTGTCATTCCTCGAGGGCCGCGCCCGCGTTCTCGGCGGCGTTCGCCACATCCGCATCGAGAACTACTCGGTCAATCTCCTGGATGAGGTCAACCCCGCGTCACTCAGCGATCAAAAAGACACCAGCTTCCAGGTGGGTGGCGTATATAATCTAACCGATACTCTCACAGCGTTCGCCAATTATGCCACGGCGTTCAACCCGAACGGACGTAATCCTGACACAGGCCTCTTCGATCCGGCCGAGGAGTCGCGGGCTTACGAGGCCGGACTGAAATTCGAAGACTTATGGAAAAAACGGATCAGCGGCTCGCTGTCCTATTTTCACATTGAAAAGGACAACGTCGTCCGCACCGATTTCAACCCGTTCACTTTCGTTGCCGATCGCGACATCACGAGCGATGTCAGCCAGGGCGTCGAGGCCGAGCTATTCGTCAATCTTTGGGAAAACTGGAACACGGTCATTAATTATTCCTATATTGACGGCAAGGTTCGCGAAAGCCGCACGCTGGCACAAGGCCTGCGGCTGGAAGGCGCGGCGCCGCAGCGTTTGACCGTGTGGACGAGTTACGCGCTCAGCGAAGGGCCGTTGAAAGGCCTGCGCTTTGGCGGCGGCGTGGTCTGGGCCGACGGTCCGATCCAGCAGTTCGGAACCTACAACAACCGGTTTGTGGTGGAAGACGGGTACACGGAGGTTGATCTTTTTGCGCGGTACCCGTTCACCGCGTGGGGGAAGAAGCTCACCGCCGGCATCAATGTAGATAACTTCACCGATGTTTTCTATATCCGTGCACGCGCGGCAACCAACGGGCCGCGTCAGGTCATTTTCTCGCTCTCGGCTGAACTATAGAGCCTTAGCGGACGTGAAAGACTGACCGTGGTGGAGCGTGATGTCCCCAACGCGCGGGGCTACGCTGTCGGCCGTTTGCCGTGCGCGTGTCCGGTCGCGGACAACGGCGCCGTGCGTGCGCACCGTTTCCTGAGCGCCAAGCAGCGACGCCTGGCTGCCCGCTTTGGTGAAAAATCTTTTTCGAGGAGGGCGGCGCGAAATATCGCTTACACCCATACACAAATAATCCGTTGTCGCCGGTCGACGACTTCGAGGTTCCCTCGATCAAGCCGTTGCGCTCACATCATGGCGCGTTCTGCCTACACGGGCAGTGCCGTCTCTTTCGAGGTGTTGGCCCGTAACGCAAATTGAGTTCAGTAACATCAACATTTTTACTGGGTATGGAAAATATGACTAGCTGTGCGGTTGGGAAGGTCAGTACGGTGATGCGACGTTTCAGACCGGCGTCGATCGGCCCAAATTCTTAGCCATGGATGTGGATAAGAATCTCGGCGAGGTTTCGCCAAGCCTATGACGGTCAAATACGAGGATATCGAGGTTGATTGGAAGGTCATCTAAGAGGCTGGATTTCAAGGCGCTCGTGATATAAATAAAGCGATCAGTGGACGGCGGGGAACGCTGCGATGCGGGACCACTTCGCTGCAGTCCGACATCATACAGTCCGCGCCGGGTTGACCGACTGCTGTTCCATTCCCGGACTTGCGCCCATCTGGGGTGCACTACGACCCCGCGGCAAACGCCGTCCTCGCCTGCGCGAGACCGGCCTCGTAAGCCGCGATGAGTTTGTCCCAGCGTTGATTGAGCGCGTCGTCAATCTGTTGGCGCGCCGGATCCGCATCGAACCAGGCGATCGTGCGTCGGATCCCGGTGGCGAACGAAGTCTTCGCGGTAAACCCGGGGACGAAGCGTTTGATTTTCGTGTTGTCGAAGACCGCCGATACCGCTTTGTCGCCAAGCAACGTGCCTTCGACGGCGGGTACACACGCTATAATAAAGTCCGACGGAATATGCACAAGCTTGGGCGCGCTCACGCCCGCCGCGTGCGCCGCTTGCTCGAAGATCTGGTTCCAGGTGAGCACGTCGTCCGACGTAATATGAAACGCGTGGCCGATGGTTGTTGGGTTGCCAAACAGGCCGATCAATCCCTGGGCGAAATCAGTGTTGTGCGTGATCGTCCAGAGCGACGTGCCGTCACCGGGAACAATCACCGGCACGCCGCGGCGCATGCGATCGATCGTGGTCCAGCTCTGCGCCCAGGAATTGAGCACGAGCGGAACCTGGTCGTCTCCATAGGTGAGC
>JBBQEG010000233.1:0-8566 GCA_038320495.1 Opitutales bacterium | reverse complement strand
TTCAACGACGCCAGGATCGCGCGACCCCTCAGTATTTTCGGAGGCGATTCCGCTCAGTTCCGCCAGGGTGTGGCGAGCGAGCGCGTCGAGTTGATGGAGGCCGAGAAGGACCTCATCGAAGCCATCGCTTTCGCAAAAACGAAAGAGGAAAAGGCCGGGCTGCAAAAGCAGTTGAACGAACTTAAGACGATGCGCCGCGAACTCGATCGAAGCATGCGCTAACGACGCGACGGTGCGCCAGGCTGCGCGGGAACTCCGGAATTTTCAGCGACGCAACGTGGGCCTCCGGGGCCGAGGCCGCGGACTGAACCGGGGGCGAGCACCAGGCTGCGGTGAAGCCGACGACCGCCATCAAAGTTCAGAACGCGTCTTGCCGTCGACCTCGCTGTCATCGCTGTCATCCGCCGCGGCCTCGTTGTCGGTTGCGTCCTCGTCCTCCGGATTCTCCAGATAATCCAAGACGTCGCTCAAACTCGCGGTCAGTTCGTCGCGTGGATTATGCTTCAGCAGATAAGCCATCGCTCCCAGCCGCTGGGCCTCGCGCACCGTTTGAAAAAGGTTCTGGGAAGTGACAATCACCACGGGTACCTCCGGCGCCTCCGCCTGAAGTTGAGTGAGCACCTCAATCCCGCCCAACACCGGCAGATTAATTTCAAGGAGCACCAAACCGGGCCGGTGCTGGAGCGCGAGCGACAACCCTTGTTGTCCATCGGTCGCATCCCATTCGGTGACCACGTTCAACTCCTTCAGGATCTCGCTAAAATACGCACGGACATGCGCCTTGTCATCGATGATCAGAGCCGTGGTCGGTCGGGGCATACCGACTGAATTGGCTGGTTCGCGCCCGTCGATCAAGCCTGAGTTCTTCCTGGCGAATGTTTGCAGCGCCAGGTCGTGGCGGATATCATGGTGCTGTTCGTACTTCGCCTTGAAGCATTGCCCGTTTTCATCGCCGCACCGATCCGCGCGACCGGACCCGCTGGACTCTCGCCGGCGCGTCCCTCGTCCTCGGAGAACGTCCTTCGGTCCTCGAGTTTATCGGCATGGCCACAACGCTCGGGTCGTTTCTCGGATTGTCCTTCGTCGGTCGGGAGGCATCGGCTGATTCCGATCCTTAATTCGAAGCAGTAGTCACGACGGGAACCGTCACGTCGCCCCTCAACCTCACTGCACCGGCACAAAAACCGCGCACACGGGAGACGGGACGTCGAGCGTTTGTCCGGTCGGAGTCAGGCGACCGCTCTGCGGATCAATCTTAAACCCCACGACGCTGTCGGATTGCTGATTCTCCGCGAGCAACCACGTGCCGGTCGGGTCAATGGCGAAGTGGCGGGGAGTCTTGCCGCCGGTCGCTTGATGCTGGACGAGCGTCAACTTTCCCGTGGCGGGATCTACTTTATATACAACGATCGTGTCATGACCGCGATTTGAACCATACAGGAATTGTCCGCTGGGATGCACGGCCACTTCGGCGGTACTCATGCCGCGCTGCACCGCTTCACCTGCGGGCAAAGTCGAAACCGTCTGCACCTCGCGCAAGCGGCCACTCGCCGCCTCATATGCGAACACCGCCATCGTGCAGAGCAGTTCGTTGAGCACATAAACGAATTGGCCACGCGGATGAAACGCGAGGTGCCGCGGACCCGAACCCGGTGGCAACGCCACTGACCCGGACACCTCCGGCACCAGCGTACTCTTCGCGGCATCGAGCCGATAAAGCATCACCCGATCCATTCCAAGATCGGGAACCAACGCGTTGCGGTTATCCGGCGCGATGTTGATCGCATGCGCATGCGGACGCTGTTGCCGGGTCGGATGCACGCTTGATCCCACGTGCTGCCGAAATGTAACCGCCGGTCCGATACGGCCATCCGCCCCGAGAGGAAGCGACGTTACGCTTCCGCCCGAATAGTTCGCCACCAGGAGCGTCCGGCCGGTGCGATCGACTTCCAGATGACACGGTCCCGCGCCACCCGCGCTCTGTTCATTCAGGAACGTCAGGCCACCGGAACGTTGATCAACCGCATAGGCCTTCACGCCCTGCCCCGGAGTCTTTATGGGGTCACTGCCTTCATCGATCGCGTACAGAAACTGGCCCGACGGATGGAGGGCGAGAAAGGACGGATCCGACGTCGTCGCGGCGAGCTCTACGGGGGAAACCTGGCCCGTCGCGACATTGAGCCGCGCCCGGTAGATGCCCTCGCTCTTGCCCTTGGTGTAGGTGCCGAAATAAACGAAAAACTCCTTCGGCGCCCCACCTATAATCTCCGCTGTGAAGCCCGTAGCCAGCACTCCACAACCCAAGGCCAACAACCATGCGAGGCGCATCAAAGAATTCATACGCGCAAGCCATGCGCGGCATTGCGACGGAGCTCAAGCCAGCACTGAGCGGGCCCGCTCGCCCCGCCGCCATGATCCCGCACGCGTCGTTTCGCCCAGCGAAGACGGGAGCCCACCGAACCGCCTGGGTCTTCCCCCCAAATTTCCATGGGAAATTTGAGGAGCGCCCCACCAATGTGCGGCAAAAGTCGCTCCGAACCCGGACGAAAAACCAGCTTCGACGGGCGTTTTTCACTGGGAGAAAGTGCACGAGTGAGGAACAGCGAAACCCAATCGAATCCAAAATTCGAATACGTCCAGCGCCGACCCTTGCTCTCGTTTCGGAGACTTAAAGATTTTGCCCTCTGCTCAGAGTTCGCAACAGTTACCGTGCTCATCACATCACAATCTATATTTGCGCGTCCCAGTTCTTCACTCGCGCGAATCATTCAACCCTGACCACCCGGCACGATGCGGGACGGCCTCGATCTGACCCCT
Organism: Opitutales bacterium; assembly: GCA_038320495.1. Classification (GTDB taxonomy): domain Bacteria; phylum Verrucomicrobiota; class Verrucomicrobiia; order Opitutales; family Opitutaceae; genus ER46. Next base: position 5,749 of record JBBQEG010000233.1, on the reverse strand, counting down.
TTCCCCGCAGTGTTTAGGTCGATCGTTAGTGGCCCGCCTCGTCGTTGGAATCCACCCGCTCGAAACCATCCCTCCATTATGAAGAACCTCAAACCCGCAACCCTATGCGCAGCATGGCTTGCCTTGATCCTCACCTTTGTCGCCACGATCCCGCCGGTAACGGCGCAAACCACCGGGACCGGCACGATCACCGGCAATGTCGGAAACGCCGGCACCGGTAATTTGCTGGAAGGTGCGCGGGTCGAAATTCCGCAACTCGGACGCAGTGTGCTGACAAGCAACACGGGCCGCTACGTCTTCTCCGGCGTCCCCGCCGGCACGCATGACGTCGTCGCCAGCTATACGGGGCTCGATACGATGCGGGATACCATTACCGTCAACGCCGGCCAGAGTGTCTCGCGCAATTTTGATCTGACCACGGGAATCTACAAGCTGCAGGCCTTCAACGTCAGCGGCGTGCGCGAAGGCAGCGCGGCCGCCATTACGCTGCAACGCAACGCCCCTAACGTGACGAACATCGTCGCCCTCGATTCCTACGGAAACCTGCCAAATATGAACGCGAGCGAACTCGCCGTTCTGCTTCCCGGCGTCGCGGGCAACTTGAGCGACGAAGGCAACATCGTCGGTTTCACCATCCGCGGCATGGGACCGGGAATGAATACGATCACCGTCGATGGCGCGCTCATGGCCAGCCAGGGCGGCATGAACCGCCAGACGCGCATTCATACCATCACGGGCTCAATGTTCGATCAACTCGAGCTCACCAAAGGCCACACGCCGGACAAAGGGGCGGATTCGCTGGGCGGCACGGTCAATCTCAAGACCCGCTCCCCGCTCAGCATGCGCGAAAAGCGCCGCACCACCTACAACTTCTCCGCCCGGCTCGCACCCGCGTTCACCCAGCAGATCCCCATGCGGGAAGACCACCGGTTGCATCCGTTGCTCAATGTTGCCCATCAGGAAAAATTCAACGCGTTCGGCAGCACCGAACCCAACCTTGGCGTGGCGGTGAATCTCTTCTATAGCGAACAGGCGGTCGGGTTTTTCAGCACCACCCGGGACTTTCAGAACACGCTGAACGAGCCGGCGTACCTCTGGGACTACCGCACTCAGGATAATTATAACAACCGCAAACAATCCAGCGTGAACGCCAAGTTCGACTATCAGCTGTCTCCGAACACCAAGCTCACCCTCAATCTGATCTACAACGACGCGTTCGAACGGTTCCGGCTGCGCTACTCGTTCCGGGCATTTACCCAGAATACCAACGCGGTGCCCAATGCCACCACCAGCGGCGTGATTCCTGGGTTCACTGACCGGATTACCCAAGTCCGCCCGGTCAACGCCTCGACGATCGATATCACCTCTCAGATGTCGAATTTCTTCCATCGCCAACGCCACGTCGATCTGGGTGCCGAGCACACCTTCGGGGCGTTCGATATCGATTATAACGCCGTCTACAGCCGCGACCATATCAACGGGGGCGGTGGCGATGGCGGTGTGCTCGTCAACCGTGTCAACCGCGTGGGCTGGATCCTCGACCGCACCGCCTCCGACCTGTATCCGACCTTCACCCAAACCGCCGGCCCTGATATCAGCGATCCGGCCAGCTACTCTCCGAACAGTCTCACTTTTGCGGATACGTTCACCAAGCACGAGATCAAGGAAATCCGCGGCAATGTCCGGTACAAATTGCCCGTGGAAATGCCACTCTCGCTCAAGACCGGTTTTCGCATTCGCGAAGAGACCGCGGGCGGCACCAGAGATAACCACCGGTACAATTTCACCGGCACCAACTCAGGGCAGCTCCCGACCGATCCGACGATTCAGACCTTCGGTAATTTGAAAACCGGGCTGGATATTCCAGCCTGGAATGCGAATGCGATCAGCCGCCGTCGCATGCCGATCGACATGTCGCTTTGGAATGAGGATGTTTATTACAATCTCAGCCAGGCCTACATCGGCACCAACGAAGTCGTGGAAACCGTGACCGCCGGCTATCTCATGGCCCAAGGCAGCATCGGCAAGACCGGCTTCCTGGCCGGAGTGCGCACGGAGCGCACCGAGGACGAAAGCTACGGCTGGGTCCGCAACCGCGTTGGCAGCACGGCCGCCGAACAGCGGGCCGATCCGGTGGGATCAGCGGAAAGTGACTACGCCAACACCCGGCGCAACATCAGCGGCAGCTACACCAAGTCGTTCCCCAGCGTCCACCTGACCCACGACATCACGAGCAACCTCAAGGCCCGTATCAGCTGGTCCACGAGCTTCGGTCGGCCACCGCTCGGCAACCTCACTCCCAGTGAGGGCGTCAACGAAACCAACGAGACCCTCACAATCAGCAATCCGAGCCTGCTGCCCCAGACGGCGGAAAACTGGGACGCCTCCCTCGACTACTATTTCGAGCCCGTGGGGAACCTCTCAGTCGGATGGTTTCACAAGACGATCGAGGATTACTTCGTCAACAACATCGAAGCCGGCATCATCGGTCCTGGACAGGACAACGGCTACAACGGTGATTACTCCGGCTTCACGATCCTGACACGCGGCAATCTCGGCACCGCCACCGTGCAGGGATGGGAATTCAGCTATCAACAGCAGTTCACCTTTCTCCCCGGATTGCTTAGCGGCCTCGGCCTCTCCGCCAACCTCACCATTCTGGAAACCCGCGGCGACTTCGGGGGCTCGGAGATCCGTCGCACGGGAGAGGTTCCCGGCTTCATCCCCCGCACCAGCAATATCAATCTCACGTGGCGCTACCGGGGTTTCGGCGCCCGGATCGTCGCCAACCGGACGGGCGAGTACATTCGCTCGTTCAATGCCGGCAGCCCCGCCCGCAATCTGTACACTCGCGAGCGCACCATCGTGAATGCCGGCATCGCGTACCAATGGAAGCCTAGGCTCAGTTTTTCCATCGACGTGAACAATCTCTTCAACGAGCCCCAGGTCTGGTATCGGGGCCTGGCCGATCGGATGTCCGAAACCCGGATCGCCGGAATCACCCTCACGTTTGGCGTCAGCGGACGATTCTGAGCGGTCTCCGAAAAACTGAATCACGTTATCCCAACAACGTGCTTCCGCGCTTGCGAGCTCGGGAGATAAACCAGACCGCGGGTCTTCACACCCGCGGTCTTTCGCGTTTTGTCCTAATTACAAGGTGCTCGCTTTTTCCGGAGGGGTTGATTGGGGCATTTTCCTTGGTCGCACCCGGGAATTTTTCTTCGCGTGTCGTAAAAAAAACTTTGCCGTCAAGTCAGATTAGCCGGCAATGTCCGATGCTCATCGTAACCTACCTTTCGTGCGGACCGATCGTTCACCGCGCGAACGCCTGAAACCCTTCATCCGCATCCCGAACGACGATGCTCCTCGGCTCTGACTGCCTCATCCCCGAAAGCTGGAACATCAACTCCGACCTGCGTCCCGCGTCGGTAGCCAGTTCTAAACCCCAGACCTAGACACCACCTTACCTATGATAAAGCTCACCTCATCCCTCCGAATCGCGTGGCTCGCGTTCGCCGTCTTCGCCGCAGGCTCCACCGCTGCCGCCCAAACCGCCGGAAGCGGCACCATCACCGGCAACGTCGGCAATGCCGGCACCGGCAATTTGCTCCAAGGGGCTCGCGTTGAGATCCCGCAGCTCGGACTCAGCGCGCTGACGAGTGACACCGGACGCTATGTGCTGTCCGGCGTCCCGGCCGGCGCCCACGAAGTCGTCGCCACCTACATCGGCCTCGATGCCGTCAGGGACACCGTCACCGTCAACGCCGGCCAGAGCATCACACGCAATTTCGATCTCACGACCGGGATTTACCAGTTGCAGGCATTCACCGTCAGCGGTGAGCGGGAAGGCAACGCCGCCGCGATCACCGCACAACGCAATGCGCCCAACGTGAAGAACGTCGTGGCGATCGATGCCTACGGCAATTTGCCCAACATGAATGCCAGTGAGTTGGCCGTGCTTCTGCCCGGGGTCGCGGGCAATCTCAGCGATGAGGGCAACGTCGTGGGTTTCACCATCCGCGGCATGGGCCCCGGAATGAATACCATTACCGTGGACGGCGCGCTCATGGCCAGCCAGGGCGGCATGGGCCGGCAAACCCGGATTCACACGATCACCGGCTCGATGTTCGACTCGCTCGAACTCACCAAGGGTCACACCCCCGACAAGGAAGCCGGCTCGCTTGGCGGCACAGTTAATCTCAAGAGCCGCTCGTCCCTCAGCATGAAGGAAAAGCGCCGGATCACCTATAACTTCTCCGCGCGTCTCGCGCCGTCGTTCACGCAACAAATTCCCATGCGCGAAGATCATCGCGTCCACCCGCTGCTCAATGTGGCGTATCAGGAGAAGTTCGCCGTCCTCGGAAGCTCGGAATCCAATCTCGGCGTGTCCCTCAATCTGTTCTATAGCGAGCAAGCCGTCGGATTCTTCAGCACGACCCGCGATTTCCAGAACACCACGGACCAGCCCGCGTACGTCTGGGATTATCGCACCCAGGACAATTACAACAACCGCAAGCAATCGAGCGTGAACGCCAAGTTCGATTACCGGCTCTCCCCCAATACCAAGTTTTCTCTGAATTTGATCTATAATGACGCGATGGAGCGCTTCCGGCTTCGTTACCTGTTTCGCGCGTTCACGCAGAACCAAAACGCTGTTCCCAACGCCACGACGAGCGGTATCATCCCCGGCTTCACCGATCGCATCACGCAGGTGCGGCCCGTCGCGGCCTCAACGATCGACATCACCTCTCAGATGTCGAATTTCTTCCACCGGCAACGCCACATCGATGTGGGCGCCGAGCACACGTTCGGTCCGCTCGATCTCGATTACAATGCCGTGATGAGCCTGGATAGCATCAATGGCGGCGGCGGTGACGGTGGCGTCCTCGTCAATCGCGTCACCAATGTTGGCTGGATCCTCGACCGCACCCAGTCCGATCTTTACCCTCGCTTCGCCCAAACCGCGGGTCCCGATATCAGCAACCCGGCCAGCTATCGGCCCAATAGTCTCAACTTCGCAGATACGCACAACGATCACGAGATCCGTGAAATTCGTGGCAATGCCCGTTATCGCCTACCGGTCCCGCAGCCGGTGTTCGTGAAGACCGGATTCCGCCTGCGCGAGGAATATGCCGGCGATCGGAACAAGTCGACCCGCTACATTTTCACCGGCACCAACTCCGGCCAGCTTCCGACCGATCCAACCATCGAGACCTTTGGAGACAACCGCACCGGGCTCAACATTCCCGCCTGGAATGCCAATGCCATCAGTCGCGGACGCACTCCCGTCGATCCGTCGCTCTGGCGCGAGGATGTCTATTTCCGTGAAATGACCCAATACACCGGAACCCGCGGTATCACCGAAACGGTTACAGCCGGATACCTCATGGCGCAAGGCACCTTCGGCAAGACCGGCGTGCTCGGTGGCGTTCGCACTGAACGCACCGAGGACGAAAGCTGGGGCTGGGTGCGCAATCGGGTTGGCAGCACCCCTGCCGAACAAGCCGCCGATCCCATCGGCTCCGCGGAACGCGACTATGCCGGCACCCAACGCGTACTGAAGGGCAGCTACACCAAGTCGTTTCCGAGCATTCATCTTACCCATGATGTCACCAAAAACCTGAAGGCCCGCCTTAGCTGGTCGAACAGCTTTGGCCGGCCCCCACTCGGCAACTTGACGCCCAACGAATCCGTTAACGAGACCGCTCAGACGCTCACCATCAACAACCCGGGCCTCCGCCCGCAGATC
>JBBQEG010000232.1:0-8571 GCA_038320495.1 Opitutales bacterium | reverse complement strand
CGGCCGTTGGGAAGGGTGATCCGGAAACCATAGTCCGTGCCGCGGGAGGTGGTGGGTGGAACCAGCGTGCCATCGGCCTTTTGTTGCGGAGACGTTAGATTGAATGTTTCACTGACATTACCATAGACGCCAAGCCAACGGGTTATATTGATGACGCCACCCACCGTGAACGTGTTGATGATCGGCGTCAGCTCCGGTGAATCGAAGTCATCCTGAAATACGTCATTGGCGTACTGCGGCTGTGGGATATTTGCGCCCAAGACATTCGAGCGCGGACGATTGCCCGCGGGAATCTCGGGACCGGTGATCACGCCAGCGGCATTCTTGGGGAAATACGTGAGACCGAAGTAGTCGGCGGGAGCGTCTTTCCGGAAGGTCAACGTGGTGCCGTCCCAGCCGGCCGGCATATCGCCGGGACTGAGCACGCGCTTGTCGGCCACCTTGGCGAAATCGCGCCGAAATGCTCCGATCAGGATCAGCCGGTTCTTAAACAAATCGAGGTTTCCTGCGGTTTGCAGGAATTGATATTCTCGCAGGCTGTCGCGATTATTGTCCTCGCGCCGCGTGTCGTACATCCACGTCGGCGTGACCGTTTCAGTGATTCCATTGATTGGATTCACCAATGTGACGGGCTGCGAGTAACTGTCGGAGTAGGTTTTGTTTTTCTGATCGAGATAGAACCGGGTGTAGACTCCGAACTCACTCAATTCGACGTTGTCGACCCAACTGCGGGCATCCGGCGCAATGCTCGTGAGCGGCATCAGCAAGGTGCGCGCGCGGGCCTTGATGACTTGGGTGTTCGATCCCACCATGCCGCTCAACTGAAGTTTTCCAAAGCGGGTATCCTTAATGTAGACAGCCTGCGCCCGGAGGCTTTCCTGCTCGTGATCACGGCTATTCCGGTATTCCATGAACTCCGTATAGGGCTTCTTGAAATTCGGATTGGGGGCGCCGTTGGGGAGGACCGAATCGATATCAATATAGACATCCACCACGCCCCGACGCAGGCCGGTGTTGCCGATGATGTCGGAACGATTCACATTGCCGGCGATTTCGAAGAAGAGGTTTTGTCCCAAGGTGTAATTCAAGTAGAGGGCAACGTCGCGGTTCTTCTCGCTGAGGGTCGGGATTTTGTTGTCCCACAGCGCAGTGAAATCACGGCTGGGGATGCGGAATTGCGATCCATTAAGTGCTTGGGCATAGCGCTCATCGGCGCTGACGAAATCGTTGTCGATAATCGCGGCGTTCGTGAGGTTCAAGCCGACCGTCCGGATCGGTACGCCATTGATCCGATTGGTGTTGTTGATGTTCGCATTATGCTGCGCCGCTTTGGTGACATGCCGGTTTTGGAAGTTGAGGAAACCGCCAAAGTCCTGGCTCGTGACCCAGCGCATGTTTTGGCGCGAAAGTCCGGCCTGCGCCATTTGTGCGGTGGTGAGATTGGTCGCGGGGATGGACGCGAACGTCGTGGTGCCGTCCCAGGCGGAGAACCGGTCTCGCAGGGCGATGGTTGAAATCGCCTCCTTTCGTTCCGCCAGTTCCGCTTCACCGCGTATGCTCAGTTTCGGCGTAATCTTGTACGTGCTCGCGAGATGTACTCCCCAGCGCTCCTTCCATTCATTGACGCGCCAGGTGTCGGATTGGTCCCAGACAACATTGGCCCGAACGGCGACCTTGCGATTAACGAGCTGGTTCACATCCGAGGTAAACCGGAAACGATTATAGCTCCCGACCTGTAATCGCGCTTCCTGGGTATTGCCGTTGAAGTGCGCTTGTTTTGTGACCGAATTGACCGTTCCTCCGATGCCGCCGGCGCCAAACAGGACCGCGTTGGGACCACGGGCGAAGTCGACCCGATCAAGTATATAGCTGTCGGGGGTGGAGAAGAAGGGGAAGAAGTTGCGGGTCGGGGTTCCAGCGCCGCTCCCACGAGTCCGAATCGCGGACGATCCGGTGTTCCCGAACATCCGCCCGGTGTTATCCCCGTCATTGACATAGCTGTTCACGGTCCACTGGGCGGCCTCGGTGGTGTCGGTGAGATTGAAGGCTTCGAGGAATTCCGCGGTGACAACCGAGTAGGCAACTGGGGTGTCTTTGAGAGCGGTGGCAATGCGGCCGCCGGCGAGTGAGCTGGCGGCGACGAAACCGACGTCCTTTTCCGCATTGACGGTAAAGGGAGTCAAAACCACGCGGTCGTCGCCACTGGCGGCCGGCGCCGCGGTATCGAGCGCGGCCGGTGCGGCTTGAGTACGGGGCGCTTCGCCGCTGGGCGCTGAGCCGACTTGTGCTACGGAACGCACGATGGCGAAGGCACCGGTCGTGTCGTCCAAACGAGCCACCAGTCCGGTGCGGGTGAGCATGCGCTCCAGCGCTTCGCGGGCCGTGAACTCACCAGTGACCGCCTCCGTCCTCACGCCCCGAAGGAGGTCAGTGGGAGCAATGACTTGGCGCCCTGATTGCGCTGAGAACAGTTTGATCGAGGGTTCGGCAGCGCCCGCGGCGACGTCGAATCGTTGTTTCGGTGCCTCCGCTGCTCGAAGCAGGGGAAAGAGGCCTATCGCGAAGGCGACGGCGATGCAGGCGTGGACTATTCGCGTGCGCGAAGAGGCGAAAGCAGTAGCAGCAGACATGGTGTGGGGTGGGTGGGGAAGTGTCGCCGGTTGGCGACACGGATCGTCCTAACGATGCGCCAAGGCCGAAAATCTGTTACATAAATCTGCAAATTTATCTCAGGAAGTTCCCAAGCCGTTCACGAGATCGCACGTTGTGCCGTTGGCAGCGGGGCTCGCCGACGGGACTTCCGGTGGTCAACGAGCGCGGTACAGCGTGATGGTATTGCCTGCCCGCTCCGCGCGCATCCCGTAGTTGAGCTCAAGCATGCGCGCAAATCCCTCGGCGTTATCGATGCGAAAAACGCCGCTCATCTTCAAGTCCCCGAGCGCGCGATCCCCGATTCGAAGCTGAATGCCTCCCTGGCGATTGAAGGCCCTAATCGCGACCGCGAGCGGAGTCGCGGAAAGATCGAGTCGCGGACCTCGCCAGGCAAGATGATGATCCGACTCGTCTGCGGCGACGTTCTCCACCTTGACAGGTTCGTGGTGGTTTTGAATCGGCACCAGTACACGCGTGCCGGCACCTGCGATCACGCGCTCGGTCGTGGGCGAGGTCGGAGTCAGCGGAGTCCGCGCGACCGCCACTTGTCCGTGAGTTACCAGGACATCGACGCGGTCCGAGCCCACGCCGACCGAGAACGCGGTGCCGATAGCCTTGACGCGAACGCCTCGGCCCTCGACCACGAACGGACGCAAGGGATCTTTTGCGACGTCAAAATAGCCTTCGCCCCGCAGCAGTCGCACGTGCCGCTGTCCGTCGGTAAAGTCGATCTCAATGGCTGCGCCTCGGTTCAGTTCCACCGTCGATCCATCCGGCAGGTTCTGCCTTTGCGGGGTCGAGATGACGATGTTCGCGGATCCCTCGGGCGGCGCTTCGGACTTAACGACTGCGTCGTCGTGGGGTTGATAAAAAATCAGCGCAACCGCAGCGGCGGCCGCCAACGTGCCCGTGGCGAGCCGAAATCTCTGGCGGCGTTGTTGTCGACGGACGAGTTGGCGGTTCATCGCCCGCGCGAGGGTCGCGTCGGCGCAGCCCGGGATCACTTCTAGTAAGTCCTCAAACTCCCGCCAGATGGCTGCGTGCCGAGGATCGCGCGCGAGCCACTGTTCAAACTCGATTTCCTCGGCGGCGCTCAGCCCCGCGTCGCGCCGGGCGAACCAGAGCGACGCCGCGTCGTCCAGAGTCTCGATCCCTCGGAGGTCGTGGTTGGGATCACGCATGGGGTGCCATTCAAGTATGGTCGTGACGCCCGGTTACCCCGCGCTGCCGCAGGAACTGCACGCATCGTTTCGCGCCACGCGCGACCTGCACTTGCACGGTCTGCTCGGAGAGCCCGAGGCGCTCGGCAATCTGGCGCTGCGACACGCCCTGAAGTTTACGAAGAATGAAGATTTCACGGCATCGTCCCGGGAGCGCATCAATGGCTTCGAGCAGCAACGCGACTTCCTGTCGCGTGCTGACTTGTTCAGCCACGTCTTCGCCTTCTTGAACGATGCGCAAGACGGCGGAATCAGTTACTGGATACGGCGAAAAAATCTGCGGGCGCCGAAATATCGCGAGGGCGACGTTCCGCGCGGTGGCGAAGAGGTACGCTCGGGCACAGGCCACAGGCGTCGCTTCCCGAGCCTGCAGCAGTCGCGCATAGCTTTCCTGGACCACGTCGTCGATGTCACGTGCCTCCGGGAAACGACGGCGCAGCCACGAGCGCAAGTCCGGCTCATGGGGCTGAACTTCTTCGGTAAACCAGCGGGTTTGGTCAGGGTGGGGTGAGGGCACGTCGCAGTGCCGAAGGGAGGCAATATCCTTTTGTCACTACAAGTACGGAATGTTCCGGGAGTCCGCCATGACACGTAGGAAACGGGATCTTTCGGGGTCAAGGCCCGGGTGGCGTTTTAAGAGCAGCCCGCGTGTGTTGACCTTCGCCGCTTTGGAGACCCGACGGCTCGAATCAGGCCGATGGATCTGCCCCTGCCGCCGGTTCTTTCACGAGATTGATGCTCTCGAGCTGGCTGAGCCGGATCAGTTCCAAGCGGCCCAGGTCATCCGTAAAGTGCAACGTGGCGAGGTCGCGGCCCAAGGCCGCGAAGTCCGGGTGTTCGACGCGATATTCGCGACCGCTCACCATCCGGATCACAAACGGCTCGGTCCCGTGGAGAATAGTCCGGATCTGATCCAGGGTCATGAACGCTTTTTCGTCCGATCTTCCCGCCGAAGCAACCTCGTTTCGCGCGCTCCGGGAGACCTTTCTGACCCAAAATGAAGGTTCCTCGCTGTTTTCGGCAAGCACTGAAGAATGAACAGAAGATAACGGAGGAAATGAAGATCTCATCTTCCCTTCCTGGCGCACACCTTCGTTTTCTTTGTTACCGCTTCTGTTCAATTCCGACGCGCGCCTGCCTCGCGTTTATCCACTGAAACCAGCGAAGATCAGATTTCAGGGTTCGAAAAATTAGAGTTCATGAGCGAAGATTAGCGTTTCCTCCTGCCTTGGTCTTTCCGTCCCGTCCGCAGATTCTGGGAGTGAAGCCGCCGCGTTTTCCAATTCCGGGATCGTGACGGAAAAGACAGGGAGGAACGCTGATCTCCGCTGATCTCCGCTAATCTATCCCGCTCGGACTGAACCTCTGAGATCAGATTTCAGAAATTGCCATGGGGTCATGCGAGGAATCCGGAAAAGACGCGTTTGAACTCCGGCCGCTCGGTGCCACCGAACTGATGGAACCGATGCAACAGCGAGCCCGCGCTCTTCGACGTAAAGCCTACGCGGCATACTTTGCGCCGCGTCGGCGCCTCATGGGAGGGAATTGCCGATTGGCGAATGGCGATTGCCGATTGGACGGTGCAACGAAAGTTCAGTGATTGGTTTGGGTTCGAATCAATCGGCAATCGGCAATGGGAAACCGGCAATCACGGCGGCGTTGCCGTCGTCCCCGCCCTTTCCTTCGCCCGCTTCTCCAGCCCTGCCGTCGTGATTTTGATAGCGGGGGCGATGGCGCGCGTGGCGCGGTCGGCGAGGAAACCGCGGCCCCAGTCGACATGCGGCGCATCATCGGGCTGCACGGCGGATGGTCGTAACCACTTTTCAAAATTGTTTATTGTAGTCGGCGTGCGAACCGATCCATTCCCACAGAAACTCCTTTCCAGCAAATTTCCCCATCGCGCGGTAGTGGTCGCCGACGCGGACGGACCAGTTGGGTCGACCAATCGTTTTGAAATGGAGCGACGGGTGGAACGCGTTCGCCTGCCAGAGCTGGTAGTTCTTCCTCGCGGTGGCTCGCACTTCGGCAGGCAGCGCGTAATAATGCTGCCAGAACTCTGGCGTGCCCCGACTCGGGATTTTCACGGCCGGTCCAGGCCTTGGTCGAGCAGCCGGGTCTGGCCGGCGCGACTGGCCTCGTCAGCGGCCTCATTCAAGGTCGCGAATTTTCCGGCTGCCGCATCGGCCTTCATCTGGCGATCCCAGTCGTCGTCGGCCCAACCGCAAAGCTCGGCAATCAATTCCGCCCTCGACTCCAAATCGAGGTGCTCAATGGCCGACTTGATTTCCTGCACGGTGCTCATGCGCAAACGCTGTCGTCAGGCGCCGAGTTTGGCAACCGGGATTTCCGCGTCGAACGACGGTCGGGATTGTAGGGAAGGAAACGCTCAACGTTTAACCCGCCCGAGGCGGGCAAGCGTTTCCTCGCCTCCGGCGAGTTCAACGCTCAACGCTTAAGTATCAGAATGCGATTCCGCTCTGGTTCATCACTTGAGCGTTAAAAGTTGAGCGTTGAGCGTTCGCGCGCAGCGCTGTCCCTCCATCATCGGCTGATCGTCGATGTGGGCGTAGGAGATGAAGACGTCGTTCTTGGGAAGGAAGCTGGAGATTGAGGACGCTGAACGCCGAAAGCTGAACGCCGAGTGCAAGAGGTAATCGCTGGCGAACTGGACATGCGCCAGGCGGATTCTCGGCGACACGGCGTCACTCAAGCCAGCCCCAAAACCGCATTCCTGTGCTGGCGTCGCTGCGAGCGTGAGCGCGTGGATCGAAGACCTACTCGCTCACGCTCGCAGCCACAGGGAGTTCGGCCCGCTCGTCGTTTCAGTTCGGCGCATCCTCTTCCCAATCTTTTCGCCACAGAGGTCCTGGCGCGCCGAAGCCGCAATCACACGGAAACTCATCCTGTGACCAGAGGCACTCTGCCCGTTTGATCACGCGACGCGTAGCGAGGACGATGGCCTCGCCGTCCACGAATGCTCATTTCACGTTCGCCAGCACTTCCCGCCACTGTGCCGTAAGCCCGAGCTCGGCCGTCGCGCGTTCGATCATCGGGCGATCGATCGCACCTCCACCGACTGCGAGCATGCCGCGAATGTCGCGGAGATGCCGCTCTCCGCCTCCCTCCCGAAAAAAGCGCAGTTTGTGCACGATGACCGCTTCCGGAATGGCGAACCACACCGTGCGCTCTCCGACGGCAAGGGCCCGGCGCTGCGCAAACCAGTTCGCCTCGGCCACGGACAGGGGATAGAGATCTGCCTTCACCATGCTCTCCAGGGCAATGACGTTGATATGCCCGCCATGCGCGCGACCCAGCTCGACCTCGATGACCTCGCGCGGCGGAACATAAAACGTCTCGCTCGGAAAAGCCGCGACGAGCTTCTCCGCATCGGCACGCGCGACCTCGATCAGCAGATCGACGTCGTTCGTCGCCCGCGGCTCACCGTAGACCGAGGAAGCCACCGAGCCCACGATCGCATAGGGCAGACCGGCGCGTTCGAGCGGGTCGATGAATTGAAAAAGCCAATCCCACATCGGCTTAATCGGACGCGCCCAGCCACCAGCGACGGAGCAGTTCGCGGCGTTTTTCAAGCGGCAGGTCAGGATGCGCTGCTCGCAGGGCCGCTTCCTTGAGGGTAATCAACGTCTCGTTCAGTCGCCCGACGACCGCCAGTTTGGCACCCGGAGTGGCGTGGCGGTAACACTCCAGCAATCGCGGATCGAGAACTTCGTTTCCGTGAAAGGTGTCGGCCCGATTCATCTCTCCGTGATGCGCACTGCAGAGGGATTGGCAAGCGGGGTTTCCCGGCTATTCCTCGCGCCGGAGTTGGCCAGCCACCGGTGTCCGGAGCGAACGCTCAACGTTCCGCCCTCAACGCGAAACGTTTTTCGCCGCGGGCGGTTGAGGTTGTCAACGGCGATCCCAACGGGGTCAGGGCGATCGCCGTTCGCAAAGTCAATCGGTTGAAACTTGAGTCGAACATCGATCGGCCTGACCCCGTTGCTGACGGCCCCATCGGGCGGTCGGCGAGGAACCAGCGGCTTCTCCCGGCGTCGTGCGCAGGGGCAGGGGACGAGTGCGGCCCCGCACCGGAACGACTCCCGGGACTCACGTCAGCGCATCGCGAATCGACGCAGGATCCTGTCGGAGTGGCAGCACGGCGGCAACGGCAATGGTTTCACCGTCGAAGAGATAAAACACGCCAAAAGGAAATCGTCGCATGACCAGGTGGCGATATTCGCCATGCGACTTCCGGCAGGCCTCCGGGGCGCGTTGGATTGCCGCCATCGCCGCGTCCGTGCGGCTGAGAAATGCCGCCCCCAAACCTGGCGTGATCGCCGCGTATTCGGCCATCGCCGCGGCGAGATCCCGCTCGGCCCGCGAGCGGACGATCAGCTGATGCCGCTTCACGACGCAGCCAGACGGCGTTTCACATCCTCCCACGAACTACCCTCGGCCGGATTCGCCACATACTCGGCGTAGCGCCGATCCAGCTCGTTCCGGACGGATGCGGAGAGGGGAACACCGTCGGGATGACTCGCGAGATCGTCCCAAAGGTCTTCGACGAGAAGGAGCTTTTCGGCAAACGAAAGGTCGCGCAACGCTGGGGCCGCACCGGAATTCATGGAAAAAACCTAGCGGCGTGAACTCGCTTTGCAAGACGCGGATTCCCGCCGATTGGTGGAACGTTCAACGCTGA
>JBBQEG010000231.1:0-8630 GCA_038320495.1 Opitutales bacterium | reverse complement strand
TCCTTGCAGCTCGGGGCCGAACCCGTGCTCGTGCGCAAGGCCGTGGTAAAAATTCCGGTTCATTGAGTTGGGGTGTGATGAACGCCCACGAGCTGTCATGAACTACCGGCACCATTTTCACGCCGGGAATTTCGCGGACGTGATGAAACATGCGCTGCTGGTCCAGCTCATCACCGCGTTGCAAAAGAAAGAGAAGGGTTACTTGTACCTCGACACGCATGCCGGGCGCGGCGGCTACGATCTCGAAGTCGCGGCGACGGGAGACTCGCTCGCGCGGAAACCCGAGTGGCCCGAAGGAATCGGACGTTTACTTAGCCCCGACTGTGATCCGCCGCCTGTTCTCACCGATTATTTGGACCTGGTGCGAGACTTTGATCAATGCGGAGGAAACCTTCAGCCGGGTTTGAGGTTTTATCCGGGCTCACCGTGGATTGCACATCGGCTCGCGCGTTTTCAGGACCGACTGGTGTTATGTGAAAAACATCCGGAGGAATGCGGGGCGCTGCGAGTGGAGTTCAACCGGGCGCCACGAGTATCGGTGCAGGAAACGGACGGTTATGTCGCCCTTCGGGCCATGCTTCCGCCCCCCGAGCGGCGGGCGCTCATCCTGATTGATCCGCCGTATGAAGCCCAAAATGAGTTTGCCCAAATTGCAGAGTCGCTGCGTGAGGGCTTGCTGCGTTTCCCGACCGGGGTGTTCGCAGTTTGGTATCCTTTGACGGGGCGGGCGCGGGTGGATGAGTTTTTTGCGTCGATTCGTCATCTGAACCCACCGCCGACGCTCGCGTTTGAACTCGGCATCGCCGGTGAACAATCGCCAACTACCTTGAAAGGTTGTGGCCTCGTGGTGATCAACCCGCCCTGGAAATTTGAGGTCGAGGCCGAGCCATTGTTGGCATTTCTCGCTCGTGAGCTGGCGCAAGCATCCGGCGGCGGCTGGCGGATCGACTGGGTCGTCCCGGAAACGTAATGGGTCGGAAGGTGCTGCGAAAGGACCGGACCCGGTATTTGCTTATCACCTAACCGATGAGAGAGCGGGCGAACCGATGCGATTCACGGTTTCCTTTGAGGCTTGCCCGGCTAGATTCCGTTCCAGAACGGTAGCGAGTAGTTCAAAGCGCACGGGTTTGGTGAGGAAGTCGTCCATGCCTGCGGCGAGGCAAGCCTCGCGGACGTGCGGGCTGGCATTGGCGGTTACCGCAACGATCCGAAGCGGTTTGCCTCCCAGTTTTTGGCGGATGCGCCGGGTGGCTTCCAATCCATCGATGCCCGGGAGCTGGCAATCCATCAAAACGACATCGAACGGCTCGGAGGTGGCCGTCGTCACGGCGACTTCACCATCCAGGGCAAAACTCGGAGTCAAGTGGAGTTTTCGCAGGAAGAGATCCATCACCTGTTGATTGACCGAGTCGTCTTCAACGACGAGGACGCGGCCCGCGAGGGTGGGCGCAACAAAGCTCGGGACATCCGGGATCTCCGGGGCTTTCATTCCGTCCGGGAGCTTGCACGGCAAAATGAGCCTGAAAACCGAACCGCGGTTCAGTGTGCTTTGGACTTGCAGCGCTCCGCCCATGGCCTGCGCGAGCCGCAGGGAGATCGCGAGGCCGAGGCCGGTGCCGCCATACCGACGCGTCATCGAGGCTTCCGCCTGGGTAAAGGGCTTGAACAGCTTTTCGAGCGCGTTCGAATCGATGCCGATGCCGGTGTCCCGGACGGTGAAATGCAGCACCGCGCGTGATTCGCTGCGCTCCGCACAGATGACACTCAGCTCCACCCGGCCTCGTTCAGTAAACTTGATCGCATTGCCAATCAGGTTGACCAAAATCTGTCGGATGCGCGTCGCATCGCCAATGACCGCACCTGGAAGATTGTCGCTCAATTGCAGGTCGAACTGCAGTCCCTTGTCGCGGGCGCGCGTCAACATCAGGTCCGTCACGGCCCGGGCGATGGTTGAAGGGGGGAACGGCGCGGGTTCGATCTCGAGCCGTCCGGCTTCAATTTTTGAAAAATCCAGCACGTCGTTCAGGAGGGCGAGGAGGGATTCCGCCGAGTCGGACGCGGTCTTGAGATAATGACGCTGGTTGTCATTGAGAGGCGTGTCGCGTACGACGCGCAGCATCCCGAGAACGCCGTTCATGGGCGTCCGGATTTCGTGGCTGATGGTCGCCAAAAATTCTCCCTTCGCGCGATTCGCCGATTCGGCGCGAGCGCGGGCTTCCCGCAGCTCGGCTTCGCGTCCTTCCCGAATTCGATTTTCCGCCTGCAGCGTACGGGTCAGTGCCTCGCGTTCGAGCCGCAGGGTCAGGGCGGTGGCCAGCGTTTTGTGGTTGTGAAGAACCGCCGAGATCATCGTGGCGATAAACAGCAGCACGCATCCGCCGGCGGTGATTCCAGCCGGATTTAGCTCGGAGAAAAATCGAGCCGCGAGCGGAATCATCACCGCTGCGAAAAACGCGATGCAGCCCTGCCGGAGCGGTAAAAGAAGGCGCGCAGAACCTGTCGCCAGTCCGGCTAAGAGGAGCACGTGGATGATGGCCACGGGGCTGTGCGGACCGAGAGTGGGGAAGATCCAGGCGGACGCTCCCCAACCGATGCCGGTCAGGGTCGTGGCGACGCTCAAGCGTGTGCCCCAGCGAGGAGCGTCGTCGGGATCTGGTTTCGCGCGGGCGAAAGCACGTGCGAGCCGAAGCTGGTAGAGGGTGATCCCGGCCATCGTGACCGCCCAGGTGGCGTGCGATTGCTCGGGATGAGCGGCCGTGAGGGCCAGGGAAAATGCCGCAACGCCGCCGATGGAGGCGAGAGCGCCATTTACCAGGCCGCCGTACGCCACTTTGATCAATTCGCTCTCGGTCTGGAGCTCGATCGAATGAACTGCGGACGAAGCCCGAAGGGAGCGCGCCGCGTCAACTGGCCCGTCGAGGACGGCGCCAGCGGAATTGGATTGCGCGGAAGCGATCATCATAACGCTACCGGTTTACAGTAAGGCTCCGGCGGAGCCATGGCGAGCAATGACCTTGCCGTGCCGCAGCACTATACTGGGCTTTTACGTAGCGTCGCGCTCTGCTGGATCTCATCACGCACCTCGAGCAAGGGCGCACAGAGCAGGTCGCTCCGTTTCCGCAGTCAGGATCGTTGCTGGGCAAGGCCGCGAACTGTGGTTCACGCATCCCCAGCGCCCTGCTTCCTGCACAAGCCCGGCCGAATTTAACGAGCGCCCAAACCGACGCTGCGCAATTCCTCTGCGATAACGGCTGCGTCAAAGTTGCGGAGCAGCGGCTCCAGGGCAGGCGCCTTGAAAATCGGCCGGTTCCACTGCACGTCACCACGCAATACCTCCCGCACCAGAGCGGCTGGTTCAGGTTGCTGGAAAGGTGGCAAAGGGGGAACGGGGAAGTGCATGGGGGTCTGCTGTTGGTGACCGTACGGCTGGAGGATTGTGCCCTTAGCCACCGGAAAAAAATGGATTCATCTTTCAAGGGCGTGGCTTTAAACGTGGTCCGAGGTTGGCAGTGAACGGCACCTCGCTCGCAAACTGATGAGGGGTGGGCAAAGCGGGAGCCCGAAAAACGGGCACACCCCATTGAACATCGGTGGGGCTCACGAGCCGGACGGCCTCAGGGTCGCGCTGCTTACGGTTGGGGTGAAGGCGAAGAAGATGGAGCAGCGGGTTCATGGGTGAATAGGGGGGAATTTGCAAATCGGCACGGGAGGGAAATGGGTTGAGAACAAATTGTGCCCTTGCCGAGCAGGCGTGCGCCTCTCAACGTCTGCGGGCTTGCTTTTAACCCCTTGCAACGGCGCTCCTGTTTTACCCTGTTTTGATCGATCAATCCCGCGGCGCGGCTGATCGCGGCCGGTACGCGTCTTCGCAGCTTTTTCCCATCGTCAACCACACTGCTTGTTTCAACCATTATGAGTAACGCTTA
Organism: Opitutales bacterium; assembly: GCA_038320495.1. Lineage (GTDB taxonomy): Bacteria > Verrucomicrobiota > Verrucomicrobiia > Opitutales > Opitutaceae > ER46. The sequence continues at coordinate 4,704 of JBBQEG010000231.1, read as the reverse complement.
CGTCAGCAACGCCGCCATCGCGCCCAACGCCAGACGGCTGTTGTGGGCAGGATTCATGGCCATCTTCGCCGCCGGCATGGGCTTCGGCGTGAGAGGTGGCATTTTCGATAACTGGGCCAGCGAATATGGCTTCAGCGCCACGCAGCTCGGTGCCATCGGGGGAGCGGGCTTCACCGGATTCACCTTCGGCATTTTCATCGGGGGGATTTTGTGCGATCGAATTGGATACGGAAAACTCGTGATCGCCGCCTTTGCGTTCCACGTGATTTCGGCCTTCGTCACCTTTGGGGCCAGCACGCCGGACAACGCCTACCTGTTGCTCACCTGGGGTATGTTTATCTTCGCTTTGGCGAATGGAACCCTCGAGGCTGTCGCCAATCCGCTCGTTGCGACTCTTTTCCCCAACAATCGTACCCACTATTTGAATATCCTTCACGCCAGCTGGCCGGCAGGCATCGTGGCCGGTGCCGCGGTGGGTTGGGTGCTCGATGACAAGATGCAGATCGGCTGGAAGTACCAACTCGCCTTCTATCTCGTGCCGACGGTCATCTACGGATTGATGTTCCTCGGGCAGAAGATGCCCAAGTCGGAAGCCTCGGAAAAAGGCGCCAAGCTCGGGGAGATGTTCAAGGATATCGGTATTCTCGGCGCGGCGGTCGCGTGTTATCTCCTGACGCTCTTCTTCTCCGGTCCACTCGGTCTGCCGCAGTGGGTCGCCTATGCTATCGGTGGCGTATTGCTCCTCGTTGTCGGTAAGATCACAAACTTTTCGATGGGCTCGGTTCTCTTGTGCATCCTCTTCGTGACCCATGCTCTCGTGGGCGCGGTTGAACTCGGTACGGACGGCTGGATCGCCAACATCACCGGAAATCTCTTCACGTCCGAGCAAGGCAAGTGGCTGCTCATCTGGACGTCGGCGGTAATGTTTACGCTGCGTTTTTCTGCACACTTTATTGAAACCAAGCTCGGCCTTTCGCCGATTGCATTGCTGTTCGTTTGCTCTATTCTGGCATGCGTCGGACTCCAAATGACCAGCGGTGTGCAAACGGTCGCCATGGCGTTTGTGGCCCTCACGATCTATGCGGTCGGCAAAACCTTCTTCTGGCCCACGATGTTGGCCGTCGTTTCCGACCGCTATCCCGGCACGGGCGCCATTGCGATTTCCGTCATGGGCGGCATCGGCATGCTGTCAGCCGGTCTAATCGGCGGACCCGGTCTCGGCTATGGCAAGGATCGTTTCGCGGCTGAGACATTGCAGCAGACGAACCCGGCGGTGTATGCCGAAGCGCAGGCCGCTCAACCCTCGAAATTCCTTTTCTTCGCTCCGGTTCGCCCGATTGACGGCAAAGTTCTCGCCGAGGCGAAGGAAGCCACCGTCAAGACAGACGCTCAAAAAGCGATCATCGCCGCCGACCAGACCGGTGACCGTCGGACGCTCAAGGCCGACTCCTATATTCCTGCGATCATGGCACTGATCTACCTTGGAATACTCATCTACTTCAAAGCAATCGGCGGCTATCGTACGGTCCACCTTGCCGGTACGTCCGCCGCGAAGGTAGCGGAGCCTAGCGCCGCGAAGGTCTAACGCACGGCGGAAGCTAGCGAACAAAGGCCGCGCTCCGTGAGGAGCGCGGCCTTTTTGTTGGCTATTCACCGGAAGGGACAATCTCCGGCGAATGTCGTCCCACGCCGGCAGAGCAATGGTCCCTCACCGGAGGAGCTCACGCGTTCTGCGAACGGTTCGGACACCTGGGTCAAGCTACTTGCCGGAGGCGATTCGTATCCGCACGCGCTCCCCGTTTGGGTAGCGTCACGGTCAGGATCCCGCCGGTGATCTCGGCTTGCATGGCAGCATAATCGATTCCCGTGCCGAGCCGAAGCCGGAGGCGGTAGTCGCGTTGTGAGCCTTCAAGTCGCAGCGCATTAAAATTAACGCGCACAAAGTGAGCCTTCATGGCCGTGACGGTCAGGTCGGCGCCCCGGCCTTCGATTTCGACTCCCGAGGCGTCAACCCCGGGAACGTAAACGACGAGCCGGATTTCGTCCGCATGCTCCTGGCAGTCGTAGGCCGGTTGGCGAAACACTTCTACGGAAGTGCTGGCTTTGGCCTTCGTGCGACTACGGGTCGGGAGGGTATGGATGGTCGTGTTCATGGGAGGAAAAACGTGAATGGAAACGTCCCCTCGGTGGTCTGGTGACCGCCGGGCTTTCAGAGGGCTAAACGTTTCCGTGAAAACGGAATGTTTAGTTCTGGTGGCCCGCGTCGGTTTGTTTTTGCCAAACGGAAGGAGCAACCAGTCGCATCGCGACGCAACGCTGCTGCAGGCCCTGCTGGGAGCAGGTGCCGACATGGCGAAGAGCGTGCGAGTGAGCGGTCATTCCTTAAGATTTCGAGTCTGCATATTGCAGCCCGCATGCCAAGCAGGATCAAAATTGTATTCGTGAAGATTGCGTGACGCTGGACGGACCCCAACCTCCGCTTATGGCCGCACTCACCGACTCAGCGACGACCGTTGCCGAACTAAAGGCACGGGTGCTCGCGTTTGTTCGCGAACGGGATTGGGAGCAGTTTCACAGTCCCAAGAATCTGAGCATGGCACTCGCCGCTGAAACAGGAGAGCTCATGGAGCATTTTCTGTGGGCGACAGCCGAGCAGTCCCACGCGATCGCCACCGAGCCGGTGAAACGCGGCAAGATCGCAGATGAACTCGCTGATGTCGTGATCTACGCGATCGAGTTCGCCAACATCACGGGCCTCGATATCTCGGCTGCCATCGAAGCGAAGATGGCCGGGAACGCGAAGAAGTATCCCGTAGAGAAAGCACGGGGTCGCGCAGACAAGTACACTGAGCTGTAGTCTGCGATCACCGCTTTCTTCGTCAGAAACGAGCACCAGGGTCGTGACCTGCGAAACGTGTTTTGAACACGTGAGGCACTCTCAACCCTTGCCGCCGTAGCTCACGTAATCATCGAGGTCCAGGAGGTCGGCGAAGGAGCGGATATCATCCCGGTCGCCCGCATTGGCTTTGATCGTTTCAGCGATCCACTCGTGTCCGCCGGCGCCACTCGGGCCGTGTTGATCCAGCCAGAGCGACCACGCGTAAATTTCAGATGCCGTCCGCTTGGTATTCGCCCGGACCCAGGTAATGGCTTCGGTGTCCGAGAGGCCCTTTTTGATCTCGGCCAGCATCGTCTCATGATCAATGCCGGTGAATCCGAAAAACTCGCGGTCGAGCGGACAGTTGTAGTGATACCCCGCGTTCTTCCCGGCGATGAAGGCGCGAGCTTTGTCGAGCAAGCGCCCCAAGTGGGCAAATCCACCGACGCGCACGCGCATGCTGCGGGGCGGAAATTGAGTGAGATCCGGAGCGGAATAGTTGATCATGGAAAGGAAAGCGAACGAACGGGATCAGTTGGCACCGAAGCAACCGCACTGAGAACCGCACGATTGCGGAGGCGGGGCGGATTTCTGGCTGATGAAGCCATACCCACCGGCAATTACGCGGCGGATCGGTTCGCCCGTTTCAGGATGCTGGGTGAGCGGTGCGTCCTGCATCGACTGGCGGACCTCAAAACGCTTCGGCTTGGCGGTGGGAGTCTGGGGAATTGTTTCGTAGACGTAAGTCGTCATAACCGAAATAGGTTCATGACTTTATTGTGATTGCGCAATCTGCAAGCGCGCCGAGCAGAAGGTTGCCGGGAACGGTGTCATCAAGGCGGCGTCGAGGAGCCCTTTACCACCACCTGTTCGATGGCGCGCCAATTTCGGTCGCAATGGCGGTCGTTCGGCACGGGACGGACACGCGTTCATGAGCTCACGTCAAAGCCCTAAAACGTGTCGCCCTTCCATCCCCACATACTGCCCTTCACGTCGATGAACTTCACATAGACGCGGTCGCGTGGGATGCCGAGATGGCCTTCGATTAGTTTACAGAGCGCCTCGCAGAGATCCTTCGTTTTCCGCGCCGCCAGCCCGATGCTCTTTAATTCCAGAAATGCGACCGGATCATCGCTGCCGGCGAAGAGCATGGCTGTGTCCGATTCCAGAGCGATCATGACAAAGCTCTCGGGCTTGCTCAGCTGCTCCGCGATTAACGTCGACGCGTTTTTTAGAATCGCCCGCTCGGCTTTTTTGCCGATAGGCAGATTCGTTTGAATCATGAGGTAGGGCATGGGAAATGAAAGCTGCGGCGTCGGCACCCGACGCCGATGAAATCAGCCGCTAAACCGCTCAGGCGCAACTGGCCGAGGTGGAAAACCACGGCGCAGCGACTCGAGCGCTTTTATCCGCTCTTGGGGCGAAACGCAGCCATGATTGCCGGGTGAGTCTCAAGTCGTGGGCCCCCCAGCAAATCAATACAGTACGGAATCGCGGGGAAAACGGCTTCGAGATTCTCGCGAATCGCCTTCGGCCGGCCCGGCAGATTCACGATCAACGTGCGCCCACGAATGCCCGCGGTTTGTCGCGAGAGGATGGCGGTTGGCACAATTTTTAGCGACGCCGCCCGCATCTGTTCGCCGAAACCGGGCATCATTCGCGCACAGACCGCCTCGGTTGCTTCCGGTGTGACATCACGCGGCGCCGGCCCCGTTCCTCCGGTCGTCACAATGAGGCAGCAGCCTGCTTCATCGGCCATCCGCTTCATCTCCGCTTCGATCACCGCGCGCTCATCCGGAATGACTCGATAATCCACCTCGAACGCG
>JBBQEG010000230.1:0-8716 GCA_038320495.1 Opitutales bacterium | reverse complement strand
TCGCGGAAGCCCAGGGCCCAGATTTCGGGACGCACCCCCGCGCGGTCGCGAAACGGATTGTCGGAGGGAATCGCGTAGGGCAGGGCATCGTCCCGCCGGTCGACATCCAGCCGCAGGATTTTCCCGAGCAACAGCTGCATGTTCTGGCCATGGCCGTTAGGGTCTTCTTGAGGACCGGTGTCGCCCATCCCGAGATACAGGAAACCATCGGGGCCGAATTCGATGCAGCCGCCGGTGTGATTCTGGGTGACACACGGAATCGTCAGCAGTCGACGGGAGGGCGCCCCGGAATCGCCCCGCAGATCTCCCCGAGCGATCTTTTCCACGAGCACCGACGTGATCGTGTCGTTTTCAAAGACTTGGTGCTTGAGATAATATTTCCGGTTTTGAGCGAACTCGGGATGAAACGCGACTCCGAGCAACCCGTTCGGACCGGTGCGCGAATAAACTTCGGACGTGAAATCTGCGAACAAGGTTTTCACGTACTTCTGGCCGTTCTTCTCCATAAGCCAGAGGGTGCCGGATTGGTGGGCGGCGAGAAAGGAGTCGCGGCCCGGGATTTCGCCGAACCACACAAGTCCGAGCCGAGGTGCACTAGGCGCACGCGCACCAGGATCAGCGAATGAGTCGTGATCGGCCAGCAGCGGACGCAGCGAAATAGACTTCACGACTTCGGGGATGACGTCCGGAGTGCCGCGATGGCTGGCCACGGCGGACGCGGGTTGCTTTAAACTCGCGAGGTAGTCGATGAGATCGGTGAACTCCTGCGCGGTCAGTGCAGTGTGCAGATTTTCCGGCATCAATGAGGTCGGACTAGGCCGCATCGATTTGACGTCCGCTCGAGCCCGGCGCACCCGCAGGCGATCCGCCCCCATCAGCTCGATGACGGCGGCGTCGGCCACTTTCACTACGCCAAGGTAATTCTCGCCGGATACGGTTTCCACGAGCGCCGATTCATAGCCAACGGCGATCGCAGCGTTCGGCTCGAGCACCGCTTCGATCAATTCCCGGCGACCAAATTTGTCGCCAATCGTGCTCAGGTCCGGGCCGGCGGCGGTGTTGGAACCATCGACCGAATGACACAACGCGCATCCCGCTTTATCGGCGGCGAAGAAAACAATTCGGCCCCGCTCGCTATTGCCGTCCCGTCGCGCCGCAAAATCCCGATAGGTCTTGAGCTTGGACGGCGGAGTTGCGGCGCAAGCCAGACCTGCGATGGACAGCGCCAGCATGAACCACTGGATTTTCACGTGACGATCATGGGCCAGGATAACGCGGGCGCAATCCTCCGTTCGCAGGGCGTGGCGGCGTCCCGTTTTTCCAAGGTTTCCGAGCGCCATGCTGCAAGTGGCGGCTGACGCGGTTTCTGTGACCAGTCGGATGTTTGTCGTTTGTATCCGCTCGGTTACTCGGCACGGATCGCGTTTCGTGGCGGAGGGTGCCTCAAGCCAGTGGCGGAGAGGTGAGGCGGAGGAGCCCCTGAATCGCGCGAAGCGGGTTCGAGCCACCAGAGGTGCCCCACGGACTACACGGAGCACACCGAAATCCGGGAGACGGAGAAGGCGGAGCGGTTGCCCGGCAACGGTTCTGCGTGCACTCCGGCCGTGCGGCGCCTATGCGTTTTTTTAATGCACCTTACTCATCTGACCTGCGCGGCCTGCGCGACCGAACACGACGCCACGGTGCCGCAGAACGTCTGCACGGCGTGTGGCAAACCGCTTTTGGCGCAGTACGACTTGATCGCCGCGGGCCGCACGCTCACCCGGGAGGTTTTAGCTCAGCGCCCGAAGTCCATGTGGCGTTACCGGGAAGTTCTGCCGGTCCGAAAGGATGCGGACATCGTGACGCTGGGTGAGGGCTTCACTCCGCTACTGCCGGCGCCGCGATTGGGGGCGAAGCATCAGATGCGCCGGCTTTTTATCAAAGACGAGGCGCAGAATCCCACCGGAAGTTTCAAAGCGCGCGGAATGTCGGCCGCTGTTTCCATGGCCAAACAATTCGGCCTCACGAAGCTCGCCGCGCCCTCCGCCGGAAACGCGGCCGGAGCCCTGGCGGCTTATGCGGCTCGTGCCGGAATGGAGGCGCATCTCTTCATGCCCCGCGACACCCCGCGGGCGAACATCATCGAATGCGAGCAGATGGGAGCGTACGTGACGCTGATCGACGGCCTCATCACGGATTGCGGGGCGGAAGTGGCGAAGCGCAAGGGAGAGGCAGGTTGGTTCGATATGTCCACCCTCAAGGAGCCGTATCGCGCTGAAGGCAAGAAGACCCTGGGCTATGAACTCGCGGAACAGTTTGCCTGGAAATTGCCCGAGGTAATTTTGTATCCAACGGGTGGAGGCACGGGCCTGATTGGAATGTGGAAGGCTTTCAACGAAATGGAACAACTCGGTTGGATCGGAGCGCAGCGGCCGCGGATGTTCACGGTCCAGGCGGACGGCTGCCAACCCATCGTGCGCGCGTTTCACGCCGGGGAACGCTTCGCCGCAGAGCATCTCAACGCCCACACCAAGGCGTCTGGGTTGCGCGTGCCGAAGGCAATCGGCGATTTTCTCATGCTGGATGCGTTGCGAAAATCAGGTGGCGGCGCCGTGGCGGTCAGCGACGACGAAATGATGGCCTCAACGCGTGAGGTGGGCGCCGCCGAAGGGATCTTCGTCGCACCCGAAGGTGCTGCCTGCTACGCCGCGTTGAAGCGATTGCTGGCCGACGGCGAGGTTCGTCCCGATGAAAGCACGGTCCTCTTCAATACGAGTACGGGGCTGAAGTATCTCGAGTGCTATCCGAGTCCGCTTTGAGGGACCACGTGAGGCTGGCCGGAGGTGGAACGTGTTGTCCCTGACGCGTTGCGGCGGAGCTGCTGAGTTCGAACCATCGCGGTGGGAACAACACGCTCCACCGGAAAGTGCTATTTCAACAGCGTCAGCGTGACGCGGCGGACGTCCATCACCGACCGGCCGGGAATCTCGAGCGCGCGAAGCGTGAGCGGGCCGGTTCCGCGCGGAAGTTCGACCTCACCGAAAGCGAGCGAGCGAAAGGGCTTCATCTGTGACTCCGCCGGCGGGCGCGGTAGCGTGTCCTGATTGGTATTCAGCGGGGGATCCCAGCCGGGAGCGACTTTGCCCGTCAGGCGGCTGTCCTTGAAGCTGAGCTCGATCGTCGAGCCCGCGTCGGACACCGGGCAGGTGTAGTCGATGGTCACCGCGTAACGACCCGCCGTGTTTACATCGAGCAGCCAGACCATCTGGTCGTCGCGACTCGTCCAGTTGACGAAGTAGGAACTGTTGGGCGCGTTGCTGCTGCGTTTCACCCCGCCGCGTGGTTCGCCGTCGCGGGCGGGAAGCATCGTGATGGGAAACTCAGGGTAACCGACGGGGATCGGCCGCGGATCGACTGCGTTGCCGGCAAGTCGCGGGCGCGGTCCTTTGGCAGCGGAGTCTTCGAGGACCTCCTGCCTCCAGGCTTTCACTGCAGCCGTCAGTTCCGCGGCGATCGCCGGTTCGCGGGCGTTGACCGGTGTCGTTTGGCCGGGATCGTTCTGCATATCGAACAACTCGCCTTGAGCGTCCAGGCGATGTCGCTGCGTTCGCACGCTGACGTTGTTGTTCCAGTTGGAGAAAATCATCCGGTCCGACCAGGCGGCGCCGGTTTGGAAAAGTAGGGGCGAAAGGTCGCGGCCATCGAGCGGTTTGGTGCCAACCCGTGGAACTCCCGCCAAGCTCGTGAGTGTGGGAAGCAAATCGATCGCGCCGCTGATCGGTAGCACCGTGTTACCGGCTGGAATCCGGGCCGGCCACCGCAGAAAACCCGGAGAACGAATTCCGCCTTCATCGGTGCTGCCTTTGCGGCCCTTCATGCCACCGGTCCAGCGAAACGAGTTCGGTCCGTTATCGGAGAAATAAAGGACGATGGTGTTTTCCGTGAGGCCGTGCTCAGCGAGTTTGGCGAGCACCCGGCCGACGTTCCAATCCTGGTTCTCCAGCATCGCGAGGGCGCACCGCGTGTGGTCGGCGTTCTCTTGCGCGGGGTTGGTGGCGGGCTGGGTGATCGGCTTGTTTTTGAAGCGCGCCCAGTCCTTTTCCGGCACGGCCCAAGGCGAGTGTGGGGTGGTGAAGGGCACGTAGGCGAAGAACGGCTGCCGATGATTGCGCTCGATGAAGTCGAGGGCGCGGTCCGTGCAGACGTCGACGATGTAGCCTTCGGTTTTGATCATCTTTCCGTTGTGCTCGAGCGGCGCGTCGAAGTATTCGCCCCAATGGCCGGAGGTGTGTCCGAAATACTCGTCGAAGCCGCGCGCCATGGGATGATAGGGCCACTGGCTGCCGTTATGCCATTTGCCAAAGGCACCGGTGGCGTAGCCTGCGGCCTTGAAGGCGTCCGCCACGGTCTTCTCGTCGAGATTGAGTCGTTCCTGTCCGGTCGAAACCCCGCGTACGCCGCCCCGCGGATGATAGCGCCCAGTGAGAAACTCCGCCCGGGTGGGTGAACAGACGGGGGAAACATAGAAGCGATCGAGCGTGACGCCGCCCTTGGCGATCGAGTCGATATTCGGGGTGCGCAGCATCTGGTTCCCGTTTTGCGAGTAATCGCCCCAGCCGGCGTCGTCGGCCAGGAAGATGACGACGTTCGGCCGGCTCTCGGCCGCCGCTCCACCGGTCGTTGTTACGGCGATACCGACGAGAATGAAGAGCGACAGCAGGGGTGTGCGGAGGGAATACATAAGACGGATAAGGGGGCGGCGGAGAAACGAAGCGTTAATGGAGAACCTGCGGACTACCTGCGTGCTGGTGTCGCGGAAGGAGATGCCGGTTTGGCGAGCACATGGGCTTTCAACCGCTGAACGTACTCGTTGCCACGCTTCGAGGCGTTCGGATCAACGGTGGGCATGGTACGGACAAATTCCAAAAGCGGCGCGGCCTTGGTCCCGAGTACGTCAATCGTATCCATTGCCGCAATAGCGGCGTAGGCATTGGATTTCGTCGGATCCGCGCAGTCCTTGAGCACGGCGAGGGCACGGGCGAGCTCGGCGGCATCGCCGTATTTCGCGAGCGCTTCGGCGGCAGCGATGCGAACGCTCGGGGCGGTGTCGGAGAGAGCGGTATTGAGCTCAACTTTGAGAGCGTTCACGGCGGGTCGTCCGCGCATGAGCGCGCCCATTGCGCCCCAATAGCGGACGCCGCTGTCGGAATCGCGCAAATAGGATTTCAATTGCGGCACGGCTTCCGGACGCATGAGGGAGGCGACGTCGGCGGCGGCAAACACGCGGGCAAACGGATAAACGGCGTCCGTGGCGAGCGCGTCGCGTGGGGATTGTTTGCCGGAACGCACGTGAACTTCGGCTTCGGTCAGGAAGCCGGTATCGCGAATCCGCGCAGCCGCGCCCTGGAGCTCGCGCCGGAGGGTTTCGAGCACCGCGCGATGCCCGGGCAAGGCAGCCAGATTACGCACCTCATCGGGATCGTTCTGCAGGTCGTAGAGCTCCTCGGGGGCCTTTGGCTCGCGCCAGAAGAGCGACTGCGCCTCGTTGAGCTTGCCGGCGTCGAACAGTTTCCGCCACACCTGCGTGGTCGGAGTCTTGAATTGGGTGCCAACGTGCTGGGCCTGCGAGCGGTGCGGCAGGTAGTTGCGAAGGTAGACGAAGCGGCCGTCAGTGACGGAACGGACGAGATCGTAGCGTTCATCCATGCGGCCGCGAAAGCCGTGGAGGAACGAGGGCCCACTCACTTGAAAGGTGCCGGCAAAAGCATGGCCCTGCATGGTCGACGGGGGCCGAATTCCGGTGATGCTCAGGATCGTTGGGGCGAGATCGACAAAGCTTACCAGCCGGTCGGATTTTCCACCGGGGGAGTATTCCTTCGGGGCGAGGTGTTGCCACTTGGGAGGGAAATAAACCACCAGCGGCACGCTCAAACCGGAATCAGACGGCCAGCGTTTGCTCCGCGGAAGGCCGGGGCCGTGATCGCCGTAATAAAAGATGATCGTGTCCTCGCTCAGGCCGGCCTCGGCCACTTCTTTGAGTCGCTGACCCGCGATCGCGTCCACTTCGCTGACTTTGTCGTAGTACTGGGCCCAATCGCGGCGTACTTCGGGAGTGTCGGGGTGGTATGCCGGCACTCGGACTTTCGCAGGATCAACGATCGCCACGTGCGGCCGTTTATAGACCTGGCCCTCGTGACTTTGGGTCGCATTGAAGACCGCGAAGAACGGCTGCCCAGCGGGGCGATTGCGCCAGTGAGCCTGATTGGAGGAAACGTCCCAGACCTGGCCGGGTTTGGTGAGGTTGTAATCCTCTTTGGAGTTGTTGGTACAGTAATAGCCGGCTTCCCGAAGGTACTGGGGAAACATTCGGGTGCCTTCCGGCATGGCGACCTCGCTGCGCATGTGTTCGGCGCCGAGCGAATTCGCCATCATTCCCGAGATGATGGTGGTGCGGGCTGCCGCGCAGACAGGCGAATTGGACCAGGCGCGCTTGAACAACATTCCTTTCGCCGCCAGCGCGTCCACATGGGGAGTGCGTGCGACCGGATCACCAAACGCGCCCATGTGGGGCCCGTGATCTTCGCTGGTGAGCCAGAGGACGTTTGGCCGGTCCGCGGCTTTCAGCTCAGCGAGAGAGAGCGCAATGAAGATGAAGATGAGACCAAAGAGGCGGGCCATGAAGAGATGGGGTCGGGGTCGCGGGCGTGGATTGAGCTCATCGTGCTCCGAGGGCGTAAATCCGTATGGAAAATGGCGAAGGGATCGCCCGCGAACGGGATTAAGAAGTCCGAATTGGTGCCAGAGGCCGGGATTGAACCGGCGACCAAAGGCTTATGAGTCCTCTGCTCTACCACTGAGCTACTCTGGCGTTACCATTGCTAACTAAGCACTTACGTTCTTTCCTTTTCTTGCTTTCTACACCTGTTTTCTGCACCGTTGCTTTGTCGAAGAGCAACCGAGAGAAAACATGAGCAAAAAATCAACTTGGGAAAGAACGTCAGTGCAGAGTCTGCTCCGCAATCGGAGCAGCGGAAACTATTACGGGAGGTGGAAAGTCACCGTCAACGGAATATCGAAGCACAAATGGATCAATCTAAAGACCGACGTTTTCAGCGTCGCCAAGCTCCGGGTGGGGGACGAGGCCGCGAAGATCGAAGCACTTCGGCAAAGTGCCTCAAATGTGACGGCGGGCAAAGGCACGTTGGCCGACCTCATTGCAGTTTACGAAACCCGGAATCGTGAGAACAACGATTTGAAGCCCGCCTCCATCACGGCGCGGGCCGTGGCGTTGAAGAAATTGAAGAAGACATGGCCTCGCCTCGAATCGCTCAAGGCTGCGCAAGTCTCGCCGGCCGCGGTTGCTGAGTGGGCTACCAGATTCAAGAGCGAGGGCACCAGCTTTACGCCACCGGGCGCCAAGACGGTAGTGAAGGGCAATTCCGCAACGTCGGTAAATCGCGCGATCGACACCCTCAGGCGGATCATGGACATTGCCGTCGAGCGCGGCGCGATCCACACCAATCCCGTTGCCGTGAAACCTGCGGACGGGAAGCGATTGAAGAAGAAGGTTCGAAAGACTCGGCTTGACCACCTTCCCAACGCTGGCGTCGTCAACCGGCTGTTCGCGGCGATCGAAAACAACGGGGCGGTCGGAGGCTGGGGAGTCGAGGCGGCTGATTTCTGCCGCTTTCTGGCCTATTCGGGCTGTCGCGTGGGCGAAGTGCAGGGCGTCACCTGGGCTTGCGTGAATTGGGAAAAGAAGACGCTTCACATCAAAGGCGTCGAGCAGGTCAACGTGGATCACGAAGCATTGAAAACGGAAAGCTCTGACCGTCACCTTCCGCTTTTCGCAGAACTCGAAGCACTGCTGAAAAAGCTGATCGAGCGCCGGAAGAAAGCCGCGGTTTACAGCGCAAGCCGCGAACCAATGACGGCGCCGACGGATCGAGTGTTGCGGTTGAGCGAATGTCAGAAGTCGATCGACTCGGCTTGCTCGAAAATCGGCATCGCCCGGATCACCCATCACGACTTCCGCCATCTATTCGCCACCCGGTGCATCGAGGCTGGCGTGGACATTCCAACCGTTTCCCGGTGGCTGGGCCACTCAGACGGAGGTGTCCTCGCGATGAAGACTTACGGGCATTTGCGGCAGGATCACAGTCAGGCACAGGCGGCAAAAGTGAGTTTTGGGGGTGTGGCGTGAACAATGAAGTCTCGCCGGTGTTAGCCGCCGCCGCTCAGCGGCACCCATTCGGGGCCGACTCTATTAGCTTAGTGGAAGAGCGTGCGCGCCTATGCGTTGAATCCATGTCGCTCAGGGCTTCGTTGGGGGACAATGACGCTTTGCGCGCGCTGATTGCTCTGGCTGCAAACGCATGCAGCAATGTCGCCAGCGTGCGGCATGTTCAATGGGACAATGCACAGGCTCTCGCTCGCAAAAGCACGACGTGGCCGGTGAATATCGGGACTCACCCGGAAAGCATTAAGCAGATCCGTTCGGCACTAACGAAATTAGAACTCGGCGCCGACACGGTCGTGATCCCGATGGGCACAAAGCCGTGGTCTATGAAGAGCCCGGCAAATTCCATCGTTCTATTGAACGTGAACCGTTTGATTATGGCGAGATCTCCCGGGTTTCTTCACCCAAGTAGCGCCTTACAGCTATGGGCCCAAGAGGCGCTGGCGCTTCCAGAGTTGTCGCCGGCAACGGCGAAACAATGGTTTGAGGTGCTTT
>JBBQEG010000229.1:0-8804 GCA_038320495.1 Opitutales bacterium | reverse complement strand
GTGGTGGTGGATTTTGTGGTGAATGAGAAAGGCGAGGTGCAAAATGCCTTTGCGCTCCGCGCCACGCATCCTGCATTCGAGGTTGCGGCCTTGGAAGCGGTAAGCAGTTGGAAGTGGGAAGCCGGACAGAAAAATGGCGCGGCCGTGAGGGTGCATATGCAGATGCCGATCAAGTTTACCCTTAACGTTTCTTCTCAGGCGGCCGCCATAACGTGGGACAATGATAAAGCGGCTGCGCCCGCACCGGCCCCCTGGTTTAACCGATGAAGGCACGCCTCGTTTGGTCAGTCTTGATCACGCTCGCTGTCATCGGCGGTGCGGCGCTGGGTTGGGAACATCTCACGCTCGCGCCGCTCCGGGCGGAGGTGGAAGGCTTGCGTGGAGCGGAGCGGCAGCTGGCACGCGAGCGCATGGAGCAGCGCCGGTTTGAGGCGCTGGCCGTATCCGCATCTGAGTGGGAACGTTTGCGAGTCGAACGGACGGAGATCGACCGAGTGCGGTCCGAACTCGCGGAACTGCGCCATGAGCGGGAGACAACAGTGCCTGCCGCAGCAGCCGAAAACCTGATGCCTGACCGGCTTTCGGTGGGTCAGATTGTGCCCGCTGCCGGGTGGAAAAACCGGGGAGCGAACACTCCGCCAGCCCCGCTCGAGACGGCTTTGTGGGCGGCCGCGGGCGGAGATGTGCCGTCTTTCGCCGCGCTGCTCTGGTTGGATGTTCCCGCGCGAACGGCCGCGCAGCGCTTGCTCGATCGACTCTCGCCGGAAATGCGCGCGCAGTACGATACGCCCGAACGTCTTCTGGCCTTCTTGTCGATTCAGGACGCCCCCCTCGGATCCGTGCAAGTGCGGGGATGGAGCCAGCCTCAGGGAAGCCAGCCACTGATGACTGACCTTACACTGACGGCGCTGGATGGGAAGCAACGCGATGTGACGCTCCCGCTTTTCCGAGTGGAAAACCAATGGAAGCTTATCGTCGTCGAGCGGACCGTGGAGAAGTACGCAGCGATGTTACAGGCGCCAAATGTGACGAAATAAACCGGAGGCGATGGATAATAGAACGAGTGCGATCAAACTTGGCGATGAATCACCGCTACTCGGCGGCACGACGCGTCACAATTGTTTTGCCTCCGGCGAGTGCAGATCCTCCGTTGCCTCTTTCAGATCGGATTGGTCGGCTTCAGGTGGTTTTTGTTCATGCTTGGCTTCCGGTTCGAGGCTCAACTCGGCATAGATCGGGAAATGGTCGGAGCCGATATGCGGAAGGCGACCGAAGTCCAGGAGCGCGAAATGACGCGAATGGAAGAGGTGATCCAGCGGAAAGCGCATCCACGGATGGTCGGCGTGAAACGAATTGAAAAAACCCCGACCGACTCGCGGGTCGAGAACACGGCCGATGCGTTGAAATCTCCGGGTGGTGTGCGACCAGGCCACGTCATTGAAATCCCCGGCGACGATTACCGGGACATCGAGGTTTCGGATTTCATAGGCGATCTGGACCAACTCGGCGTCGCGCGGACCGGACCCGCGAATTTCACCGTTTCGGTTTTGCCGTCCAGGAGGCTTCGGATGCATCCCGTAAAAATGAACCTGGCGTCCGCTTGGCAGCCGGATCTGCGTCCGGATGGACGGCACATCGGGGTAGATCAAATAACGCACTTCGGGATCGATCAAAGGCAGCTTGGAATAGAGGTGCATTCCATATGTATTGCGAAGCGGACACTTCACGGAATACGGATAGTCCCGATCGACGCGATCGAGTTGATCTTCCCACCACTGGTCGGTTTCCAGCAGCAGGACCATATCGGGACGACAGCGCGCAATCACGTCCTGCAGCGCGGCGGGGTTGCGATTGCTCATCAAGACATTCGAAGTGAGCAGGCTGAGGGTGTCCCCGGTTTCCGATTTAGTCTTACTCATCACCTGTTTCGGGAAGCCCGGGGTGAAGCGATAGATGTGGGCAAGTTGTGCTATTACCGCGGCCGGAACCAGGCCGTGCAGCAAGGGATCGAAGGGGTCGGACTTTCGTCGCGCCAAAAGGCCGGCGATCACGGCCGCCGCTCCTAAGGTCGAGATCTGGACACGCGGAAAATCAAAGAGCCGCACCCACCAACGACTCGACCTGAAGACCGGCAGGAGGGTGGCGAGACAGACAAACGCACCGACTGGATGGGCAAAGCGCCTCACGAGGGGGGAGCGCTTGGCGGGGCGAGGATACGGGATTTCAGGGGGAGGCATAGGAACAGAAGGCGTGGGTAATTCGCCGGAGGAAGGATCGGTACTTCCATTGTGGCGTTCGCGCATGCGACGTTCCCAGTGGACCAATGATTTATCGGAGCATTGGCGGATTCTTTAGAATAAATCCACCGCCACTACGCTGCGGGTAAGCGACGGCGCGATGATCATGACCGACGGTCCCTTTGCAGAGACCAAGGAAGTCCTCGGCGGACTCGAGATGGTGGAATGTCACGACCTCGACGAAGCTCTCGTCATCGCCCGGGCTTTCCCGGCTTTGAAGTCGGGGTACTGTACGGTTGAAATTCGACCCGGCGTTGGCGACGCGGGCTGTCACGCTTGATCCTCAGATCGCGTGCCCCATGCTTCTCGTATTTAATTTTTCCGAAGTGCGATCCTCCGGTCGCGGTCAGCGATGCGGACCGATCCGCTCTGTCCCCCACCGGTTATCACGGAGAACGTGCAGACTCCGGCTGGGTAAGGCAGTGATCCAGTCCCGCCGTTAATCCGCGCCGGTTTTTCCGCGGAGCCAGGCCCACGCGAAGCCGAGGCGTTCCCGAACCGCGAGGCTACTGCGTTCGAGAGCGGAAATTTCCCACGCGAGATCGTTCCAGCCGAACGGATCGTAGGCATGCGTCCGGAAGTCGGCCGGGCAGGCGAGGGCGCTGACTCCGGCGTTGCGAAACAAGGCCATTGCTCGCGGCATGTGCCACGCCGAGGTGACGAGCGCCACGGGAGCGTCGCCGATGACTCGGGAGACCGCGCGGGATTCGTCCTCGGTGTCGCGGGCATTTTCGATATATACAATTCGAGCTCGATCAATTCCCAGCGATTCTGCGGCCCGCGCCAGGACGGTGGCATGGGTGGCGCCGGTTCCGATCGGCGGCCCGGAGACAATCAATTTCGCGTCTGGGAGAACTCGCAACAGCCGCACGGCTTCTGCGACGCGTGCGAGCGCCGCATTGGAGAGGAGGTTGATGGCAGACGTAGCGGGACTATAGCCGTTGCCCCCGCCGAGGACGATCACGTGCCGGCATGAAACCAGTGCCGGCGACAACGGCTGGTCGGTGACAAATTCGGGGATCGCCGGATACTGTGTTTCGAGGGGACGGATCAGCCCGCGGCTCACGAATTTATTGCTCGCGAGCATGAGCAGCAGGAGAGCGCTCACGGTCAGCGTCCATCCAAGCCGCGGCGATTTTCCACGCCGAATCAACGCTATCCCTGCGGCCAACGCCACGAGGCAGAATGGCAGTGGCATCAGCCAGTATGAGATGAACTTCTTCAGGGCAAAGAGCATTCCGGGGATTCCTGGATAAAGTCGGCCAGCTTGGTTTATATTGTCGCGGCAGGTGTTGAGTGAAGAACCGGAATTCCACTCTCTGCCCGCAGGGAAGGCCCATCCACCCAGGCGGCTTCAAGCGTAATAGTTTGGGGATACTCCGGAATACCTCGTTCCTGGCGGTGGAGCATGGCGACGACGGATTCGACCGCGATGGCGCCGAGCCGCCGCGGAGCAAGGTCGAGTCCGGCGCAGGGGCCGGTGCACTCCGTCAGGTTGAGATTAAAAAAACCCACGTCGCCCGGAACGTTCACGCCCCGATTGCCCAACCATGTGATCATGTCCTGAACGTGTCCGACGACCACATCCGGACAATGGCGGTCAAACCAGGTGCCGAAGGTGTCTTCTGTGATCTGCGGGCAGACCAGGACCGGGACATTGCCGGTGGTGGTTTGCATGCGGAAGAAGGCATGGAAGGCTGCCGTCCACTTGCCTTTAATCCGTGTGTCTTTTCGGGTTTCGAGACAAAGACCGATCCGCCGGTAGCCACGCGCGGTGAGTTGTTCGAGTGAATGGATCATCGAGATATAATGATCAGGCAGGATCGTGTGAAGATGAGGCTGAATGAGACAGTGATCCATTTGCACGACTGCAATTCGGCTGAAATCGAATGCGGAAAAATCCTTGGCAATATTAAAAGGCAGGAGAACGGCGCCCAGGATCCCGCGGGCATGCAGCATGCCGGGCAGTCGGGTGAGAGGCAGCTCCGGAGCCTCGGGACCGACCCAGAAAAGTTCGGTCTGGAAACCCAGTTCCTGTGCTCTTTGCTCGGCGCCGATTGCAACCTCTTGATGGAACAGGGCGTACTGGGCCGGATTGGCATCGACCACATCAATGAGCGCGAGCGTGCCGCGATAATGACGATGGCGTCCCCGCCGAACGGCGGAGAGCGCGGCGCCGAGCAAGGGATTCGCCTCGTAGCCCGCTTTTTCGGCCAGACGCTGCACCCGATTGCGCGTTCGGGAATTCACCCGCGCGCTGTTCCGAAGGGCTTCGGAAACCGTTGCGACCGAGAGGCGCAGGCGCCGGGCGAGCGATCGAATGGTCGGAGGGGACGACATTATTTCTAACGGTTAGAATTCGAAGCGATGGCCGAGTGCAATCGTTTTTTCCACGGTTCGGGGCTTGCGACAGAAACCCACCTAACGCTGAATTGCTATGAACCACCTTGCTCGAATTCGACGCGCCGCCGCCTTGCTGGCAGCCGCGATTGCCACGGCTTCCGTTGCCGTGGGACAAACCCTACCGCCCTCCCGCACCGCATCCGATGAAGTGATCAGGCTCGAGGAATTCAACGTGGCGGCCAGCGCGACGAATGGATATCGTGCCACTAATTCCATCACAGCCACCGGTATCGGTGTTAAGATCAGTGAAGTGCCCATTCCAATTAGCGTCGTGACCGGTGAACTCATTCGCGATGTTCAAGCCGACACGCTTTCGGATGCCCTCAAGTATGTGCCCGGCCTCGGCACGAGCCCGCGCAATGAATCGACCTTCATTGTCCGCGGTTTCAGCGGTTTGATCTCGTACCGTAACGGCCAATACCGGCGCCAGCTTTTCACCACCTATAATGTCGAACGGATCGAGGTTGCCAAGGGCGCGGCCGGCATCTTCTTCGGCACCGTCCGTCCGGGTGGCGTCATCAATTACATCACGGCGAAACCGAAGTTTGACGTCGCCTACACCGATGCGCGGGTGACGGTGGGCAGTGACGATTACTACAAGTTCGAGGTCACCCATAATCAACCGCTCACCAGGAATCTCGCGGTGCTCGCGAACGTTGGGGTGATCGATGCCGGGGGAGACAAGCAGTTTGAGTTCCTCCGCGAAACGTATGGTAATGTCACGTTGACGTGGAAGCCGCGAGAAAACCAAAGCCTCACCTTCGAGGTCGAGGGGATCAACCGCTCGCGCTTTTATCAGAGCTCATATGGAAGCCGGGCAATCAGCAATTCGCGCTATCTGTTTAATCCAGCGGTTCCGGCCGCCAATCAAGTCACTACGACTGCGGCTTCCCATCTTCGCTCCTGGCTCAATAGCCAGGGGTTTTCCGGAACCCCGGGGACACCGACCTTCGTGCCAACGTTTGATACTTTCGCGCCCGTGTAT
The DNA here is from genome assembly GCA_038320495.1 of Opitutales bacterium. Taxonomy (GTDB): domain Bacteria; phylum Verrucomicrobiota; class Verrucomicrobiia; order Opitutales; family Opitutaceae; genus ER46. Next base: position 3,119 of record JBBQEG010000229.1, on the reverse strand, counting down.
GGACCGACTGATCCAGAGGGCCGGACGATCTCAATCACCAACGACGCGCGCCAGACTCAGAAGTCCCGCACGCTGGACCTGTCTTACCTCTTGAAGATTACTGATTCGCTCGTGTGGCAGACGGATCTCAATCAGGCGTATGACAACACCACCGGGCTGCAGCCGAACAACGGTAACACAAATCCGTATGCTGACGGGTCCCTCCGGTTCAACTTCGAGCACTTCATCAACATTCGTGATTCTTGGAATGCCGACACCAAACTCACCTACCGCGTCGACGCGCTGGGCGGCAATCACACCTTCCAGCTTGGCGGTGAGTTCCAGAAGGTTAATTTCCTGCGTCCCGGCTATTTTTCGAGCAATAACAGCCGTTATAACAATTCGCCGCTGGGTGCGAATATTTTCAACTTCCGTGCGGGCGTTGACGCGCCCGTCAGCACGACGGCCGGGATGACGGCGAGTGGCCAGGATTTCAATATCCGCCGCACGACCTACGAAGAACAGACGTCCTACTTTTTCGCTGGTCAAAGCCGGTTCCTGCAGGAACGGTTGTTTGTCATTTACGGCACGCGTTATAATGAATTCTCGCAGACGTCCCACTTCAGCCGGCCGGTCACCAATACGCAACTTACCCCCGGCGTCCTCTCCAATTATGACGAGGGCCGAGCCGATCCAGGTTGGACTCCGCAGGCCGCTGTTCTCTATAAGCTGACGCCGGAAGTTTCAGTCTTCGTGAACGCCAGCCGGGCGGTTGAGCCGAACGCTTCCATTGATGCTGACGGCAACGCTTCGGAACCAATCGAAAGCAAGAGCACTGACTTCGGAATCAAGACCGAGCTTTTCGCCGGTCGCCTGGTTTCAACCGTCACGGTGTATGATCTCGAGCGGGGCAATCTTGCTTTCCGCGACACCGTGCGCGAGGCCACCCTCGGTAGAACCCCATTCTTCATTTTTGGCAATACAGAGGCGTCTCAAGGCCTTGAAGCAGAAATTAATTGGTCCCCCACTGACAACTATCAGCTGATCGTGGCTGCGAACCATTTTCGCAAGGCCGAGGTAACCAAGTCCAACGACCCGAATCGCGTGGGAGCGCCGCTTAACTATAATCCCGAGAACAGTTATACCGTCTGGAACCGCTACGAATTCCGGGATGGACCAGCCAAGGGCCTGGCGATCGGCGCCGGCTTGCGTCACAGCGATGCCGCTCGGATGTCTGGCGACCCGCAAAATATCATCGAGATCCCCTCCTTTACGGTTTTCGATCTGATGATCTCAAAGCGGTTCGTGCTCGCTGGTCGGAACGTGAAAGCTCAACTCAACGTCAAGAATCTCACCGATAAACTGTATCGAGAAGGCTCTGACGGGTTTTTTGCTCCGAAACGCGGGTTTTTTCTGAGTCTCGGTACCCGCTTCTAAACGTCGTATCGCTCATAACCCGAGGCACGTGTTTTTCACCTGCGCTCGGAGTGATTTCTTTCAGGCAGCGCGTCGAACCTGACGCGCTGCATTTTTTTGGCTGGATTCGCCGGGCTGTCCTGCGGGGCGATTATCCCGATTCGCACGGGGCGGCCTCGCGTTTATCCGCTGAAGATCCTGAGAATTAGGCCTGAGGTTCTTCATTTAGATTGCATCACTGCGTATAGGGGTTGAGAGAGCGGGCGGCCGACAACGCCTTGATACGGCGTGACGGTCTTCGAAAATTTTCCCTGCAATTGCCGGGAAACTCCTTTCTCTTCGACGCAGCCATCGTTTTCCCTCTCCGGCCGTAGTCCACGGCCTTCCCCCGACCTTTTGTTCTCTTTCCCCATGAAGAAGTTCCTCTTTGCCCTTTCGCTCCTCGCTGCCAGCGCTTCGCTCGCCACGGCCGCTGAAGCCTACAAAATCGCGGTGATCCCGAAGGGGACGACCCACGAGTTTTGGAAATCGATTCATGCCGGCGCGAAAAAAGCCGAGCAGGAATTGAAGGCGGAAGGCGTCACGGTGCAGATCATTTGGAAAGGCCCGTTGAAGGAGGACGATCGTGAGCAGCAGGTGCAGGTGGTGGAGAATTTCATCGCGCAACGCGTCCATGGCATCGTGCTCGCCCCGCTGGATCGCAAGGCCTTGGCCGGGCCCGTGGAGATGGCCGCCCGCGGGAAGATCCCGGTTGTCATCATTGACTCCGGACTTGATTCGAAAGCGCAGGCGGCATTTGTCGCGACCGATAATCGCGAAGGCGGCCGCATGGCCGCGCGCGAGCTGGGGAAGATGCTTGGCGGCAAAGGCAACGTCGCGATGCTCCGCTATGCCGTTGGCTCGGCCAGCACCGAAGCGCGCGAGGAGGGGTTCCTCGAGATCATGCGCAAGGATTTTCCAAACATCAAACTGGTCTCGACCGATCAGCACGCCGGCGCCACCCGTGATACCGCGAAGCGGACCGCGGAGAATCTGCTCAACCGCCACGGCCGGCAACTCAACGGGGTATTTGCGGCCAATGAATCCTCCGCAGCCGGCATGTTGTTGGCCTTGCGTGACGCCGGCCTCGCGGGCGGCAAGATCAAGTTCGTGGCGTTTGATTCCGGTGAGACCCTGAACGCCGGACTGAAGGCCGGCGATATTCAAGGCATGGTCGTGCAGAACCCGATGCGCATGGGTTATCTTGGAGTGAAAACCATCGTCGCGGTGTTGCAGGGCAAGAAGGTTGAACCCGTCGTCGACACCGGTGTGGGTTTTGTCACGCAGGCAAACTTCAACTCGCCGGAGATGGCCGAGATCGTCAACCCGCCGCTCGACAAGTACCTCAAGTGAGCGTGCTGACCTTAATGCGTAGGGCCCGAGCTTGCTCGTGGCTTCAGCCTTTCCGTCATTCAGGGTCGCCTTCGCCTCCCTTGGGGCGAATCACGCGATGACGGACCTCGGGCCGGCAGCCGCATTACGGCTGACGGGGATCAAGAAGAGCTTTGGCGCGACTCATGCCCTGCGCGGCGTGTCGCTTCAGCTCGCGCCGGGTGAAGTGCACGCGATCATTGGTGAAAATGGGGCGGGCAAAAGCACGTTGATGAAGGTGCTGAGCGGCGCTCACACTGCTGATGAAGGGACGATGGAACTCGCGGGGAACGCCTTTGCGCCGGCCAGTCCCC
>JBBQEG010000228.1:0-8808 GCA_038320495.1 Opitutales bacterium | reverse complement strand
CCTCGATTTTCTGGCCACCGAGTTCGTGCGGGTGGGGTGGAGTCGCAAGCAGATGCTCCGCTTGATGCTCACCTCGGCCACGTACCGGCAATCGTCGGTCAATCGACCGGATCTGGTGGACCGCGATCCGCTCAATGTACTTCTCGCCCGCCAAAGCCGGCATCGTCTCGAAGCCGAGGTCGTGCGCGATGTTTTTCTTGCGCAAAGCGGATTGCTCAATCGCAAGATCGGCGGTCCGAGCGTGTTTCCGCCACTGCCGGAATTTGTCCTGGCGTTTGGCCGCAACCGGACCTGGCCGGAAAGCAAAGGCGAAGATTTGTATCGCCGCGGCTTGTACGTGCATCTGCGGCGCAATGTCCCGTATCCGATGCTGCTGACGTTCGACGCGTCGGATACCAGCGTCGCCTGTTTTCAGCGGGAGCGCTCCAACTCGCCCCTGCAGGCGCTCACCCTGCTGAACGACCCGGTGTTCTTCGAATGCAGCACGAAGCTCGGCGAACATCTCGCGGCACAACCCGGCGACATTGCGGAGCGACTGCAGCACGGTTTCACCCACTGCATGGGCCGCCCGCCCAAACCGCCGGAGCTTGTGGCGCTTCGTTCACTTTATCAAGATCAGCTTCAACTGACGAATGGGGATGGCACGTTGGCGATGATCGCCGTGGCCCGCGTCATCATGAATCTCGACGAATTTATCACCCGCGAGTAAACCGCATTCACTCATGCTCAACCGACGACAATTTCTCATGCAGTCCTGCGGCGGCGTCGGCGGCCTGGCGCTGATGCAGTTGTTGAATGGCGACAACCTGCTCGCCGCGACCTCGGCCGGCGGCATCGTCCGTCCGACCCACCACAAACCGAAGGCGAAGAATTGTATTTATATCTATCTCGAGGGCGGGCCGAGCCAGATGGATCTGTATGATCCGAAGCCGATGCTCAATGAGCTCGACGGCCAGGCCTTGCCGGAATCGATGCTGGCGAACATGCGGTTTGCGTTTCTGGCGAAGGAATCCGCCCGGATCATGGGCACGCCACGCACGTTCAAGCGCCACGGCCAGTGCGGGATGGAGTTGTCGGATCTGATCCCGCACATCGGTTCCATCGCTGACGACATCTGTCTCGTGCGCTCGATGCACACGGATCAGTTTAATCATGTCCCGGGTCAGCTCCTGATGAACACCGGCTCGGCCATTTCGGGTCGTCCCAGCATTGGTTCGTGGTTGAGCTATGGTCTGGGCAGCGAATCGAAAAACCTGCCGGAGTTCGTGGTCTTGATCGCAGTGGGGCGCGGCGTGCCCGGCGGTTCGGCGAGTTGGTCGAGCGGGTTTCTTCCGTCGAAATATTCCGGTGTGATGTTTCGAAATGACGGCACTCCTGTATTGAACTTGGAGAATCCGGCCCGGATTACGTCCGAGATGCAGCGACGCAGTATCGAAGGTGTTTCGCAGCTCAATGCACTGCGGCATGCAGAGGTCGCGGATCCTGAAATCGAGAGTCGCATCGCGGCGTATGAACTCGCATTTCGCATGCAGACCGCCGCTCCGGAACTGATGGACTTTTCCGGTGAGTCCCAGGCGACCCTCGACATGTATGGCGTCGACCGCCAGGAGCCGAAATTTGAAGGCACCAATCTTGGCGGCACGGGCCTCTTCGGTACCTTTGCGCGGAATTGCCTGATGGCGCGCCGCCTGGTCGAGCGCGGCGTGCGCGTGGTGCAGGTCATCCACGCTTCGTGGGATCATCATAGCGGGATCAACACGCAGCTGCCGCACAACTGCGCGATGGCGGATCAGCCGATTGCCGCGCTCATCAAGGATCTCAAGCAACGTGGTTTGCTCGAGGATACGCTCGTGGTGTGCGGCTCGGAATTCGGGCGCACGGCGCTGGGCGAAAACCGTCCCGGTTCCAAAGCCGTGACCGGCCGCGATCATCATCCCAACGCCTTCAGCCTGTGGCTCGCCGGCGGCGGCATAAAAGGCGGCCAGGTCGTCGGTGAGACTGACGACATCGCGTGGAACGTAACCAAAGAACCAGTACACGTGCACGACCTGCACGCCACGCTGCTGCACCTCTTCGGCTTTGATCACACCCGGCTGACCTATCGCTTTCAGGGTCGCGATTACCGCCTGACTGATGTGCATGGGCACGTGGTAAACAAGCTGCTCGCGTAAGCTGGAGCGCGTGCAAGACCCGCGGGATCCTCGGCTGATTCGGGGGTAGGGCCCGAGCTTGCTCGTGGCTTCCGGGGACGTGTTGCGCAACGGTCCTCGGCCGTGCGCAAGCGCAGGCCCTACAAGATGCTGACGACACGAATGTCATTAACAGCTGAGGCAACGAGGGCGCCGCAATCCAGCTCGATGGATAGCGGAGCGGAACGTGCGGGTTGAGTCCGACGTAGGGCCCGAGCTTGCTCGCGGCTTCCGGGGACGTGTCGCGCCACGTCTCCCGGCCGTGCGCAAGCGTAGGCCCTACAAGATGCTGACGACACGAATGTCATTAACAGCTGAGGCAACGAGGGCGCCGCAATCCAGCTCGATGGATTGCGGCGCGGAACGTGCGGGTTGAGTCCGACGTAGGGCCCGAGCTTGCTCGCGGCTTCCGGGACGTGTTGCGCCACGGTCCTCGGCCGTGCGCAAGCGCAGGCCCTACAAGATGCTGACGACACGAATGTCATTAACAGCTGAGGCACGAGGGCGCCGCAAGCCAGCTCGATGGATTGCGGCGCTTATACGGAAGGAGCTGAAAATTGAGGTGATCCGGGGTTCCTGCGGCGCAATGATGTCTGACCGGCAAGGAATCCTGCTTCGGCATCTCAACACCGCGTTCGTCGGTTGCATCAGGACAACCTTCACGAACGACTTGTACTTACTTCTTCAATACCTTGTCCGCAAAATTCAGATACTGCGCCCAGTCGAAGGCCGTGACATCGTGTTTGCCGTCGCGGATATGGTAGGCGATCGCATCGCCGAGGACCGGCTGATTGACGGCGGGCATCGAGGAGACGCCGAGGCCTTTTTTTCCGAACAAGGCGTAAACGGGCTCCGCGTGCCTGGCGCTGAGAAATTCCCCGCGCGGGTCGGCCCACTTGTCTTCTTCCGCGCTCGCCACGTGCACCGCTCGCGGCGCAATGAGCGCGATGAGTTGGTGCTGATCGATAGGGAGTGTGTCCTCCTGATCACTGTACGTCCGGAAGTTCTTCGCGAACCAGAAGGGAAATGACCGGTTGATGCGGGCCACCGTCTCGCCGTACCGCCTCCGGCTCAAAGCGGCCCCGCCGCAGCCGGATTCGTTGGAGATCACGAGGGCGAAGCGCTCATCCTGTGCGCCCGCCCACAAAGCCGCCTTGCCCAGCCGCGAATGGCCCAGTACCGCCACGCGGCGTCCATCGATGTCGGGATCCGCTTCCAGATAATCCAGCGCGCGGCTGAGGCCCCAGGCCCAGATGCCGATCGAGCCCCATTCATCAGGTCGCCGGCTTTCCACCGCGCCCGTTCCAAACAGCGTGCCCACACTTTTGGTAAGGCCCTCACCGCGGTCTTCGCATACATCGCCATAATACATCGTGACACTCGCATAACCCCGAGCGACCACGGTCTCGACCGACCACTGTTCGGTATGGGTCCCACGGGTGCCCTCGGTGGCCCGGTTATTTACGATGCGCTGCGCCGCGTTGGGCCGCATCCACGCCGTTGAAAGCGTAATCGTCGGATCGGGGTGCACGCTATTATTGCCGTAATAATTATAACCTAAAAACGCCGGCCACGATGCCTTCTCCGTCCCACGCGGGCGCGGCTGATGGATGAGCAGGTGCATTTTGGGACCATCCTTTTTTTCGGTGAACCAGATTGTTACCTCTTTGCGCACTGCTTTTCCGCCGAGTGCCGCGGGCTCCACGGCGGTGACCGCCCAATGCATCTTGTCCGGCCGACCCGCGGGCGTGCGGCCGTAAACCTCACGGGAAAATACTTCGAGTAACTCCGGCCGGCGCTGCGTGCGCCACGTGTTCGCGTCGGTGACGCGCGTCCCATTGTTCAGGACCAGCGCAGCGGGCAGGGTATACGCCGGTACTTTGGCTTCGTCGTAATTGAATCCATCCGGGTCCGCGGCGACTGACTCGGCGACGAGAGCAAGCGACAAGGCCAGGAGCAAACGACGGTGGGGCATGCCGTCATGTTGTGCGACGGGTTCCTGCAGGCAAGGCCGCGGACGTGTCATCGAGGCTGATTCAGCTGCGAACGAAAACAACGAGTGCTGCGTGGGGAAATCAGCGTGGCGCCCCGTCGGATCCGGGTGATTCCTAGCGAGGCGTAGCCATAGACCGTTGAGGCTCAAACATCGAGCAACCGCGGATTACACGGATGGAGCGGATAATAAGAGGTATTCTCGGTCTTATCCGCGAGATCGGTGTAATCCGCGGTTAAAGAATCTGAGGTTGGGAAAACTTGACCTGTTCACACTACGTTTGGCCATTCAAGGATTCTAGCCGGTGTAATGTGGATGGGGTTGGACGGACAAGCCTGTGTGCCATGCCGTAGGCTTTGGCATGTTCTCGCTCGGAATAGCGCACTGACTGCGTAGCGTAACGTTTCAATGACGACGATAGTGCGCACCGCTTTCCTTTGGATCTTGGTTCTCGTAGCGGGCTACGCGCGCGCGGGCGTCACGCTCGCACCGCTTTTTACGGACGGGGCCGTTCTCCAACGCGATCGCATCGTTCCGATTTGGGGCAAGGGCAAACCGGGCGAAAAAGTCACTGTGAGCTTCGGTTCGCAGCGACGAGAGGCGACGACCGCCGCCGATGGACGCTGGCTGGTGTTGCTCGACCCCGTTCCGGCGAGCGCGACGGGGAGTGACCTGGTCGTATCTGGTGAAAACACGATTTTGCTCCGCGACATTCTTGTGGGCGAGGTGTGGCTTTGCTCGGGCCAGTCCAACATGGTCATGCCGGTGAGCCGCGCCGATGATGCGGCGCAGGAAATCGCCGCCGCCCGGTATCCATTAATTCGACACGTCAAGATAACGCAGACCGTGGCGGAAACGTCGGCCGACGCGGTTGCCACCAGCGGCTGGCAAACCGCGACGGCGGACAATGTGGCTGCATTCACCGCGGTCGGTTATTTCTTCGCTCGCGACATTCATCTGAAGACGGGCGTTCCGATCGGGCTGATCAACTCCAGTTGGGGCGGCACGCCGGTCGAGGCGTGGATGAGCCCGGCGGCGCTCGCCAGCGATCCTGCGTTCCGGGTCGTCGATGAACGGTGGTCGCAGACGGTCGCGGAATTTCCCGCGCAGAAAATCGCGTTTGATGCGCGGCTCGCCGAGTGGACCCGCGCGGAGGACGCCGCGAAGACGCGCGGCAAGGCGATTCACGACGCTTTTCTGGCGAAAACCCCGCGGCCGCGTCCACCTCGTGGACCAGGCGATCCGTGGACGCCAGGAGGCTTGTTCAATGGCATGATCAATCCGCTGTTGCCCTACGCGATCCGAGGAACGTTGTGGTATCAAGGTGAGAGCAATGCCAACCGTGCGTCCGAGTATCGTGCGCTTTTCAGTGCCATGATCACCGCGTGGCGCTCGCATTTCGGGCAGGGCGATTTGCCCTTCTATTGGGTCAACCTCGCGAACTTCGCCGCTGCTGGTGATGCCAACGGGATCAGTTACGCGCAGCTCCGTGAGGCCCAGACGCAAACCCTCGATTTGCCCAATACAGGCCAGGCGCTCGCGATCGATATCGGCAATCCGAACGACATTCACCCCACGAACAAACAGGAAGTCGGGCGCAGGCTGGCGCTGCTCGCGCGCAATCGCGTCTATGACATCGTGGGTGATGACACCGGTCCGACGTTTACTCGTGTTAACCGGGAAGGGGCTGGGTTGCGCGTGCGCTTCACGCATGCGAGCAGCGGCTTGATCGCCCGGGACAAACCGGTGCAGTCGTTGCAACTCGCGGGAGCTGATCGCGTTTTTCACCCGGCGGCGGGCCGGATTGATCGGGATACGCTGATTGTCACCGCATCGGCCGTGCGCGAACCGGTCGCGGTGCGGTATGCGTGGAGCAACGCGCCCGAAGCTAATCTCTATAACGGTGCGGGGCTGCCTGCTGTGCCTTTCCGTACGGACACCTGGTGAGGTTGGAAACAATCGAGGCGGAGCGATTGACGCTCGAACCGCGTTCCGGACGTCGCCGTCCATGGTTCTTTTGATTTTACGACCCCAGCAAGCTTTGGAGCGCGGCGAGGTACTTTTGTTGCGTTCCCCGAATCACTTCATTCGGCAAGTGCGGCGCGGGCGGTTTCTGGTTCCAGCGGATCGCGAGCAGATGATCGCGAACGAACTGTTTATCGTAACTGGGAGGGGACTGATTGGGGGAGTAACGGTCCGCCGGCCAATAGCGTGACGAGTCAGGAGTGAGGAGTTCGTCGATAAGCCAGAGATTTCCGTCCGGATCCGTGCCAAATTCGAACTTGGTGTCGGCGAGAATCATCCCGGCGCGCGCCGCCCGAGCATGGCCAAACTGGTACAAGGCGAGGCTGGTGGCCTTGAGTTTCGCGTAAAGCTCAGGTCCGACGATGGCGATGCCTTGTGCGTCCGTAATCGCCTCATCGTGTTCGCCCTTCGGAGCCTTGGTGGTGGGCGTGAACAGCGGCTCGGGGAGCCGATCGGCCTGACGCAGACCGGGAGGGAGTGTGATTCCGCAGACGGATCCGGTTTTCTGATACGAAGACCAGCCGCTGCCGGCGAGATAGCCGCGGACGACGCACTCGACGGGGACGGTTTTGAGTTTTCGCACGACCATGCTGCGGAGCTGGAGGTCGCGATCAAGGATGCCGCGGCGAGAAAACTCGGCGGGTTGGTCGGGCAACAGGTGATTTTGAATGGTCCCGGTGGTCTGGCTGAACCACCAGTTGCTGATCTGGGTCAGGATGGCGCCCTTTCCCGGGATTCCGTCGGGCAGGACCACATCGAAGGCGGACAACCGATCGCTGGCGGTAAGAAGGAGGGCGTCGCCCAAGTCGAAGATCTCTCGGACCTTACCGGAGGCGACCTTGGGGAACGGCAGATCATCAAAGCGGGTTATCGCTTGGGAAGGGAGTGCAGCGGAAATTTCGGAAAACGTCATGCCGGGGATTTTTTTGGGCGAGGGTCGGCCAAAGGTCGCGAAAAAAGTGAGCGCATTTCGAACCCTAAACTTTAACCTTGCGCAGCCGGGGTGGCGCCGTACGGTGCCCGGCTCCAACGTTAGTCCCTATCGTCTAGTCTGGCCTAGGACACTACCCTTTCACGGTAAGAACCGGGGTTCGAATCCCCGTGGGGACGCCAGCCTTCGCCTAAGTAGAGCGAAGGCGGAGGCTGTCACGGCGAAGCCTTGGCGATGGAAAGCGGACACGCCCAATAAAAGCGACGCAGTTACGCCGCAGCCTTGGCGTAGGCGCCCCCTAATTCCGTTATTTCCAGCCCTTGATCCGCGCCTGAACACTCCATGCGATCCTGGCGTGGGCTCATTCCGCTACGTTTATATGCTTCAATCGGTGGTTCGAGCAGACGCCTATTACGTCGGCTTTACCGCTGATTTGAGTGCCCGCCTTGAAGCGCACAATGCCGGTTCAGTTCCCTCGACGAAATCGTCGCGACCGTGGCGGATCAAGACCACCGTGGCATTCAGCGACGAAGCGCGCGCCCGATCTTTCGAGCGCTATTTGAAATCCGGCTCCGGCCGAGCCTTCGCCCAGCGCCACTTCTGAACGCCATGAACCCGTCACGCCGAAGGCTCGGCGTAAAAAAGCGGACCTGTCACGCCGAAGCCTCGGCGTCAGAAAGCGGACCCGTCACGCCGAAGCCCCGGCGTAAAAAAGCGGACCTGTCACGCCGAAGGCTCGGCGTAGGCGGACCAGAAACGACCATCCGTACGAAAGCTGATTTCACCCTGAAATATAAATGGGTAGAGGACGATCTGATTGAACATGGGTATAAGCGATATAACCATTTTATATTGTTTAAGCGATAAATTAGGATTATCTTCTTTACCGATAACATGGACTATCCAATCAAAACTCCTGATCAATTGGGAGCGGTGCTGAAGGGATTTCGCCGCGACCGCAAACTGACCCAAGCCGTGCTCGGTTCCCGGGTGGGGCTTCCTCAGAACGCCGTTTCGGAGATTGAATCACATCCCGGCCGCAGCAGCTTGGCGCGGGTGTTCAAGCTACTTTCCGCCTTGGATCTCGATTTGGTGATCCGCCGTCGGCAAGCTTCCGACAAACGTTCCGACTGGTAACCGATGGGCCGCGCCAAGAAATCACGCGCGCTTGCGCTTTGGATGAACGGAGAGTTAGTCGGCTACTGGCGCGTGCCCACCAGCGGCAGCCAAGAGTTTGTCTATGCGGACTCGTGGCTCGCGTCTCCGGCGGCGCGCCCGATTTCGCTCTCCCTTCCTTTGCGGCCTTCTCTTGAGCCGTATCGTGATCAGGTCGCGCCCTTCTTCGACAATCTCCTGCCGGACAATCGACAGATTCGCGAACGTATCCAACGACGGTTTCAGACGGCGACAGACGGAGCCTTCGATCTCTTACGGGAAATCGGTCGCGATTGCGTCGGGGCGCTACAGCTTCTCGACGAAGATGAACCCGCGCCCGAGGTGCGGAAAATCAGCGGCGACCCGCTAACGTTCGACGACGTCGAGCAGGTTCTTGCCGACGCGCTCACCCCCTCGATGGGACAACGCGGGAACGAGGATACATTTCGTATTTCTCTCGCGGGCGCGCAGGAAAAAATCGCGCTGCTGTGGCATGCCGATCAGTGGCATCGCCC
>JBBQEG010000227.1:0-8814 GCA_038320495.1 Opitutales bacterium | reverse complement strand
ACGTCGATCTCGCTCTGGTGGTGTGGTTCTACGCCTTTCTTGCGGCGATGCTGGCGTTCCGCTCCTCCGTCAGTGGAAACCGGATACAAAAGGCGGCGTTCTTCGGTGCCGTCGCCGGAGTGTTCGCGATGCTCGCCGGCGCTCTCGTCAAAGGCGCGCAACCCGTGCTCGCGAACTATGTCCCCGTGATCGACCACCCCCTCTTCGCCGCGGGACTGGCCGCGTTTTTCGTCGGCACCCTGTTTTTCTTTATTTCCCAACTCGCCGTTCCGAGCGCCGCCCTTCGAGCCACGCTGCCCGCGGATGTCTCCATCGGCCTGCAGGCAGCCGCCGTCACCGTCGTTTTCGCCGCCGCGACCTGGGTTTCAGCCCGCGCGGGACTGCCCGAGGGGTTGGATGTTTATACACGCGCAGAATTCCTCGCGTGGGGTCCCGGCCACGTGCTGCAGGCGGCGAACGCCTGCGCGATGCTCGCCGTGTGGCTCTGGCTGATCGAGCGCAGCACCGGCACACCCGTGCTCCGAGCCTCCGCTGCGCGGCTGATCTTTGGCGCACTCGTGCTGCCACAAGCCATCATGCCGTTGCTCACCGTCCGAGGGACGATGGATTCGCTGTATCATACGGGCGCCACGCAGCTCATGCGCTGGGCGATCTTCCCCGCGATTGTCACTGTCCTGGTGATTGGCGCCCGCCACCTGATTCGAAATCGAAAGAACCAACCATCGCGGAGCCGGGCCGCCCGGACCGCGTTGACGGGGTTTATTGCCAGCGCCGGCCTCGCCGTCTTCGGCTTGATCCTGGGCGCTTGTATTCGCGGTTCAACCACGCTCGTTCCGGCGCATTATCACGCCTCGCTGGGCGCGGTGACGGTGGCCTTTATGACCGCCGCCTATTTCCTCTGTGAAGGGGTCGGCCGCAATTTGTGCACCGGTCCCCGCCGTGAACAGTTATGGCAGGCGGCGAAACGGCAGCTCGCCCTCTTCGGCGTGGGCCAGACCGTGTTCGTCCTCGGGTTTGCCATTGGCGGCGCCTACGGACTCGGCCGCAAAACCTATGCGGCGGAGCAACACGTGCGCAGCGCGGGCGAACTAACCGGACTGGTCGTCATGGGCCTCGGCGGTCTCGTGGCCGTCGCCGGCGGGCTCTGGTTCCTCTTTTTGATTTTGCGCGAAATGCGCCGCGGCTGGCGCCCATCGTCCACCCTGTCATCGGCCACGTCGTAACTTTCCCCTCCATGAACAACGAAACCAAAGATCCCCTGCTGAAACGCCTGATGGACAATACCTGGCTCCTCCTGGTGCTCGGCGTCCTCATCCCGCTCCTTTCCTATACACTGTGGGGATGGGTCGAACTCGGAATGGTCCAACCCGCAACCCTGCCCTGAGGAACCACTATCATGAGTCTGGCAATTCCTGAACGCGGTTGGTATCGCGCCCCTGAAGGCGCCGAGAAACTTTGGATCGGCCTCGCGCTGCTCTGGTGCTTTGTGCTGAGCCTGATGATGCCGTTCTGGCATTTTCGCGGTAAACAAAACAGCCGAGGTGAAGCCTACGCAGTCGAGCCCGCGGCCTTCCTCGCCCGGACCGAACAGTTTGTCGCGGCTAACAAGGTGGGCGAATTGAATGGAACGCCCATTGTCGAGCCGGCTCCCGGTGGCGAAGCGTACCTCATCGGACGCATGTGGGCGTGGTATCCGGTGCTGAAACTCCGCCAGGGCGAAACGTATCGCGTGCATCTCTCGTCGCTCGATCTCCAGCACGGTTTCTCGCTCCAACCGTTGAACATGAACTTCCAGGTTCTTCCCGGCTATGATCACGTGCTCACGCTGACTCCGACCTCGAAGGGTGAATTTACGATCGTGTGCAACGAGTTCTGCGGCATCGGACACGACAAGATGATCGGCAAGATCCTCGTCGAGTAACCGGCCCCCGTCCAACCGCAGCTTCCGACACCTTCGTCAAAATGTCCTCCCTCACATTCACCTCTCCTCCTCCGGCGCCGGTTCGTCCCGCAGCGGGACCGGGATTTCGGCTCTGCGACACGACCGGCTTATCGGTCTGTCTCACCGCGCAACGCTTCATCAAACTGAACGCCGTCTCCGCGGTCGTTTTCCTCCTCCTCGGCGGCATCGCGGCCATCCTGCTCGCCCTCACCCGCTGGCAATTCGTCCATCTCCTGCGGGTCGACTGGTTCTACCGCGTCCTGACGTTCCATGGGCTCAACATGCTCATCTTCTGGATCCTGTTCTTCGAGGTCGCCGTACTCTACTTCGCCTGCACCGTGCCGCTGAAGGCCCGATTATTTTCACCCAAGGTCGCCTGGTTGTCGTTCGGGATGATGCTGACCGGTGCGGTGACGGTGAATACCGTCATCCTGCAGGGTAAAGCAGACGTCCTGCTGACCAGTTATCTTCCGCTCCTGGCGCATCCGGCCTTTTATCTTGGCATCATTCTCGTTGCCGTCGGGACGCTGATTGGCGTGTTCAACTTCTTTGCGACGCTATATACAGCGAAGCGCGATCGCACCTATGAAGGTTCGCTCCCATTGGTGACCTTCGGCGCCCTTGCGGCGGCAATCATCGCAGTCGTGACGCTCCTCCATGGCGCGATTGTAATGATTCCCACCTTCACCTACTCGATGGGCTGGACCGCCCAACCGGACCCGATGTGGTACCGGATGATCTGGTGGGGTCTCGGCCATCAATCCCAGCAGGTCAACGTCTGCGCGATGGTCGCAATCTGGTACCTCATCGCGAACCTCTCGACGGGCGCAAAACCCGTCAACGAGACCGTGTGCCGCGGAGCGTTCGTGCTCTATATCCTCTTCATCAATCTCGCCTCGGCGCATCACCTTCTGGTCGATCCAGGCGTAGGCTCCGCATGGAAGATCTGGAATACCTCGTATGCCATGTACCTCGCGGTGCTCGCCTCGATGATCCACGGGTTCACGGTCCCGGCCTCGGTGGAAGTCGCGATGCGGGAAAAAGGCTATATCAAAGGCCTGTTTGGCTGGGTGACCTCGGCGCCCTGGCGCAATCCCGCGTTTTCCGGCTTCGTGCTCTCGGTGCTGATCTTCGGCTTCATCGGTGGCATCACCGGGGTCACCCTCGGCACGCAGCAGATCAACATCATCGCGCACAACACGCTGCGCATCACGGGCCACTTTCATGCCACGGTCGTCGGTGGCACCACCCTCGCCTTCATGGCTGTAACCTATTATGTGATACCGCTGATCTTCCGCCGCGACTTCATCTGGCGCGGACTGGCCCGGGTCCAACCGTGGCTGTTTGGCGGCGGGATCCTGCTGGTTTCGCTCGGCATGTCCTTCGCCGGTTCCATGGGAGTACCGCGCCGCAGCTATGACATCGAGCCAGCCGGCATCTTCGGTGCCGCGGCCCATCTCTTCCTCGGCGTCATGGGCATGGGCGCGATCATCGCCGTGATTGGGTTGCTGCTCTTCGTGGTGTTATGCGTCGGCACCATCCTCTTCGGCGAAAAGAACGCCGGTCGGCCGATGGCGGACTGGGGAACCGCGCAAGCCATGGTCGGCACCAAGGCCGGTTCACTCGCCGAAGATCATTGGGCCATGAAAGGCACCATGGCGCTCACCGCGGTGTTCCTCGCCTGCTTTGCAGTTTATTACTTCGCGAACTGGAAGGCGCTCGCGGACGTGTGGCCAGTGAAGTGACGCGGCGCCCACGCTATATATAAAGCGCAACTCCACCACAACCCGTTCCATGTCCACTTCCACCATTCCCCCGGACACGACCGCGCTCACAGGCGTACGCGGGTTTTTCACGGGCACCGGCTTTTCGCTGTTTCTGCTCGCGGCCGCGTTCGTGTATGAAGTGTTTCTGCTCGCGGTGGTCTTTGCGCCGGAGAGCACCGGAGCATGGGGCGGATTCTCCCGGGAGTTCAAACAGTGGTGTTTTCGGTACGACGCCCGCACCGGCGCGATGGAGTGGGCAGCGGTGTGGGTCATGTTGCTCGAGCCGGCATTTGTGGTCACGATCGCCGCCTATCTCTGGCGCCGCGGACTCCGGCCGCTGCGCACCGTCGCGGGATGGATGCAGCACGGCCGGTCCGCCATCGCGGGAGGACTGGCGGCCATGCTCGTCATGACCGCGTTGTACGCTTACGGACGTCCGGATCCGCACGCGGACGATCCCCTGCCCTTTCCCGGGGAACGCATTCGCACGCGGCTCGCGACGACGGACTTTCGTTTCATCGATCAAAAAAATCAGGCTTTCTCGTTCGACGACCTGCGCGGACGCGTCGTGCTGGTCACGGGAATTTATGCGCGCTGCTCGACGAGCTGCCCGGAAATCCTGATCGAAACCAAGGCGCTGATCGCCTCCCTGCCGCCAGCGATGCGGGAACGCGTGTCGATCGTCGCGCTGTCGCTTAACCCGGAGGAAGACACAGCGGACCTAATGGACCGGATCACGGACGCCTATGGGTTTACGTACCCGGAGTTCAAATACCTCAACGGCGAAGTCGCCGGAATGCATGAAACGCTGACAAAGCTCGGCTTCGCGCGGGTGCGCGATCCGCGCACGGGCGTCATCGACCACGCCAATCTATTCCTGTTAATCGACGCCGGCGGCGAGATCGCTTATCGCTTCACGCTGGATACGCGCCACCGGTCGTGGCTGAAGGAAGGGCTGATCGCGCTGGCCAGCGAGGCGGACGAATCATGAAAAGCGAAGGGCAGACCGAGGCTGCAACGTCCACCCACTCGCCGGAGACCTCGCCGATTCGAACCGCTGTGGCACCTCCCGCCGGGACCCGGGCCGAACGGCTTTTAACTCGCGTCGATAACGCGTTCGCCTGGGGCGACGGATTCATCGCGCGCTGGTTGCCGCCGGAGGCCAATCCGCTCGCGCAATCCGGAGCGGCCACCAACGCGGCGCTCGCAGTCGCGATTGTATCCGGCATTGCGTTACTGATCTGGTACTCGCCCAGCCTGCAGTTTGCCTATTCCTCCCTGGCTGCGATCGAAGGACGTACGCTGGGTGGCTGGGTGCGCGCGATTCATCGGTATAGCTCTGATCTGGCGATGCTGTTCGTCCTCGTGCACGCGGGACGCATGTTCTTTGCGCGGAAGTTCAGTGGTTCCCGTTGGCTGCCGTGGGTCTCGGGCGTCGCGCTCATTGGACTAATCTGGTTCATCGGCTGGACCGGCTACTGGCTCGTCTGGGATCAACCCGCACAGCAAGTCGCGGTCACCTCGATGCGGTTGCTTGATGGTCTGCCAATCTTTGGCGAGCCGCTTGGCCGATTGTACATCGCCGACCGCCTGGTGCCGAGCCTGCTCTTCTTCGTCGTCTTCTTTCTGCACATGCTGCTACCCCTCGCGATCGCGGTGGGTCTGGCCTTTCATCTTCTGCGCGTGAGTCGGGTAAAACTGTTCCCGAGTTGGAAAATGACTACGGCGATCGCGGTCGGCGTGGCGTTTACCGCCTTGCTCATTCCGGCGCCGCTGGATGCGCCCGCGGAGATGGCAGTCAAGGCCGGGGCCTTCACGGTCGATGGGTGGTATCTCACGCCACTCGCCCTCGCACTACGGTTCAAGCATGTCGGCTTATGGGTGGCTCTGTTTGGCACCATGGCCTTGGCGGCGGCGATCCCTTGGCTGCTCGGTCGGCGACGCGCGCCAATGGCTTACCAGGCGGTGGTGGAGCAATCGCGCTGCCATGCGTGCACGCAGTGTCAGCAAGATTGTCCCTTTGATGCGATCACGATGGTGACGCGGACCGACGGCAAACGCTTCCCGTCGCAGGCATTCGTCGATGTGTCGAAGTGCGTCGGCTGCGGCGTATGTGCCGGTTCCTGCGATTCCGAAGGGATCGTGCTGCCGTGGTTCGACACCCGTCAGGAGGAGAACCGAATCGAGAACGAAATCACCGCTGCAGTCGCCGCCGGCGGATCGTCATGGGTCGCACTCATTGCGGGCGACATTGATAATGGACTCGCCCTCTTCGCGACGGCGCGTTGGCGCGAGCGGCTGCCCCACTATCAGGTTCACTTTGTGCCCACCGCATCGTGGGTGCGTCCGATGTTTGTAGAGCACCTGCTCAAACACGGTGCGCGGGGTGTGCTGATCGTACGCGATGCGCGGACGGAGGCGGCCGCGCGCGATGGGAATCGATGGGTGTTCGCGCGGCTCGCCGGCACTCGCACTCCGGTCTATCGACCCGACCGAGCAGGTGGCTTAACGGCGTGGCAAGTTGTGGATTACGATCCCGCTCGAACCGCGGATCTCACGCGGCAGGCGCACGCGTTCCGCACCGGAGGGGTGAAACCGACACTCCTTCCGGCGCGGCGCCATCCGGTCACGATGGTGATCGCAGGCGTCCTCCTCGCACTGGTAATCGCGGTGGCCGCGGTCGGTCCAAGCCATCTCCGCGTCACAAATCCAGAGCCAGCCAACCCGGAGTTTGTATTTTCATTCAAAGCGTTCGGGGACCATGTGACGGAAAACACCGTGGACGCCACCGAAGACGCCAGGAAGCCCATCCACATGCGCGGTCGCTCGATGTCGAAGCCGCAGCGGGCTCCCGTCGTGGTACGGTTGACCATCGACGGGGTGACCGAGGAGCGGTCGTACCGCGCGATGGGAATATCGAAAGACGGACCGGCGCTGGATGAATGGCGTCACCCGCTTTCCGTCGGCGAGCATGCGATCCGCATCGAACTGATCACCGGGCCGGATTCGACGCCGTTGCGGTGGGAAAGCACGATCCAAGCGCAGCCGCGACGGCTGCACGTCATCACCTTTGAACCAGACGCCCGCTTTCGCGTGGAGTGAGGCGACCCCCGACGTTATGCCATTTCGCATTTGCAAAACCTTCGATATCGAGAGCGGACAACTGCTTTCGAAACATCCCGGCGCGATGCGACGACAACTGCACATCTATACTATAGAAAATAAAAGAACCCGCTGGCGGAAACCGCCACGCGTGTTCACCGAAAGTGATGCGGAGATTATTTTATATTCGATCTAAAATCAGCACCTATTCCACCCAGGTAAACACCTATCGCGGAGAGGAGGAGAGACAGTCCTTCCGCTTCTTCGTCCAATAAGTTTATAATCGCGAGGCCGGTGGCGTCTAAAACTGAATATAACTGCGGGCGATGACTTGACCGATTCACCTTGAATCCAGTATCTACGTCTATGAAACGAAGCACGTCTCTGTCCCGTGATCTCCCTTCAATTATTCAGGGAGGCATGGGAATTGGAGTATCAAGCTGGAGGCTGGCCCGGGCGGTCTCGCGCTGCGGCCAGCTGGGGGTCGTTTCGGGTACGGCGCTGAATTCGATTCTGGTGCGCCGGTTGCAGGATGGCGATGAAGACGGCAGCATGCGCCGGGCGCTCGCGGCCTGTCCGTTGCAGGATGCCGCGACGCGGATTGGCGCGCGCTACTGGCTGGACGGCGGCCGGCCCGAAGGCCAGGCCTACCGGTCGTCTCCACTGTATACTTTGGAGTCATCGCGGGAGTTGATCGAGCTCACGATCGTATCGGACTTCGCCGAGGTGTTTCTGGCCAAAGAAGGACACGACGGCGTGGTCGGAATCAATCTCCTCGAGAAAATCCAACTGCCGACGGTGGCGTCCTTATTCGGAGCGATGCTGGCCGGAGTGGATTACGTGCTGATGGGTGCGGGGATACCGCGCATGATTCCGGGCGTGCTCGATGGTCTGGCGGCGTGGCAACCCGTGAGCCTGCGCGTCGCCGTTGAAGGAGCCGGCCCGGAGCGGGACGACAAAATCGAGTTCGATCCGGCCGCGTTCTTACCGGGCGTTAAATTAGCACTGCGGCGTCCAGACTTTCTCGCAATTGTATCGTCCTCGACCTTGGCCCTGACCCTGGCGCGCAGAGCGAGCGGGCGGGTGAACGGATTTGTCGTCGAAGGGATCGCGGCGGGCGGACACAATGCGCCTCCGCGGGGAGCGGTACACTTGAATGCCCGCGGCGAGCCGATTTATGGTCCGCGGGATGTAGC
The DNA here is from genome assembly GCA_038320495.1 of Opitutales bacterium. Classification (GTDB taxonomy): domain Bacteria; phylum Verrucomicrobiota; class Verrucomicrobiia; order Opitutales; family Opitutaceae; genus ER46. The sequence goes on along the minus strand of JBBQEG010000227.1, from coordinate 808 downwards.
CGACTTGGCGGCGATTCGCGCTCTCGGGTTACCCTTCTGGCTGGCGGGCACCTATGCGCATCCGGACAAGTTGCGGGAAGCGATAGCATGCGGCGCCACCGGAGTACAGATTGGGACCGCTTTCGCGTTTTGCGCCGAGTCCGGGCTCACGACCGAATTGAAGCAGGCGGCTCTCGCCCGCAGTGCCGCCGGCACGGTCGATTTATTGACGGATGCGCGCGCCTCGCCCACCGGGATGCCATTCAAAGTGGTGAGTCTCGATGGCACGGTTTCCGATCCCGCCGTCTATGAACAACGGGCGCGCGTCTGCGATTTGGGCTACCTGCGACAAGCCTATGTAAAACCCGATGGAGCGGTGGGCTATCGGTGCCCGGCCGAGCCCGCAGCGGATTATATACGCAAGGGAGGCAATGCGGAAGACACCTCCGGCCGGAAATGCCTGTGCAACGGCTTGTTCGCTGCGATCGGCCATGGTCAACAGCTCGCGAATGGCACGACTGAACCCGCGGTGGTGACCGCCGGCGAAGGTGTCGCAGAGGTCAGCCGATTCATTCCTACCGGACAAACCTCCTACACGGTCGCAGATGTGTTGAAATTTATGGGTATCGAAATTGCTACAATCGAAAGCTGAGTCGAAAGGAGATACTTAATAATCCAACGACCACTCCGGTCAGAAGCAACGGCCTCCGTGTCCTCCGCCCGGCCGGAGGACGTCGGCCCATCAACCCTCTAATCACTCGTATATAATGTCCCTCATTCCTCCTCTCGAACTCGATGTGCGTCCCCTCTTCGCCGCTGGGCGGCCACC
>JBBQEG010000226.1:0-8844 GCA_038320495.1 Opitutales bacterium | reverse complement strand
CTGTATGCCGTCGTCGGGCCGGAAGGCCTGAGCGGTGCCAGCGGGCCAGAACAATTCATGACACGACCCTGCTATGGGTACACGTTAGCGGCTTGGGGACAAGCCGCTCCGATTGCATGAGTCCGGCTGAGACCCACTGATTTCGGCTCAATCGGGCGCTGCCGCGCCACAGTCAAAATCACAGCGGTCGCTGGTATTACTCGCGGGGCGAGCTGACAGAGCGGGCGAGAAACGCTTTCGCGTCCTGCAGGCCGCGCACCCCCGGGTCGGCGGCTTCAACCAGCTTGGTGAGATCCCCGTAGTATTGCGTGGCTTTCCTGATATCACCCGCCGTCTCGGCCGAGCGGGCGGCGCCGTAGAGACTATTGAGACGATTGGGGCTGCTCACGAGCACGGCTTCGAATGCGGCCAGCGCATCCGCGGGACGCTTCAGTTCGGCGAGCATGTCGCCCAAGAGCTCGCCGGCCGGGAGCATTTCACCGGGGGTAACGGCTTCCTTGTCTGCTTGCGTTTCCAGCTCCGTGGCGCGGCGCATGAGAGCGAGAGCAGTCTCGGCATCGCCTTCTTTTAACTTCAACCAGCCGCGCGCGGCGAGCAGTTGCGTCTCGGCTTGTGACACCCAGTACGACACCGTGTACGCGGCGGAGATCTTACGATTCAGTTCTTCCAGCTGCTGAATTTCGCTGCGGGCCATATCCAATTGACCACTACGGACCGCACCGATCGCTCGGGCGAAGTGGATGATGGAATCGCAATGCAGCGCCGCGGCGCTCCAGGGAAACGAGGCCGGCTGATGTAACTTCAGCTGGGTCGCGCCGGCCCAGTCGTGACGCTCCAATGTATAGCGGGCGGGAATGGCGGCCAAGGCGAAGGCGATGCCACTGCGATTGGCGGCGTGGTAGGGACCGGGCAGGGCGAGAACTTCCTCACGAATCGCGTTGGCGGCCTGATATTGTCCACGTTGCAGGTAGGCGTACACGAGGTAGTCGAGGGCGTGCGGATAATGCAGGACGATTTCGCCGGACTGCTCGTTGATCTTGCGGGCGGCGTTGGCGGAGCGGCGGTTGAAGTCGATCGACTTTTCCCACAGGCCGCGCCGGGTGTAAATATGGGTCGGCATGTGCAGGGCGTGCGGCACATCCGGGGCGATCGCGCCGTAGCTTTCACAGATTTCCAGCGCGCGATCCGCCAGCATCGGAAAGTCGTAGGCATGGAACTTGTAATGCTGGGCGCCTGGGTGATCCGGAATCTGCGCCAAAACCTGTTGGATCGTCTGAGCAGCTTCGAGCTGGATGCGGTGGGACTTGTCCTTTGCCACGAAGCGCGCGGGTGCAAGATGGAAGAGGGCGCTGAACGCCGCCGCGTCCAGGTCTTTCGGATACTTGGTGGCGAGCTGGCCCCAGCCCTCATCCAGGAGTTTCAAGCCGGCCGGGTAGCCTATGTTGGGCGTCTGGTCGCAGTAGCTCTCGAGCACCTGCAGATAATCGCGCTCCCTCGCGGTCTTGGGATTGCGAGCCAATCCGGTCCGGACGAACTCCAAGCCCTGCTTCAACTCAGCGGCCGTAGGCGAGTCCGGCCAAAGAGGACGAATCATGGTCATGGCGCGGCCCCAGTACGCGAGCGCGCTGTCAGGGTCTGCGGTAATCGCGGCCGCGAACTCACGATCCGCTTCGACGTACATCATGTGGTGCAGAAGCTTTACGCCGCGAACCACATGGTCCCGGGCGGCGTCGCTGCCTGAGACTTCGAAACGGATGGTGCCAAGTTGTTGACCCCATTTATCCGTGGGGTGGTCGGCCACGCTGAGCGCGGGCAGACTAATGTAGACGGCAAACACGGCGAGGTACGAAACGAGTTTCATGGTGGGAACGGTTCAGGCGATCGCTTAAGAAGGCGGCGGCGTGGAGCGGGTGGGGTGACGGCGGAGCCGGGGAACCGCGGCGCAACGAGAGGCTGCGGTGGTCGGGTGGGCTTGGGGAAAGCCGAGAAAAAGTTAGATCGCCCCGGAGCGGATGGCAAATTGATCACATGCGTTGTCGAGGAAATGACTACCGATTCGCCCGTTAGAGTGTTTCGGGGCGGTCGCGACCGCAGCAATCCGGCGCACGCTTCCTGCCGCGATTGGAAGGAAACTGGATCTTCCGGGGGTTTGGATCCGGCGGCGCCACTGGCTTAGCCGCATGACGAACTAGGCGGCCCGTTTGCTGATGCAGGCAATGACTTGGGGCTCGACGCTCGATTCACTCGGCGGCTTAGGAAAGCATACGACTCAAGTCGGATAAAATCTCCCTGACTCTAAACGCGTTCCTGCTCCTAATGAACCAAACCCTGACTTCCATGAAAACTCTCCCTTCCTTCATGCTGATGCTGACCGTCGTGGGACTCGCGTTCATCGCACTTCCAGCGTACAGCCAGCCTCGACCCGGCGGCGTACCACCTTCTCCCATCGTGCCCCCAGGCGTGACGGCGCATCGTGACCTGATCTACGTCGCCAATGGTCACGAGCGGCACACGCTTGACCTGTTCGTTCCGGAGAAGGCGGAGGGGCCGCTGCCGCTGATCATCTGGGTGCACGGCGGCGGATGGCAAAACGGCAGCAAGGCAGGCTGCCCGCCGTTGCGCAATGGCTACACGCAACGCGGTTATGCCGTCGCGAGCATCAACTATCGGCTGAGCGGCCACGCCACGTTTCCAGCGCAGATCGAGGACTGCAAAGCCGCGATCCGCTGGCTGCGCGCGAACGCCAAGCACTACCACCTCGACCCGCAACGCTTCGGCGTCTGGGGCAGTTCCGCCGGTGGACATCTCGTTGCGTTGGTCGGAACCAGTGGCGACGTGAAGGCGTTCGATGTCGGTGCCAATCTCGATCAGTCGAGCCGAGTGCAGGCCGTGTGCGATTACTATGGGCCGACGGATTTCACCGTGTTCGTCACCACGCCCGGCTACGAGAGCCACGCGACCGCACACTCTCCCGAAGCGAAACTCATCGGCGGCGCGGTCATGGAGAACAAGGACAAAGCTGCGCGCGTGAATCCCATCACCTACGTGACTAAAGATGATCCGCCATTCCTCATAGTTCACGGTGACGAGGATGCGATCGTACCCATCAACCAAAGTCAGTTGCTTTTCGACGCGCTCAAGACAACCGGCGTGGGCGTGCATTTCCACACCATCAAGGGTGCTGGCCATGGCCAGGGGTTTGGCGGGCCGGAGATCGCGCCGATGGTGAGCAGCTTTTTCGATAGGGTGCTGAAGGCGAAACCGCTGCCGTCAAATCTGGGCGAGGCGCAGACCTCAGAGAGCGTCGCATCCGCGATGGCGGCGGCACCGGGAACCAAGGCGAAAGCGGGCGCACCAACGACCCGCGCTGGCATGAATTGGGAACAGGTCCGGATACGCGAAGGCGTTGCGGCCGACGGCCGCGTGCTTCGAGACACGTTCAAAGGACCAGCACCCCTCTTTGAGCGCCTCGACACGAATCGAGACGGCGCACTGTCCAGGGAAGATTTCGGCGGGGAGGTTCGACCGAATCCGTAGCGCCGGATTGGTTGGTAAGCGTCAACCGCGAGTCCCCATGAAGGAGCTGAGCCACCGCACATTCACATCCGGGCGCCGGATGGCGAATGCAAGTACTGGCTGGAGCCGATCGCGTTGGCCGCAGTGAAGGGAATCAAGCCGCACGATGTCCGACTCATCGAGCGAGTTGTCTTCGAGCATCATGCCGTCTTACTTAGTGCCTACCATGAGTCCCGTCGTAACCGTTGAGCTCGCCAGCGAAGCCTTGGCATTGCGAGCTTGGGTTGATGGGCGCAGTGTTTTCGTCGAGTTGCACGACGGTCGCATCTTTGGATTTCCTGCCGCACGCTTTCGCCGCCTTCGCGATGCGTCCGATGAAGACCTCAAGAAGGTCAGAGTTGAGGTTGGGGGTGCTGCGTTGCGCTGGGAAGAGATCGACGAAGATATCACGGTGCGAGGTGTGGTTGCGGGACGTTTCGAGCTTCCGCTTAAATGATCGCACGAGCGGACCGGAGAGTCGTCGCCCCGGGGTTTGGTTTGCCGGTGAAACAGAGATTCCTGTCTGTGCTCCGGAGTGACGCCACACGCCCGAAGGCCCGCATCACGGCCTTAAAGATTGATTGCTCGCCGGAGGCGCCGGTTCTTCGCTATATCAAACCGCCGTGCTATTGTTCCGAGCCCAGCAGCGGGGCGCCGCTCCCATGTGGGTCGCGCGAGCTTTCTTCCTGGAGCGCCATCAGTTTCATGACCTCATCCGTGAGGGCTGCGAGGGCGGCGGCGCGGGCTTCAGTGCCCGGCTCGCTGCGCCGCAAGCGGTCAAAGAGACGCGCGAGTTCGCGGGTGCTGTCCCCGACAAACTGCACGGCTTCCATCGCGGCGGCATTGCCGTCACGAATCGTCAGCGCGCCGCGTTGTGCGTGCGTGCGACCCTCCACGACCGTGTGGTGGAGCAAGGCGCGGTTGAGCAGCACGAAGGGAAACTGTACATTGCGGCTGGGCCCGTAGCGCAGACGCACACCGCCCATCGGCTGACGCAGCAATTTCAGGTCGGCGAGTTTGCTCGTGGAGAAGTAGCCGATCGCGCCGCCAATCACGCCACCGACGAGCGAGCCGGCTAAAAACGAGGCGCCGAGTAACGCACTATCGACCACGCCTCCCGCGATCGCGCCCCCGGTCGCGCTCACGACGACGAGATCGCGTTTCTTCAGGCCGAAAACCAGCCAGCTCTCCTTCGAGAGCAGATCCGTTTCGAGCAAGGTCATGTCGATTTCCTCCCGATCGAGTTCGTCGAAACCATAAAGGCTTTCGACATCCCGCCGCGCCCGGGCTTCGATCGCGCGAAGCCGCCGCTGGTAGTTGGTTTCCAAGGACGCGGCATGGCGCGCCGGGTCTTCGCCTTGACCGAGATCTTTCGTTTCCTGATGGCCCAGGGCCTCGGCGATCATGTCGACAATCACGCGCGCGGCATCCGCACTCTGCCGTTCGCGGTGCTCGATCAACGCGGTGACGGCCTCCTCGAGCGGTTGGCGCCACGTTTCACGGAGCTGGCCAAACGCGCGGAGCAATTCGAGCTGCTGATCAAACGGCGCTTTCATCACATCCAGCACGCGGACCACGCGGAAAAACTGTTCAAGCGCGCGGCGCCACGGCTCGACGAAGCGCGGCTCACCGATGGGGTTGATGACCGCCAGGCTCGGTTGTCCCGTCCAGCGCAGGATCTCCATCTCCGCGTCATACTCCGGGCCATACGGGGTGGCGCCGTCGACGACATAGATGAGTCCTGCCCCGGCGATGACCGGACGAAGCAGTTCGCACTCGTTGCGGAAGTGATCCTCGTGTTCGTGCGTCTGTACGAATTTCGCGACAATGTCGGCGCGCGAACCGGCGCTGGTGTCATGCTGTTTCAGCCAATCGAGGGCGGCCCGGGCACGCTGAAAACCGGGAGTGTCAACTAAAGTATATAGCACCTTGCCGCCCGCGCGCATGGGAAACTCCCGGGCATGCACCGTGGTGCCGGGTTCAGGTCCGATGCGCACGGAGGCATCCCGGGCGAGCGTGGCGACAAGGCTCGACTTGCCCTTGTTGGGGTGACCGACGATGGCGAAGGTGGGGGTGCTCATGCCATGACCTCCTGACGATCGGCGGCGACGCGCAGGGACGGATCGCCAAGGCGCGCGAGTTTGTCGCGCCAGAGTTTAAGTTGAGCAGGGGAGGCGGCGTTGAGTCCCACGTGGGAATCAGAATCGAGCCCGACCGGTAGGACGACGATTTCCGCGCGATCGCCGGCGAGTTGTCCGCGGAGGGCCTTCACGAAATCAATAAACTCCAATAGAGGAGGCTCCCAGCCTTTGACCAAGATGAGGACATCGCCGTGCTCGGAGGCCGGGTTGCGCGTGGATCCGAGTTGGCGGATGAGGGCGGCGTCCTGCTCCATGCTGGACGCTCCCCCGGCTGCGAGCCGCTGCGCCTCGGGAAACGCCGCCGACATCGCAGCTTCTCCTATGGGCACGGCGGACCAGTTGATCACCGCGCTGACTCGGTTTCCCGTTGTCGGAGGAACCGACGTGCGCGGAATTTCCGGTGACCGCCCCGCGGGATCGGGCGACTCGGGTTCGACGGCGACGGTTTGAATCCGGGCGCTGTGGAGCCGACGCATGACAGCGGAGAAGCCGGGGCTCGTCATGAGCGTGGCGCGGATCGCTGTCCGCAAACGGGACTGCGCTAGGGCTAGGGTAAGAAAGCGCGGCAGGACGCCGTACACGGCGATGGTGAGCACGATGAACGGCCACCAATCACCCAGTTGTGCCGCCTGGGAGGGTGAGAGCGGCTGCGAGGCCACGCGGAAGTAGCGGGATTGCTCGATCAACGCGAGCGATGGCTGCGCGTCGGGCGCAATCCAGTTCCACGGGATGGCGAGGAACGAGGTGACGCGATGCACGCGCTGCGCATCGAGTGCGGCGTCGCCAGTGGTCAGGGTCGTGCTCCATCCGAACGCGAGATCGGTGAAGACGACCAGGACCAGCGCGGCTGCGAGGACTGTGAGTTGAAAACAGAGAGCGAACCATTGTGACCAGCGGAGGAGGGCCCACTTCTGGACGCCGGAGTAGAGTTGCTGGTGGGCCGCCGCGCGATCCGCGACGAACGCCACGGACTCGCCCGCCTCGCGGGCCAGGGTTCGCCACAGCCACGCACCGAATCGTCCCGGGCTGAGGCCGCGAGCCAGTCCGGCGATCGCGCTCGCGCCTGGCAGTTTCCGAGTGATCGGCGTGGGCAGCGCGGCGATGAGGAACGGCAGGAGGAAAACCCCGGGCGCACCGACGAGTACGGCGAGCACGGCGACGGCATTCACGCGTCCGGAGCCGTCGAAGTAGAAAGCGGCGAGGGTGGCGAGCCAGCCAACGAGGAGGGAGGCGAGGGCGATGGCCAGGTCGGTGAGGCGGAACGCTGTTTCGGCGCGGTGGTGAACAGACCGGACGGCGGTGTCACGCTGTTCGATGGCACCGAGCCAGGCGAGAGCGACGCTGATACGATCCTCATTGGCGGCAGGCAGTTCCGGAGCAAGCAGGGTTTCGCGGTCGCGCAGTTCCCGGGAAGAGCGTTGCTCGTCGCGCTCCAGCGCCCGGGCAAGCGCCACGACATCGGCGAGATCGGGCTGAGTGCGCTCGGGTGTTGGCATCAGCATCACAATTCGGAAGAAACACCATCTGGCAACGCGTTGAATCAACCGGGTTCCCCGCAAGTGCCGAGGGTTTGGAGAGTGAGACAGACATTGCTGTCTGTCATCCGGATGACGAAACGACGGAACAGGCAGGAATGCCTGGGTCACTCGCGGCCGCCAAACCAACTCCAACCCGTTATACTGAAGGCAATGACGTGGGCTTGAAAGGTGAGACAGACATTCCTGTCTGTCATCGTGTCGACGGAATTACGGAACAGACAGGAATGTCTGTGTCACTCCCGAGCCGGAGAGGGCACAATGATATAGCCGCCGGCCGCATCGCCGTGGGCTTTATATTGATTCATGATGAAGTGGTGCGCCGCGAGCGCACAGAGCGCGGCGTCGACGAGGTCAATGTGATCGAGAGCTGATGGATCCACGCCGGCTCCCACGAGCAGGGCGTTGAACTGAGCGCACACAGAAAATCACGAAAACGAAACGCAGGTGCTCGACGCGTCTTCTCAAATTGAATGGGATCGGTCGTTGCCAGTGAGGCGGATTGAGCCTCTACTGCGACGCGCTTTCCCATGAAACTTTCTCCTGATACCGCCCCGCTCCGCAATGCCGCGATCCTGCGATCCCAAGCGTTGATGACGCCCTCGCTGGTGCCGTCGATTTCGACCGAGCTCCTGACCACGGCCGACGGCGAGCTGAACCGCGAACTGCACCATTTTCTTTTTGATCCGCCCTCGAATCCCGAACTCCTCAAGGGCAAGACGATTGCCATCTGTTGCACCAACGGAGTCGAAGAGGTCGAGATTACCGGCTCGATCCGCTGGCTCACCGAGCATGGCGCCACGGTTCACGTGGTGTCTCCGCGGATTGGCGAATTTCATCCGACTCTGGGGCTGCGCTTCCCCTCGCTCTGTGCCACCCATGTGCTGGCAATTCGGCTGATGGAGAACGCGGGCTGGCTGAAGATCGACCGTTATCTGGACGAGGCGAAACTCACGGAGTACGATGCCTGTATCTTCCCGGGAGGGTGCTGGAATCCGGATGCGCTGCGCGCCGACCCGCTCGCCCAGGCGTTCGTGCGCGGCATGTATGAAGCCGGCAAGCCGACCTGCGCGATCTGCCATGGACAATGGGTGATGGTGAGTGCGGGTATCCTCAAGGGCCGGACGGCCACTGCTGTCTGGAACATTCACCCTGATCTCGCCAACGCCGGTGCCACCGTGTTGGACGAGCCCTGTGTCGTTGACGGCAACCTGATCACGGCGCGCTTTCCCTACGATCTCCCACGCATGATCGGTGCGCTCGTGAAACAGCTGGTGGGGTGAGGGATGAGGGAAGAAAATTGGGAAAGCGGGAAATTGGGAAATTGGGAAACTTCGGAAAGGAGGGAGATCGGGTGCCGGGAGTGATACAGGCATTCCTGCCTGTTCCGTGGTTTCAGAGGACAGACAGGAATGTCTGTATCAGTGCGTCCATGAAACCATGAACTCAGAATGTGAAAGTCATTACCCTCGTGCAGACAGAGAGCGTGGGGCAGTCGAAGGCAACTGCGTCGTCGCAAGACGGGGTGGGGAGCAGCCGGAGGCGGAAGCTTGGTCCCGAACGAAAGTGAACTCGATACGGCATGTCAGACGGGCGAGCCTGCTGATAAAAGG
>JBBQEG010000225.1:0-8868 GCA_038320495.1 Opitutales bacterium | reverse complement strand
CGACCGCGCATCCACTTGCCAAAGTCCGGGTTTCCGGTGGCGGGCGCTGTAATGTGACGCATGCCTGCTTCGAACCGCGGGAGTTGGTCAAACGGTATCCCCGGGGTGGACGCGAACTGCTGGGGGCGTTTCACCGTTTTCAGCCGCGCGATACGATTGCGTGGTTCGCCGCGCGCGGGGTTGAACTCAAAACCGAGGAAGACGGACGCATGTTTCCCGTCACGGATGATTCCGCCACCATCGTCGACTGCCTCCAGGCGGCGGCGGCAGCGGCTGGGGTCCGCGTCGTCACAAGCATGGGCATTCGCAAAATCGAGCGCGTTAGCCGCGAGGGTGACGCCCCCAGTTTCTGGCTCACGTTGACCGATGGCAGCGGCTTGCGGTGCGACCGGGTGATGCTCGCAACGGGCGGTAATCGTTCGTCGGCCGGTTTCATGATTGCCGAGGCCTTTGGGCACGCGATCGAACCGCTGGTGCCGTCGCTCTTCACGTTTCACATCGATGATGCCCGCTTGATCGGACTCTCCGGCGTTTCCCTGGAAAATGCCGCCGTGAGTGTGCCGGGCACAAAACTCAAAGAAAGCGGACCTTTATTAATCACGCATTGGGGCCTGAGTGGTCCGGCGATTCTGAAACTTTCGGCTTGGGGCGCGCGCGAATTGGCCGGACGCAATTACGAGTTCCCGCTGGTGGTGAACTTCGCTCCCCCGCATACCCGGGAGTCGCTCGGGCGTGAACTCACCTCGGTTCGGGAGAAAAACCAGCGCAAACAAATCACCACGTGGAGTCCCTTGCCCATGCCTCAGCGGCTTTGGGAAAGACTGGTCACGAGTGCAGGCATCGCCGCGACCACGCCTTGGAATGGCGTGAGCAACGCCGCGCTCGGCACGCTCTCCGCGCAACTCACCGGGGCCGAGTTACCGGTCGTGGGGAAGAGTCTCTTCAAAGACGAGTTCGTAACCTGCGGTGGCGTCCGCCTGAGCGAGGTCGACTTCCGCACGCTGGAAAGCCGGCTCTGCCCTGGCTTGCACTTTGGGGGAGAAATTCTCGACATCGATGGCGTGACGGGTGGCTTCAATTTTCAGTCCGCGTGGACGACGGGAATCCTCGCTGGTCGCGCCATGGCCGAAAATAGTCTCGCCGTGACGTAAATGCCCGCGGTGCTGCTGTGCTGCTGTGCTGCTGTGCGGTTGGGTGCGGCGGCTGCACGTGCGGATGCCACTTGCGGCTGCGGTCGCCGTTCAGCGCCCGGACGCGCGCCGTCGCGACGGTGTTCGCGCTTGCCTGAGCCGGCGTCTGCCTTCCGGCTTCCGGGTTCGCGATGCCGACCTACGTTCAACTGCTTCTGCTGGTGTTGCCGGTCTTCGCGCTGATCGGCATCGGCGTGGTCGTACGCCGACTCCATTGGATCGAAGGCGAGGCGGAAACCAGCCTGATCCGACTTGTTGTAAACGTCACCTATCCGTGCCTGATTTTCGAGTCGGTGGCGGGAAACGCGGCCCTCCGTTCGCCGGGTAATCTGATTGTCCCCCCTTTGATGGGATTTGGAATCACGGTGCTGGGAATCTACGCCGGTCTCTATGTCGCGAAACGGATCGGCCTCCAGATCGGCACCGGGTTGCGCACCTTTGCACTCGCAGTGGGCATCACCAATTACGGCTACCTCCCGCTGCCGATCATGGAGGCGATCTGGGGCCCGGAGAGTCGCGGCGTGCTGCTGGTGCACAACGTGGGGGTGGAAGCGGCGATCTGGACCGTCGGCGTGCTGGTTCTGAGCGGGCAATCGTTACGTGAAGGCTGGCGCCGGCTGGTGAGCCCCATCGTGATCACTCTGGCGCTGGCGGTTGCGTTTAATTTAGGCGGCCTCACGCCGTACCTGCCGGGCGTGGTCACGACCACGATTCATGCGCTCGCGGTCTGTGCGATCCCGCTCGGGTTGATCATGACCGGCGTAAATCTCGCCAATTATCTCAACGAACCGCGGCAACTCTTCGATGCAAAAGTCTCAGTCGCCGCGATGGCCTTGCGCCTCGGCGTGCTGCCCGTCGTGATCCTGCTGTTGGCCAATTATCTTCCGCTTTCACTCGAACTGAAGCGCGTCCTGGTTGTGCAGGCAGCGATGCCCGCGGCCGTAATCCCAATTATCATCGCGCGGCTCTACGGCGGTCATCCCCGCACCGCCGTGCAAATCGTCCTCGGGACGACCGCGCTGGGCGTACTCGTGATTCCGTTGTGGCTGCGGGCCGGCATTGCTTGGGTCGGCGTGGCGGCAGGGCCCTAACCGAGGCAAGGCGTTCGCTCCCACGACGTATTTTTCAACCACGCGTAAAAAAATGCAAAGATCAGGATCAAAGGGGTCAAACTTTGCACTTTGTCCTTGCGCATGGTGCGGCAGCCATGAACCCGCGATATGCGGCTTCGGTCGACATAATCCATCAGCCCCGAGCCCGCTGTAACGCGTGAAGCTCTAAGGATGAAGCCTCAAGCAATGCGCACAAAACGCCTCGAAATCGCCCAGTCGGGTTTCGACGATCGACTGCACAATGCTCAGGTCGAGCTTCCGATAGTTGTGCACGGCGATGTTACGAAACCCGACCATTCGCTGCAGGGCTTCGGTGAGGGTGCGATCGAGCAGCCCGTGGGCCGTGAGCAACTCGAACGCGTCGCGGCTTTCCTTGGGCAGCCCAAGCCCGCGTCGCGTCACCAGATGCAGCGCCAGATCGATGCTCGCCTGGCAAGCCCGTTCCAGGTTCAGCAGTATCGAATCCTGTTTCGTCCAGTTCGCGTGCAGGTTGGCGGGCGTGGCCGCGTACTCGTCGCGGATGCGCCGGACGCACCGCTCGATGATCTCCACTTTGGCGAGAACGACGTCGTCAGGCATGGAGCGATCCGCGCCGCACCACCGTTTCGACGAGGGGACGCCGCTCCTCGACGAACGCACAATAGCGCGAGAGAATGGCGTTCTCGACAAACGCCCACTCGGCCGGATTGGCCACGAATAGCCTGCGGCCTTCGGCGACAACGCGCGCCTGCAGCGGCAGCGGCGTCTGACGCAGGTCGACCAGGTCCACCTCGCGCCCGAAAAGCTTCGCGCATTCCTGCGCGGCTTCGAACCGTTGCTCGGTCGAGACCGGTTCACCACACTCCATCGCGAGATCGACATCGCTGTCCGAACGCAGCGTATCCGAGGCCGCGGTGCCGAACACATACACAGCCGCCACGCCTGGAAACCGTCGCCTCAGCAGGGCTGCGGCTTGGCACAGGCTGTCGGGCGCGACGGTGGGCATGCCGTTGACGTTGTCAGCCGGCGATCCAGATTCAACTCGTAAAGCATCCCAAGCTTGAGAGCCCGAGGAACGACGGCGCGGGAATCTATAAACGAGATCACGTGATAAGAACTGTCCCATCGTTGAACAGGTGGCGGACCCATGGATTGCCGCAGTCGGCGTAGCCTCCATCGTTCACGCAACCGTCGACTCTTCGCCACGTGCTCCCGCCAGCTACTGCCAGTTTCGCTGCCACGCGGCGAACTCCGTGGGCCGCACGTGAAAGCGGGCGAAATTGCCCTCGTGGAGACTGCTGAGTTCGGTCTCCGCGTGCGCGGCAAACCGGGGCCGATCCTCGGCGTTCGAAAGCGTTTCCGCCTCCTTGCGCACAAAGGACGCGGCGGCCACTTTGTCCATTCCCCGCCGCACCACCGTGCCGACCACCTCAATCAGACGTTGCCGATGACGCAGCCGGAAGAGATCCGGCGCGCCCAGCGACTGCCTCACTGCGGCATAACGGGCGCACGACCGCTCGTAAGCCCAGACAAATACATCACGCAAATAATCAACGCGGTTCAGCTCATAAACGCCGAGCGTGGCATTCACGTAGTCGCTCCGTGGCACGTCGACGAACGAGAGGGGGCTGAGATTGCGCATCACCAAAGGGATGTTGGCCGCGAGACGGGAGACGCGTTTGTTGACGTCATCGAAAGGCTGGAGGTAGGGCAGGTGTACCATCGCAAAAAACGCCTGCTCGAACGCATCCTCGATTGCGGTCGCCTTCCTCAGGATCTGCTCAAAGTGCGCTTCGATCACCTGTGGCACTTCCAACGGATGGAAAACCGTCCCGGTGATGGCCACCGCATGGCTGCGGATCCGACCACAGGCGGCCGGATCGGGCAGCAGATTATCCGCGAGCAACGCGTGAAGATTACAAAGCGTGTAGCGATTGAACCCGATCTCCTCCGCTTGCTCGGCCAGCAATTCGATCGCCTGCTTGTGATTCAAAATCATCTGCGCTTCCTCCGCGCCCTTGCCGGGCGCAGCCTCGCCGAGTTTTAAGAGTCGCTGGGTCTCCAGCAGTGAGTACGTGTTGCCCTCCAGCCGACTCGAGTTCCACGAAAGATCGATCAGGAGGCGATCCATGACCTTGCGGAAATACGTTCCGGCCGGGAGCGTCTCATTGGTGGTCTGTCCCCAGTTCGATAGCTGGCGGCGAAGCGTGGGAGAAAGATACGCCGACACGTTCGGCTGATAGTCCTCCAAAAAGGACGTTTGATAGCCGACGGGCCTGCGCCCCGAGAGAGGGCGAGTCACGCGGCGTTTGATCTCTGCCGCCGCAGGAGAAAGGGAAATTTCGTCGCGATCGAGAACTTCAGGAGTTGCCGCTTCCGCCACTCCCATCGGCAGGCTCGTTTCAATCTGGTAGCGCCGCCCGCCTCGATCACTGAGCGCCGTCAATCGGCCATGTTCCACGAGGAGCGCCAAGCGTCGCTGCAAGGTACGGCGAGGAATTGGCCGCGGCAACCGGTGCGCGATGTCGTCCAGTGAAACGGGACCCGGCAGGTCAGCGATGACCTCAAGTACCGCGCCGAGCTCGTCATGTGAAGTGCGCGTGGCCATGGCGCAAAGGTGGCGCAATCTCCTAGATTGCGCCACTTAATTCGCTCTATTTGGCGCAATCTCCCCGTATTTGGCGCAAGCCGTGGGATTGCGCCACGTCGGCGGCCCTTCGGGACCCGACTCCGGTGTCAGCGCCTTTTGTTTACCGCCGCGCTGAACCAATCACCGGTAAGCGACTGCGGAGGGCGGGGCGCAGCGGGGGCGCTGCCCGGCCGTGGGCCGGAGACGTTGGGGCGTTGTCCGGGGCTCGTGCGCGGCCCCGATCCGGCGCCGCCGGGCGTTTTCGGGCCGATCTCGGGTTTGCTCCGCATCGAGAGGGCGATGCGGTTGCGGGCGAGGTCGATTTCCGTGACCGTAACCATTACCTTCTGTTGCGGCCGTACCACCGTGGAGGCGTCTTTCACAAATGTATCCGAAAGCTGGCTCACATGGACGAGCCCATCTTGGTGCACGCCGATGTCCACAAAGGCTCCGAAGGCGGTCACGTTCGTCACGATGCCGGGAAGTTTCATGCCCGGCTTCAGGTCCTCGGGCTTGTTTACGCCCTCGGCGAAACTAAAGGTTTCAAACTTCTGGCGCGGATCGCGGCCGGGTTTCGCCAACTCGGACATGATGTCGGTGAGCGTAGGCAGACCGACCTCGGCCGTGACGTAGTTCTCGAGCTTGATCCTGGCGCGGAGTTTTCCATCGCGGATTACGTCCTCGACGGTGGCGCCGATGTCTGTGGCCATCTTTGCAACAAGCGGGTAACGCTCGGGATGCACCGCGCTCGAGTCGAGTGGGTGAGCGCTGTCGCGAATGCGCAAGAACCCAGCGGCCTGTTCGAACGCTTTCGGTCCCAGGCGCGGCACATCCTTCAGATCGGCGCGGGAGGCGAACGGGCCCTTCTCGTTGCGACGCGCGACGATGGCGGCCGCCGTGGCTGCATTGAGTCCGGAGACGTAACTCAGCAGCTGTTTCGAGGCGGTGTTGAGTTCGACTCCGACCCCGTTCACCGCGCTGACGACGGTGTCATCGAGGGACCGCTTGAGCGCGGACTGTTCGACATCGTGTTGATACTGCCCGACGCCAATTGATTTGGGGTCGAGCTTAACGAGCTCCGCGAGCGGATCCATCAGTCTCCGTCCGATGGATATGGCGCCACGCACCGTCAGATCGTGGTCGGGAAACTCTTCGCGGGCGACATCACTGGCGGAGTAGATCGAGGCGCCGGACTCGTTGACCATGACGATCGGAATCTCGGATGGAAGGCCGAGGGCGCGGACAAATGATTCGGTTTCGCGGCCGGCGGTGCCGTTGCCGATGGCGACGGCCTCGACCTTGAAGAACTTTACGAAGCCGAGGAGCTTTTCCTTTGCCTCTTCGGCGTGGCGATCAGGGTAGATGACGTCGTTGTGCAGGAGCTTGCCCTGACGATCGAGGAGCACGGTTTTGCAACCGGTACGGAACCCTGGATCGATCGCCATGACCGCGCGCTGGCCGAGTGGGGCCGAGAGGAGGAGGTCGCGGAGGTTATCGGTGAACACCTTGATTGCCGCCTCGTCGGCACGCTTCTTGGATTCGAGCCGCATTTCCGTTTCCATGGCGGGGCCGAGGAGCCGTTTGCAGGCATCCTGGACGGCGAGCACGACCTGATCGGCGCACGTCTTTGCTTGCGCGGCGGCCGCGGCAGCTCCGACCTGGCTGGCGGATGGCGTGGAGGCCGGCCGGGCTCCGCCCTTCACAAACAAGTTTTGGATCTCGGCGTAGGCAGTGGTCTCGTCCGGCAACTGCACGCGCATCATCAGGAACATTTCTTTTTCGCCGCGGCGCATGGCGAGCACGCGGTGGGACGGCGCCTTTGCGAGGGGCTCGCTCCATTCAAAATAGTCTTTGAACTTGGCGGCCTCGGGATCGTTTTCCTTGCCGAACATGACCTTGGAGGAGACGACCGCATCCTTTTGATAAACGGCGCGGAGTTTGGCGCGCGCGTCTTTATCGTCGCTCACGCGCTCTGCGATGATGTCACGGGCACCGGCGAACGCCTCCTCGATCGAGGCGATATGGGACGTCACGTTCTTGCCGTCGTCGGCGACGTATTCTTTTCCCACATACGCTTGAGCGGCGGCGATCGCATCGGTGGACGGATCCTGCGTGAAGAGCAGATCGGCGAGGGGTTCGAGACCCTTTTCCTTGGCGATGGTGGCGCGGGTGCGCTTTTTGGGGCGGAACGGAAGATAAATGTCCTCCAGGACGGTGATGGAATCCGCCGCGTTGATCGCTTTTTCGAGGGCGGGCGTGAGCAGATTACGGTCCTTCAGCGAACTCAGGATCGAGGCGCGCCGCTCGTCGATGGCGCGCAATTGCTCCATGCGGTCGCGGATGGTGGTGACCTGAACCTCGTCGAGTTCGCCGGTGGCTTCCTTGCGGTAGCGCGCGATGAACGGAACGGTCGCGCCTTCCGCGAAGAGCTGCGCGGTCGCGGCGACTTGGAAGACTTTCACGTTTAACTCCTGCGCGAGGCGGAGGACGTGATCCGGATTCGGTGGCGTGGTGGAGACCGGCGAGGCGACAGCGGACATGCGAGATAAGGCGCCGAGAACACCGCACGTGACGGCGCGCGCAATCCCGAAAATGACGCGGTGCGCAATTGCATGCGGAACTCACTGCGCTAGCGTGGTCCCATGAGATCGATCTTTTTTTTGGTGCTCGGTTTGAGCGTCGCGGTGATCGGCCGTGCGGCCGAGTGGTTGCCGATCGAGCGCGAGGTCGCGGAAGCGGTGAAATCGGACAAGGTCACCGTGGTGCATTTCTGGGCTCCGTGGTGCGCGAGCTGTAATGCGGAACTGGCGAAGAACGGCTGGAGCGATTTCGTCAACGCGAATCCCAAGGTGGAGTTTATCTTCGTCACCATCTGGCATCGCGACGATGACGGCCGTGAGTTGCTGGCGAAGCATGGCGTGGGTCCGCAGAAGAATTTCAAACTCCTGCAACATCCGAATCCGCTCACACGGGAAGATCGCCGCGCCAACACCTTCATGGGCGTGCCGCTGACGTGGACGCCGTCCACCTGGATTTATCGGAAGGGTTATCTCTACTATGCGCTGAATTACGGCGAACTGCGTTTCCCCGTGCTTCAACAGCTGATCAAAGACAGTACCGCGAACTGGGACTGAGGTTTCGGAAAAGCGGGATCGGAAAAGTGGGAAAGCGGAAAATTGGAAAAGCGAGAAATCGGAAAAGCGGAAAGGCGGGAAGGCGGAAAAGCGGGAAGGCGGAAAACTTGGCGGACTTCGTGCCATGTAGTGATAAACGACGAACCCCTTGGAGCACGGGTGTATTTCCCCGGTTGGAGTTCCGCGTTTTGCGCTTTTCCGATTTTTCACCCTTTCCGCTTTTTCTCCTTTCCGCTTTTCCGAAGGCAGCCTTGTCAGCCGGCGCGGAATCTGAGCCACTCCCCGTCGTTCCTGCGCACGTTCCATGTCTGCCATCAATCGTTTCCTCCTCGAGCACAACCTCCGCATCGCCACGAATCCGTGTGTGAGCCCTGACTTCTGCCTGGATTGGCAGACTTTAAGTGATGAATTGAAGGCGGGCCGATTACTCAAGGTTCACGCGAAGAGCCGGTTTGAAACGAAGGACGGCGCGTGGACGCTCTTGGAAAATGGGAACGGCGACTGCGCGTGGCGCCTGCAGGGCGCCACCGACGCGCTGCATGATGGCATTACTTTGTCGGACGGTACCCAGGCATTTCCGGCCACGTTCGCGAATCTACTGATTCTAAAAAATCTCGTGCAGCAGCATAACCCGCAGAGCACGATTTTTCCGTCTGCGACCCAGACGTTGGGTCAAAGCACCCTCGGCGTTGGCGCGCGGTTCACGACGTTGCACTGGCCCGCGGTCGATTGGGCGATGAGTGCGCTCAGTCTCGGCGTGACGGCCAATCAGAACTCGATCCCGCGCGAGCTCGTTTACGACGTCGATGTCATGCTCGCGGGCA
>JBBQEG010000224.1:0-8883 GCA_038320495.1 Opitutales bacterium | reverse complement strand
ATCCACGTTTCATGCCTTCACTCCGTTTCGCCCTCATGCTGGTCGGGCTGCTCGCTTCCGCAGCGTTTGCCGCCCCCGCGCCCGCGTATGACTTCTTCCTCTGCGCGAATCTGAACCGCAACTATACCATCGGCGCCAAGGTCGTCGCCAACAACGGCGTCTACCAGCGCGACGCTTCCGGCACCTGGCAGCATGTCGGTTACAACGACGGCACCATCACGTCAGTCGCCTTCGATCCGCGGGACCGCAACGTCATGTACACCTCCGCGCTCAACGGGCTCTGGCGCACTCTCGATGGCGGTCAACACTGGCGCATCTGCAATGACTGGAGCATGACCGAGGCGCGCGATGTCGCCCTCGATCGCAACGCCCCGGATCACGTCTACCTCGCTCTGCCCGATGGCATCGCGGTATCCACCGATCGAGGACAGACTCTCGTGCGCCGCGAGATCGGGCTGCCCGCGCGCGGCAAATACACGCAGGTGCTGCACATCGATCGCACCCGCGCCGGACGCGTGTTTGCCGGTTGCGAAACCGGCATCTACCTAACCGAAAACGGCGCCCAGCGCTGGCGCCGCGTTCTTCCCACCACCGACACCGTCTACGACATCCAACAATCACCCCACGATCCCCGCCTCTGGCTCGCCGCCACGCACAGCGCCGGGCTCCAGCGCTCCACCGATGGCGGGAACACCTGGGAAAAAGTCGCGTCGGCTCCCTCTACCAACCCGCTGTATAATGTGACGTTTGATGTCACGCAGCCCCAACGGCTCGCGCTCGGTAGCTGGAGTCTCGGCGTCCTCACCAGCGAGGACGGCGGCAAGACCTGGACCGACCGCAACACTGGCCTACCTGCTCCCCATCATGTCTGGCGCGTGGGCATCGATCCCGCAGGCCGGCTCTACGCGAGTGTCGCGGGTCAGACGCTCTTTGTATCCGCCGATTTTGGACGCACGTGGCAGCCCGACACCATCGCCGCCGCGCAAGTTAACAAATTCCTCCTAGTGCCCCGGAACGCTCCGTAGGTTCGCCCATCCTTCCGCCATGCCACGCGCCTTTCTCCCTGCTGTTCTCGTCACCGTCGCTGCCCTCACGGCCGCCGCGCAACCCTCTTTTGAAGGCCCGGCGCCTGCTGCCGCCCCAATCCAGGATACCAGCCAGCGCCGCGACGACTATTTCCGCCGTGTCGACGAGGTCATCGACTGGGCCGCGGCCGGCGGCGGCGCCAAGACCGACGACCCTGCCAACCTCAATCTCGCCATGATCGCCGCGCGGATCGTCCGCGGTCAGGACCTTCCAGGCTGTTCCCAGCGCGTCATCGAAATGATGCGCGAACCCGGCACCGGTCCCTTCTGGATGTTTCCCAGTGTCTGCATCGCCTACCTCGGCCGCGATCGGCTTTCGCCCGAAGCGCTGGCCTCTATCCGCACCGCGTGGCGCACCACCCGGCAGCTGCGCGGTGACACCGAGAACCATTTCGTGATGTATTATATTTCGCTGTTTCTCATGGCGGAACTCTATCCCGATGAGCCCGCGGAATCATGGTACAGCGGCAAGTCCTCCGCGGAGAATCTGGCCGAGGCACGCTCCTATATCCTTAACTGGATCGACGTCACGACCACCGTGGGTCAGGGCGAATTCAATACCACGCATTATATTGGCGAGTATGTCATTCCAATCCAGTTCCTGGCCAATTGGTCCAAGGATCCAGCGATGCGACAGCGCGGCCGCATGATGCTCGATTGGCTCTTTGCCGAACTCGCCGCCACGACGCTTAACGGCGTGTTGCGCGGACCCAACTCCCGCACGGACGAAGGTTCCGTCATCGAACGCTGGAATGCCATGGCGTCGTACTTCAGCTGGCTTCTTTTCGGCAACACTCCACCCACCGCTGGCTATAGCGGCTGGGGCCTTTACTTCGCGCCACTCGCGAAGAACTACGAGGTACCCGAGGTGATCTACCGCATCGCCACGGATCGCTCCGGCGATTTTGTCCAACGCGACCGGGCGCGGACCCGTCCATTCTGGCGTTATAGCGACGAAACGTCGCCGCCAGTGCACAAAACCAATTACCTACGAAAAGACTATGCGGTGGGCTCAACGCGCGGCGGACGGATCGATCCGTTGCAGTCGCATGTGTGGGATGTCACATGGGCCGAGACGGATCCGCGCGGGAAGCACAACACGCTGTTTTCACTACATCCGCACTCCGCAAGCGAGATCATGCAGGCCTCGTTTGTCTTCTATCCCGAGCCGATGATCAAGGGCGTCACCTTCGAGGGTAAACCATCCTACGATTCACCTGACAAGGTCCTCGGCAGCTCACCGTACGAGCAGGTGTTCCAGGACCTCGACACGGTCATCGCCCTCTACGACATCCCGGCCGGCACGCGTTTCCCGCACATCAATGGTTTCTTTTCGAAAGACCTCGTTGATGTCACGGAGGATTACTCCGGCTGGATTTTTGCCCGCGGCGGCAACGCCTATCTGGCCTATCGACCGCTCGCGCCGTATCATTGGATCCCATACCTCCACCACACCAGCGGCTGGGCGAAGGCGCGGCTCGACCTCGGGGGGCGCATTCTCACCAGCCCTCATCTCAAAAACGGCACCATCGTGCAGGCTGCCAGCGTGAGTGAATTCGAGAGTTTTGCCGCCTTCCAAGCCGCCATCAAAGCGCTCCCTTTGTCGTTCAAACTCGAGCCCGCCCCCACCGTATCGATGACGACACTACGGGGTAAGAAAGTCGCGTTTTCCTACGACCAAACGCCCAAAGTGGACGGCCGCGCGATCGACACCGGCAAATGGAAACTCTTTGAGGGACCGCACCTCAACGCCGAGATCGGCGGTCGCAAGCTGACCATCACTCACGGCCAGCTGGATCGCGTCCTCGACTTCAACACCCTTACAGTCACCGACCGCGTCAAGGAAGCCGCGCCCGCTCCGTGAGCCGTTTTCCTAGGTTCTCGAGGCCATGGTGCGTACTCAAGATGGAATCTTTTCCAGCTTCACCAAGCGACCGTACGCCACCCACTCGGCAATGAATAAACTGCCGTCTTGATCAAAGGCGGCATCATGCGGACAAACGAATTTACCCGGCACGAAATGGTCACTGGTTTTAGTGCGGAGCGCGCGCACTTCCGACTTGGTCGTCCATCCGTCGCCCAGGTTTGCCAGCGTCTGATAGTTTTCATCGACGAGCGTCACCCGTGCGTCGAGATCGGGGATCACGGCGAGTTTCCCTAATTGATCAAAATGCCGGGGCGAACGCACGGGCGTCGGAAGGAAACGACGGTGCTTGCCATCGAGAGTGAACCCTTGCAACCGGCCCGGGGTTTGTCCTTTGGGATCGTTCTCGCCAATGACCAGCAAGGGTTCGGAGCCACGGCGATCGACAAAAAGTCCGTGGGGATGCTGGGTGCGGCCGGCCTCGTCACCGGGTCCTCCAAACGTGCGAATATAGCGCCCGTCGCGGCTGAAGTGGTGAATGTAATATGAACCATAGCCGTCGGAGAGGTAAACATCTCCGTTCGGTGCGATCGCCACGTTTGAAGGCACATACTTGACGACCCGCTCGTTGTACCACGTCGGCTTTTCGATCTTCCAAAGGAGTTCACCCTCGAGCGTAGTTTTATATAGACCACGTTTAAGGTCCGTCAGGTATAGAACTTCACTTCCCTCTTCGACTGTCAGGTCAAAGCCATGCGCACTGCCGAAAAACTGGGCACCCCATGACCGGACATAATTTCCATCCGGATCAAATACCACGACACAATCCTTGCTCGGTGAGTCTTCGCGCGACGTGTGGAATACGTGAACAAAGCGATTACGATCCACCACGACGCCGTGAGTTAGCCCCCATTGAATGTGTGACGGAAGCTTCGCCCAGCGATCATTGAAGCGATAGCGATAGTTTCCCTCGCCCACGATAACGGATCCCGCTTCCCGGGCAATCAGGCGGGGAGCGACGCAGGCAGTGGCGAGCGAGGTGACAAAATGGCGACGCGAAATAGACATGGGGAAAGACGGGGGTGAAAAACGGGAGTTGAACCGGTTTATAAAGAGAGATGCTAGCCATGCCCGTAGCTCGAAGGCGCCCTTTGGGCGATGGGAAAATTTTGCGAGACTCGGAAGCCGCGGCTGAGCGCCCACCCGCAGAACGCCTAATCTCAGTTCGAGAGTCGGACTTCTGTTAGGCCGGAGAAGGTGCGTCACGCGGCTCCACCACCACAGTAAAATGAAACGTTGAGTCGCACCCCGGCTCGTTTTGGGTCGTTCGTTTGCAACCATCACCCTTTCGACCGAGATTCCACCTGGAGTATTCCCACCATCGTTCGCATGCGGGATTGCGCCCAGGGATTCCTTACGGAAAAATCGAAGAATACCACGCGAGTCGCATCCCATAATCAAACCCGTTTCCATCATTATGATAATCAAACGCGCCACGGCAACAGCCACGAAACGAGGACCAGCGGACTATTTTACCGGATCGGTTTGGCTGGATGAAGTCACCAGCGCGCCGTACGCCTCTGACGTCCGGGTCAACGTCGTGACCTTCGAACCCGGCGCGCGCACGGCATGGCATACCCACCCCCACGGGCAACTACTGCAAATCGTGTCGGGCCTTGGGCGTGCCCAAAAAGCCGGCGAGGGCATTGTGGAACTGGCACCCGGCGACGTGATCTGGTTTGAGCCCGGCGAGCGCCACTGGCACGGCGCCGCGCCACACTCGATCATGGTCCACCTGGCCGTGCAGCGAGCGGATGCCGAAGGGAAGACTGCCACGTGGCAGGAACAGGTGAGCGAAGCTGAGTACCTTGCGTAACGTTCTGCTTCACTTGACGGTTGAGGAAAACGTCGCATGACATGGCGCACGTGCGCCGGTGATTGCGACCCAAGTTTGACTCACACGTATTTCAGTTCTCACGGCCCTGTATATAATAGAGAGAGCAGCGTGTCAGGCTAAATCATCCGCGCGTTGACACCTCCTGGCATTAAACACGGGGTGGCGCCGGAGCCCAATAACCATGACGTGGCGATCCTCCTGGATTGCCACCATCGACGACGACTCCCTCGCAATAAACGACTTTTTTGAGCCAACCAACGCATCGATACTCCGTCCAGTACTGCTGGTCTCGACGCCAAGAACCAATCGGCAACAACCGCGTGGCGCCAAGCACCTCGTTCCGGGATCGACCAGTTTCATGTCGCATATGCGACATGAAACTGGTCGTGCCGGACTGAGCGTTGTTTCCCGGTTCTCCGCCTCCCCGGCTCCGCGACGGAGGTGTCGTTCGCTCCGCGGCCTTCGCATGAGCTCAGGTGCACACCGGGATCGAAGTTGACTGCGCGGGAACGACTCAATGCCCGAATCACCTCAATCGCGTTTCCGAAAATAAAAAACCTTCGCACCAATCCTTGATTCCTCAGATCGGCCGGCAAACGCCCTGCTTGATCGTCCGAATTGTGCGCGTCTTTGATCCTCCGACCAAAAAAATGTCGCATATGCGACATCCTTTTGGTCGGTCGTTGGCCGCGACGAGGCGGAACATAACCCCACCGGGTATGGTGGAAAAAATCATGTTATCGCCTTTCGAATGCGTCTTCCACCAATGCTGGGGTACACGACGAGTATAGGATCGGTAACGCTCAGACGAGCGAAAGGAAGCGGCGAGAACCGCTTTGGCCTAAAAATGCGAATCAAACCTAAGGATACGAGAACTGGTGAAACGGCGCGCTTCGCCAGTCACCGGATCCTGAAAGGCGATGGACTTTGCGAGCAACTGCAGGGGTTTGGCGTAGTCATCGCTGTCTTCGGGCAGATGCGTCGGGTAGATCTGATCGTGACGGATCGGCAGACCCAACGCCGCACAATGCGCGCGGATCTGATGTTTGCGGCCGGTGACTGGCGTGATGCTATAGCGGGCCCAATTCCCTTGCCGCTCGATCAGGGCCACGTGTGTCTCGGAATTGGGTTCGCCGCTCTCTTCGCGCACTTGCATAAACCGCTCCGGATTCTCCACGAGCCGGCTGCGATAGGTTAGCGGCAACGCGAGTTCAGCGCGCCAGGGAGCGATCGCCTCGTAGTACTTTTGAATCGATTTCTGCAGGAAGAGATCCTGATAGGCGCTTCGGGTTTGCGGCTGAATGGTGAACACGACGAGGCCGGCGGTTTCGCGATCGATCCGATGAATCGGTGAGAGCGTATCCAGACCGAGCTTACGCTTGAGACGGACCAGCAAGGTTTCCTGCAAATAGCGCCCGGAGGGGATGACCGGCAGAAAGTGCGGCTTGTCGGCGACCACTAACAGGTCGTCCTGGAAGAGCACGGTTTCCTCAAACGGGATGTGTGGCTCGGCCTCCAGGGCGCGATAATAATACAGTCGTTGATGCGGTTGATAGCGGCGCTCGCCATCGACCGGCACACCCGCGGCATCAATCACGTCGCCGGCCTGCAGTCGTGCACTCCAGACTCCGGGCGAAATGGCCGGAAATCGCTGCACGAGAAACGCGGCAATGGTGAGCCACGGTCCTGGCGGCAAGACCACGGAACTCGGACTCACTCCGTCCCGCGCCGGAGGCGGAGGCAGGACCGGGAGAGAGGGGCAGTTCGGGTTGTTCACTGACACGACCAGCGCAGCCGTGGCCGCCGAAGAAGACAATGCTCGGCTGAAAGAAGATTCGACGCGTTTTGGACTCCGCCTGGCCGCGATCCACGGTGGTTCACGTTAATCAGCCTATCCGGGTTCGGAAAGTGGGTGGGTTCAGATAATTTCGTTCCGTCCCAAATCCCCTTCGGTCGCAGAAGATCTTTGTTCTCAGACGTCATCTTGCTGTAATCTTCCGCCGGCCATACTTTGGCCCTACCTCTCCAAACCGGAACCATGCGTATTCTCGTTGTCGAAGACTCCCCGCGCCTACAACGCACGCTGGGCACGGCGTTGCGCAATTCCGGCTACGCGGTCGATCTCGCCGGCGATGGCGAAGAGGGACTTTGGCTCGCCGAAGCCCACGACTATGACGTGATCGTGCTGGACATCATGTTACCGAAGCGCGACGGCCTCGCGCTTCTCGGGGAATTGCGACACCGTGGAGACGACGTGCATGTGCTGCTCCTCACCGCGCGCGACACGGTCGCCGACCGCGTTCAGGGACTACGCTTGGGCGCTGACGACTATCTCATCAAACCTTTCGCGCTCGAAGAACTCCTCGCACGCGTGGCCGCACTGTGCCGTCGGTCGTATGGCACCAAACAATCGCGCTTCATCATCCAAGATCTCGAAATCGACATCCTGGCGCGCACCGTCAAGCGCGCCGATCAGCCCATCGAGCTGACGGCACGGGAGTATTTACTTGTCGAATACCTCGCCCATCGCCGCGGCCAGATCGTCACCCGCACGGAGATCGAGAATCATATCTACGACGGCCAGGTCGAGCCGATGAGTAACGTGGTCGACTCTGCCATCTGCGGCCTGCGCAAAAAACTTTCGGTTGCGAGCGACGCCCCGATTATCCATACGCGACGGGGCCTGGGTTATGTATTGGGCGAGGCCGCCGCCGTACGATGAAGTCCATCCGCCGCCAGCTCACGCGCGAACTGCTGGGCGCGACGTTCGCGTTGCTTGGCATTGGACTGCTCTCTCTTTATTTCGCCGCCCGTGATGCCGCGTATGATCAATTCGATGACGCGCTCCGCGCCAAGGCACTGGCCATCAGCACGCTCACGATTCGCACCCCTAACGGTGTTGAGTTGGATTTCAGCAACCGGTTCTTTCGCGGCTTCGACGATCGGAAGCCGCGGGATTTTTTTGAGCTCTGGGATGAGAACGACCGTCCCATCACGCGGTCCGAATCGGTGAGTCGCGCGAACGACTTGCCGCGGCGCACGGGCAAACTGGAACGACCGGCGCGATGGAATCTGGAGCTCCCCAATGACCGGGCCGGCCGGGCGATCGGCTTTGTATTCAGGCCGAAAGCCTCCGGCCTGCGGGATCGGCCCAACCGGGAAGTGCAGCTTGTCGTCGCCTCCGATCGCGAGGAGCTCGACGAAACCTTGTGGCAGTTACTCGGAATCTCCGTCGCCTGTGGAGTATTACTCCTCGGCGGCAC
The DNA here is from genome assembly GCA_038320495.1 of Opitutales bacterium. GTDB lineage: Bacteria > Verrucomicrobiota > Verrucomicrobiia > Opitutales > Opitutaceae > ER46. The sequence goes on along the minus strand of JBBQEG010000224.1, from coordinate 774 downwards.
CCTCTGGATAGTCCCGCGCGTGCTGCGGCGCGGGTTGGAGCCGATCAACGCGCTCGGTGAACGGGTGATGCTTGTCGATGCCGACTCGCTGGCCACCCGTTTCCCCAGCGAACAAATGCCGTCCGAGCTCCAACCGGTGGCGCGCCGCTTGAACGACCTCCTGGGACGGCTTGAGCAGAGCTTTGAGCGCGAGCGGCGGTTCAGTGCCGATCTCGCCCACGAGTTGCGGACCCCGCTGGCCGAACTCCGGAGCATGGCTGAATGCGCGCTCAAATGGCCGCACACGCGTGACCCCGAAACCGACCGGGAAACGCTCGCCGTCGCCAAACACATGGAAGCAATCGTCACCCATATCCTCGCGCTGGCACGCGGCGAACAGGGTCAGCTCGTGGTGAAACTGGAGGCCATTGAGATCGAGTCACTCGTCCAAACGACCTGGTTGCGTTATATCCCCCGCGCCGCGGAGCGAAGTCTTAGCGTGCGACTCTCGCTCGAGCCCGTAACCGCATTCGCAGACGGCGCCCTACTCCGCTCGATCTTGTTTAATCTCTTCGAGAACGCCGTGTCCCACGCGTCGGCTGGCGGGGAGATCGCGATCGTCCTCGAGCATTCTCCGACCGGCGCAACGCTTAAGGTCACCAACACGACCGATGATTTGGAACCGGACGATGTGCCAAAACTATTCGAACGCTTCTGGCGGAAAGAATCCGCCCGCAGCGGAGGTCACCACGTAGGTCTGGGGCTTAGTCTCGCCCGGAGCCTCGCTTGTGCCAT
>JBBQEG010000223.1:0-8924 GCA_038320495.1 Opitutales bacterium | reverse complement strand
CGTCCTTCCGGCTCCTCGTGGCGAGACATTTGGGACAGGCGCGGACGTTCTTCGAAATCGAGAACTATCGCGTGATCATCGAGCGCCACGGAGCCGAACTCTGGGCGGAGGCCACGGTCAAGCTGCAGGTGAACGGTGAGGCGGTGCATACCGTGGCGGAGGCAACCGGCCCGATCAGCGCGCTGGACAAGGCGCTGCGTCTCGCCCTCGAGCGGACGTATCCGCAAATTAAAGACATGAAGCTGCGTGACTACAAGGTGCGCATTCTCGAAGGCAACAACGGCGCTGGCTCCCGGACGCGCGTCCTGATTGAAAGTGGCGACGACAAACGGATCTGGGGCACGGTGGGAGTCAGTGATAATATCGTGGACGCCAGCTGGGAAGCCTTGCGCGACGCCGTCGAGTACAAGCTCCTGATGTCGTGAAAACCTGCGCGGGCGATCCGAGGTCGCCCGCGCGGCTCGCGACTTCGGCAGGCTCGCGGTTTTGGCTATCGACCCTGCTCGCGAACTATTTCCCGCGAGCGGCCAGGTAGTCCATGAGTTGCTCCAGGAACTGGTGGTCTCCCGGAAGCGCGTGCAAGGCGTCACGGGCGGCCGTGGATAATTCACGGCCGATGCGACGCGAGTTCTCGATGCCGTGCACTTTGACGTACGTGGTTTTGTCCGCCTTCGCGTCCTTACCCGCGGTCTTACCGAGCACGGCGCTCTCGGCCGTGGCGTCGAGCACGTCGTCCATGATTTGGAACGCGAGCCCAAGATGGCGGCCGGCGCGCCGGAGGTCTGACAGGTGCGCCTCGCTCGCTTCGCCCACCAAGCCTCCCGCCACAAGCGCAGCTTCAATCATCGCGGCGGTTTTATTGAGGTGGATAAACTCGAGTTCCTCTGCCGTGGCGTTCGCCTTTTTTTCCGCCAGCAGATCTTCCATTTGCCCGCCGATCAGGCGCCGGCTGCCCGCCGCATCGCCAAACTCGGCCACGAGCCGTTGGGCGACAGCGGGACGGTCGGCATAGGCGTTCGCCAGGAGGGCAAACGCGTGGGTCAGAAGCGCATCCCCGGCGAGCAGCGCAGTCGCTTCGTCGAACGCTCGGTGAGCAGTTGGTCGGCCCCGCCGCAGGTCGTCGTTATCCATGCAAGGGAGGTCGTCATGGATCAGCGAATAGGTATGGAGACACTCAATCGCAACCGCGGCCGGTAACGCCGCGTCATCGCCGACGCCAAACAGCTCCGCCGCCGCCAGCGTCAGCACCGGGCGCAGACGTTTGCCGCCGGCAGCCAAGCTGTAACGCATCGCGGTGTGGAGCCGCGCTGGCCGGGCGTCCGCCGGAGGCAGATACAGGTCAATGCCGCGTTCGACGCGGGTCATGAGGCGATTCAGGTCAGCGGGGAAGTCCATCGGCGAGTTGGAGTAGCGCCCTGTTCGGCGTGACGCTCAAAACAAAAAATTGCTATGTGGAGTGCTTGTACCACTCCGCACTCGCCAAGGTGGCAGGCGCCTCCCATAACCGCCACCGCCTTACACTATGCCGACTTACGAGTATGCCTGTCCCAAATGTGGTCACGAATTTGAGCAGTTTCAATCGATGCGCGACGAGCCGCTCAAGAAGTGTCCCAAATGCAAGAAAGCCGGAGTCAAACGGTTGGTCGGCGCAGGAGCCGGTCTGATTTTCAAGGGCACCGGGTTCTATATCACCGATTACAAGAACAAGAAGGGTGGAGGAGAGGCGGAATCGTCGTCTTCGACCGCGGGGAAGAGTACCGAGGCCAAGGCACCGGAGACCAAGTCCAGCTCAGAAGCGAAACCCGCTCCCGCTCCCGCTCCCACTCCCACTCCCGCGGCCCCGCAGAAGGCTTCGAAATCAGCTAAAAAATAAATCTATGAGCTACAAGTCGAAGCACCGGCAGGGACCCAGCTGGACCGAGGTCACGATCGGGGCCGCGTTAAGCGTAATCATCGGCGTCGCGCTCGGCGCTGGTTTGTTGATCCTGCGCCCCGTCGTGATCGCCAAGCAGGAGCCCAAGGAGCGCGTCAAGGATGCCACCTATTACATCGAGGGTTCTCGCGATGCGGGACGTGGCCGGCAAGCCTTGGCGAAACGCCTGGCGTTCCTGAACGGCGAGTCGATCAGCGTGAACGAGGACGAGATCAACGTGCTCGTCGCGGCGGCGATGAAGTCGACAAACCCGCAGCCCGTCAAAGAAGGCGCGCCTGCTGCGTCACCCGAGGGCGAATACGTTTCCGCGGGCACGCCAATCGTCCGGATTCGTGACGGTTTGCTCCAGCTCGGCGTGCCAGTGACGACCAAGCTGTCGTCCGGTAAGTTCATTTTTCAGACGCGCGGGGGCTTTGTGCGACAAGGTGACGTCTTTGTATACGAGCCCACTGAGATGTATCTGGGATCGTGTCCCCTGCAGCGCATCCCGCTTCTCGCTTCCTATTTGCGCCAAAAAATCATGAGTGAGTACCCCATGCCGGATGATATGAAGGCATCCTGGGCCAAGCTCACTGCCGTTACAATCGAGGGCAACACGCTCAAGCTCACGATGCCGTGAACCTCGCAGCGACGACGCTGCTTCACAGGGGAGCGAGGGCGCGTGGCGTCGCCTCGCCGCTGATTGCTGCGACGGTACTGCTCGTTTCGCTTGTCGGCATGGCGTTGCCGATTTGCGGTGCGGAACCGGTGCCGGTAAACGTGCGCACCGCGCCGGGCCGGTTTGATATCTCGGCCGTGGATGCGACGCTGGCGCATGCCGTGAGTACGGTAGCAGAAGAGACCTGGCGACATCTCGCCGGTGTGCTCCCTCTTCCCCAAGGTTTCTCGTCGCCCCTTTTCGTCCGTGTCGGTGTGGGCGAAACCGGTAGCCCGGCGTTCACCGCTCAATCCGAACCGGGGGGGATTGTGTCGATCTGGATCAATGCTTCAGTGGTGACGCGGCCGGCGATCGTGCGGCGTGCGCTCGCGCGGGGCCTGCTGCTGCGCTTGGGAGTGGCCTGGTACGGCGCTGATGCCGTTCGGGCGATCCCGCCGTGGCTCGAGCTGGGGTGTGCGCTTTGGGTGGATACGCGGGAACTCCCCGCCCGGCTCGACGCGATCAAAGACCGTACACGTTCGCTGACACCACCGGCGTTGGTGGTATTACTGAATGAAAACCGCGAGGTGGCCCGCGGGGCGGAGTACGAGGTTTCGGCGCTTTGGCTTCTGACATTTTTGCAGGCGGAAGCGCTGGAGGGGCGGGAGTGGGGGCTCTTTTTGCGCGGTGTTCTCCATGGCACTCCCGCTGACGAAGTACTCACGGCGGCTTTTCCGGGCCGGTTTGCCAACGTGCGGGAGCGTGAACTCTGGTGGCAAACGGGCTGGCATCATTGGAGCCGGATGAGCGCCCTTCCGATGCTGGGAAGCCAGGAGTCGGCGCGCGAAATTGAACGGCTGGCGCGGTTTGTTTTTGCGCCGGATCATGAAGATGTGGTCGTGCCCCTGCACACCGTGGTGGAGCATGCGGCTGACGTAATCGTCGCCGGCGAATTTGAGCGTCGAGGTCAGGAGCTGCAGCGTTTGATCCCCGTTCTGCATCCTTATTATCGCAACGCGGGGCTCTCGCTTCTCGAGGTCTTTGAAAAAGGGGGCGCGGTGCCGGGCCAGCGGCGGGCAGCGATGGTCGTTGCGTTCGAAGAAGATTGGCGGGACGGAGTGACCATCGAGGCAGCCGCCAAAGCGGCGCTCGATGCGCTCGAACGTTCGCGTCGTTAGGCGGAGCGTGGCTCGGAGCCGGCCGGCCGCACCGTGCGGTGCGGGGCGATCATCCCGTTGAGCGGACGGGCGCGCATGGTAGTTGCGTGAGGCCGGTTCAATGCGGCGCGTCAGCGTGCTTGCTAATCCGCGCGTCTCCTCGCGAAGCTTCGGCGCGTGTCCAAGAGCCTCAAGAACATCAGCGTCGTTGCCCTGGCGACATTGGTGTCACGTTTTCTCGGGTTGGGTCGGGACATCCTTGTCACCGCAGTTTTTGGGATCGGCGCACTGGCTTCCGGTTTCTACCTGGCATTCACGCTACCCAATCTGTTTCGACGCCTTTTGGGTGAAGGCGCGTTGACGGCTGCGTTCGTGCCGACGCTGAGCGAGGAAATGCGAAGGAATGATCGGGCTGGGGCGTTCGCCTTGGTAAACACCGTGGCGAGCTGGTTGTTCGTTGTGACCGGAGCTGTCGTCTTGCTGTGCATGGTTGGAATTATTTTGGCGGTGAAGACCTTCGCGGGAGACGCCATCGTGGGCCTGGATGCGGAAACGGCGCGGCGGTGGTTCGAAGCAGCCGATTTGGCCGTGATCCTGTTCCCGTATCTGGTTTTCGTGTGTCTCGCGGCGGCGTTTAGCGCGGCATTGCAAACCCTCAATCGGTTTCTCGAGCCCGCGTTGTCTCCCATCTGGCTCAATGTGTCGATGATTGCACTGCTCGGCGGCGCGGCCTATGGCGGTTGGGCGAGCACCGATGAGGAGAGAATCCTGTGGCTCTGTGGCGGGGCGCTCCTCGGTGGTTTTCTGCAGATGAGTGTTCCCGCGGTGGCGTTGATGCGGCAAGGCTGGCGTCCCCGGTTTGATCTCTCGGTGAACGATCCCCTGCGGCAAATCCTGCGCCTGATGGTGCCGACGCTTTTCGGTTCTGCGATCTACCTTGTTAACATGGCCGTCTCGCGGGCCATTGGGCACTCATTGAATGACTCCGCGGTGGCTCTGCTCAACTTGGCGACACGCCTCATGGAGCTGCCGATCGGAGTGTTCACGATTGCGGTGTCGACGGTGGTTTTCCCGTTGATTGCGCGGTACGCAGCGGCCGGGGATCTGGGGAACCTCGCGGTTTCATATCGCAAGGGCATGCGCCTGATCCTTGTGATCAACGTGCCGGCCGCAGTGGGGCTGGCCGTGCTGGCGACACCGATTATCCGACTCCTTTTTCAACGGGGTGAGTTCGATGCCAACGCAACCCTGTTGATGCAGCCGGTGCTTATCGCATCCGCGCTTGGGTTACCGTTTATTTCCTTCGTCAGTATCATGCTGCGGGCTTTCTATGCGCAGAAGGATACGAGCACGCCCGTGCACGCGGCGCTGCTCAGTTTCCTGGTTAACCTGGGCCTGAGCCTGGCCTTGATGAAACCGTTTGGCACGGTTGGCTTGGCCCTTTCGAGTACGATCGCGGTCGTCGCACAGGCGGTGTATTTGCAGGTGCACCTGGCGCGAAAGCAGCCCGGGCTGGGCTTCCGACATGTAAACGGAGACCTCGTGAAAGTCCTCGTGAGCGCAGCCGTCATGGGAATGGTGGTGGCGGCTGGAAACTCGGCGTGGGCAGAGTTTGCTCCGGCGACGAAGCTGGCGGACGCGCTCGGTCTGGCGGGTAAGATCAGTGTGGGCGTGTCAGTTTACGGCGGGCTCGTGTGGTTGTTCCGGATTGAAGACCGCGAGCAACTTCGTGCGATCATCGCCAGGATCGGGAATCGCTTGGGGCGATAAATTCCGCCTTTGGCGCTGCGCGGCGGTTGCGCTTTCACGCGGATGGGCGAGGGTTCCGAATGCCCCCGGAAATAAGCGAAGTCACGGTTCAGCATAACCCTGCGCAAAACTGTTTCGAGTCCACGATCGACGGTTTTCGTTCGGTGCTGGAGTACGAGCGACGAAACGGCGAGATCGTGATGACACACACCTTTGTACCCCCTGAGCTCCGGGGACGAGGGGTCGCGGAAAAACTGGTCCGCGCCGCTTTGGACTACGCGCGGGTGGAGCAGCGTCGGGTCGTTCCGACGTGCTCGTATGTTGACCTCTTTATTCGGCGCCATCCGGAGTTTCAGACGCTCGTCGACTGAGAGTCGTCTGGATTGACTTTGTCGGACCCGTGGGTTGGACCACTGCGGCTCGACTCCAACTGCGTCCGATCAACCGCGGTCCCGTGGTTGGCGGAGACATTGATTCCGCCGTCGCCTCACTCCGAGGTGGCGGTTTGAGCAAACGTGTGTTCAATCCGATTTCGTTCTGATTCATCCACTACCTCTAAAAATATGAAACGCAAAGCCTCCGCAGTCTGGCGCGGCGACCTTAAATCAGGTCGCGGCACGATCTCCACCGAAAGCACGTCCCTCAAGGAAACGCCCTACGCGTTTGTTAACCGGTTCGACACGGTTCCCGGAACGAACCCGGAGGAGCTCATCGGGGCCGCCCATGCGGGCTGCTTCAGCATGGCGCTTTCGGCGGAACTGGGGAAGGCGGGCTTCGCGCCTGATACGGTTTCCACCACCGCGTCGGTGACGTTGGAGAACCATCCGCCGGCCGGGTGGACGGTGACTGCCATCCACCTCCAAACGGAGGCGAAGGTGCCCAACATCACCGCTGAAAAATTCACGGAGATCGCGAACGGTGCAAAGGTGGGATGTCCGATCTCGAGATTACTGAAGGCGGATATTTCGCTCGACGCGAAGCTGGTCTGACCCGCGTTGGCTGCATGCCTCAGCTCTTCGATCGGCTTGCCATCAAGTCGCTGACGCTGCGCAACCGCATCGGGTTTCGCCGATGTGTATTCATTCCTCGGAGGACGGAGTGGCCAAGGAGTGGCACTTCGTCCATCTGGGCGTTCGCGCCACCGGGGGGGGCGGGATTAATTATTGCGGAAGCCACCGCCGTTTCTCCGGGCGGACGCCGGACTCTTTGCTCCGTCAGCCGACTTGAAAACAGTTTCCCATGCCCATTCCCGCTCAACAACTCGTCGAAGCCCTGAACTGGCGTTACGCCACGAAGCGATTCGATGCCGCGAAGATAATCCCCCCTCGAGATTGGGACGCCCTCGAGCAGTCTCTGGTCCTTTCGCCGTCCTCGATCGGCCTGCAGCCTTGGAAATTTTTTGTGGTGACGGATCAGACGGTGAAGAACCAGCTGGTCGCGGCTTCATATCATCAAAAGCAGGCAGCGGAGTGTTCGCACTTCGTGGTGTTTTCGGTGCGGCGCGATATTGATGCGGCCCACGTGGATCGGCATATTTCGCGCATGGTCGAAGTCCGGGGTATTACGGCGGAGTCGCTCGACAAGTTTCGCACGATGACGATGCGCAACCTGGAGACCGCGCGTACGGCCGGAACGCTCGACACGTGGCAGACGCATCAGATCTATATTGCGCTGGGTCAGTTCATGGCGAGTGCAGCCGTGCTGGGAATCGACACGTGTCCGATGGAAGGGATCGAGCCGGAAAAGTACAATGAGACCCTCGGATTGTCCGGCACGGATTACGCCACGGTTGTCGCCTGCGCCGCGGGATATCGTTTGGGCGACGACAAGTACGCGGCGACAAAGAAAGTGCGCTTCAAGGCGGACGATGTCGTGGTGCGGATCTGAACTGAGATCATGCATTCGCCCGCGTCGTGGCGGGAGTCGCGTTTCAACCCGCAGCCATCCAACCGCGGCGAACGAGGCGAACGAAACGTCGTTCGTCGGCGGCGTATTGTTTCTCTGGTTACGATGGCGGGCGACTGGGTCCGGGAGACGGGCGGGCCGCTTCGCGTTGAAAAACCGCGGTGCGCTCGGCGGTGTTGAGCTCGCGCCATTGACCGGGGTCAAGTGCGTCGAGCGGGAACGCGCCGATCTTCACCCGGATCAGGCGCAACGTGGGATGCCCCACCGCGGCGGTCATGCGACGGACCTGGCGGTTTTTGCCCTCGATGAGGACCAGCGAGAGCCACGCATTGGCTACGTTTTTGCGGACGCGGATCGGTGGCTCACGCGGCGGTAGGGTGGGAGCGGGAGTCAGGAGCTGGGCGCGGCACGGAAGCGTGCGATAAGCATCGATTGCGATGCCGCCGCGCGCCAGCAAGGTGAGTGCCCGCGCGTCGGGCACGCGCTCGACCTGCGCCCAGTATTCGCGGGGGTGAGCATGGCTGGGATCGAGGAGTTCGCTGTTGAGTCCGGGTTCATCGCTCAACAGCAGCAAGCCTTCGGAATCGGCATCGAGGCGTCCGAGCGCATAAACGTTTTTGGGCAGTCCAAACTCCGCCAGGGTGCGCCAACGCGAGCCGGGTTCCGGCGTGAATTGCGACAGGACACCGTAGGGTTTGTGAAACGCGATCAGCATGCCGGCCGACGCAGTGACGAGCGGGTTGCGCCGCGTTACAAGGGGAATTTAGCCGCCGTTTGCGCGCGGCCCCTTGTCTCGTTACGTGTGTTTCTTTCCTCTCTTATCCATCATGGACGCCGTCCGACTCACCGGGATCAATCAACTTGCTGTCACCGCTGTTTCTGATCCGCAACCAGGCCCGGGCGAGGCCGTGGTGTTGATCAAGGCGGCGGCGTTGAATCACCGGGATGTGTGGATCAAATCCGGTCAGTACGCGGGTCTGAAGTGGCCGTGCATTCCGGGGTCGGACGGCGCGGGTGAGGTCTCCGCGGTGGGCGAAGGGGTGGATCCGAGCTGGCAGGGGCGGGAGGTAGTCATCAATCCGAGTTTTGGCTGGGGCGAGGGTGAGGGTGCGCAAGGGCCGGAGTTTTCGATCCTCGGGTTGCCGCGGGAAGGCACGATGGCGGCGGCGATGGCGGTTCCGATTTCCCAGCTCTCACCGAAGCCGGCGCATCTTTCGTGGGAAGAAGCGGGGGCGCTGCCGCTCGCTGGACTGACGGCCTATCGCGCGTTGTTTTCCCGCGCGAAGCTGCAAGCGGGTGAACGCGTGCTCATCAGCGGAATCGGCGGAGGCGTGGCTTTGTTCGCCCTCCAGTTTGCCGTGGCGGCGGGAGCGGAGGTCTGGGTGACGTCGAGTTCGCCCGAGAAGATCGCGCGGGCGGTCGCGCTCGGAGCCAAGGGCGGGTTTGATTATAGTGAGCCGAACTGGGCCGCGACGGCGCTGAAGCGGACGGCGGCCTTTGATGTTGTAGTCGATAGCGCGGGCGGGGCGGGCTTTGGAAATCT
>JBBQEG010000222.1:0-8936 GCA_038320495.1 Opitutales bacterium | reverse complement strand
GCCTGGTTTCCCCAATATCGAAACTGTAAACAGCGCTCGCCAGGCCGGACAGATACGTAAGATCGAATGAAAAACTTTGCCAGTGCACGCGCGCGGAGCGCAGTCGCGTGGCGGGGTTGGTGTCGACGCCGGGAACCCGGGAGGTATGCTTCCGCGCGTTTATCCGCGTGAAGTAATCAAGGGCCAATTGGACGTCGAGACGCTGGTTGAGCCGGTGACTAAGCTTGGTCGTGAAACTGTTAATATTATCGGGTGTGTCCACGTCCGGACCGGTGAAGGCGAAGCCCTTCGGAATATTCCAGCCCACGGCGACTGGAACAGTGCCATCCAGAAGTTGGTACGCCGGACGTGGCTCCTTCTCGTTACGTTTGGCGATCTCCCAATCAAACGCGAGAAGCGTGTCCGGCGTGAGACGCCAGGTGCCGGCCAACATGCCGGACTTCGTGCTCTGTTCACTATGATCAACCCACAAGTCACCCTGTGTCGTCTCACCGTCGGTACCAAAGTAGTTCATATAGCCACCGATAAACCGCAGACTAAAATTATCTCCCAGCGGCTGATTCATATCAACAACGGTTTGACGGTAGTCAAAACTGCCGAACGTTTGACGAAGCTCCACCCTCCGGTGGCCCAAGTGAGCAGGTTTCGTCGTGATGTTCATGACTCCACCGGGTTGCGAGATGCCATAAAGCACGGCTGAAGGCCCCATGATCAGATCGGCCCGGTCAATGATCCAGGGCGTCATCAAATCCGCGCGCCGAAACCCGTTACGCAAGTTGAAATTCGCTCGATAGCCACGGATCCGGCGTTCGTCCCACGACGCATTATAACGTGTCGCTTCATAATCGTTGAGCGCCATCATATCTTGAATGAGCTCTCCGGTGATGACCTGAATGCTGACCGGGACTTCGATCAGAGGTAGATTTGTCCGCGTACCTGAAAGAGTGTTACTGGCCGCGTACCCGCGGGTGGTCGAAGCATCGACCACATACGGTGATAACGCTACAGTGTCACCTTTCGAAGGGGAGGTCGACGCGGCAGCTTGAGCGAATAAAGGGCTGGGACCGACCAAGCCGAAGCTGATTGAAGCCAGCGCTAAGAAGCGAGAAACAGTTTTCATAGGAGGAGGTTTTGAGGTTGAGGGGTACTTCCAGCCGCTTGAGCAAAAACACCCGCTCGGCAACGCGACGTCCAGCCGCAGATGAATCGTTTCATCCTATTCATCCCAGTCTGCATTGCCTCCGGATAAACGTGGGGCTTTGGGGCTGCGATGAATCGAATCATCAATCTTACGTAACCTTCCACCAATGCCCGCATCCCTCGCCGGCTCCAAAGCCACCACCCTGAAGGACATTGCTCGCCAGCTCAATGTCAGCGTCTCCGCGGTGTCCTACACTCTTTCCGGAGCACAGGGCACCACGCGCATCAGCCCCGACACCGCAGCGTTGATCCGCGAGACGGCGAAACGAATGAACTATCGCAAGAGCGTCGGCGCAGCGGACCTCCGTCAGCAAACGATGCGCCGGATTGGAGTTGTGGTGGAAAAGTTTATCGCGGGATATCCGATGCTCGTGCGGATGAGCGCTCTCGCAGGCCTCCAGGAATATTTGCAGTATCATGGTTTCAGCTTGGATTTGTTACCCGAGCCAATGACCGACTGGCCGGATGGCGTTGTCCCTGAATACATTCGGACCAGGAATCACGCGGCGCTGGTTCTTTATTCCCACTCGGGAAACATTGATGAGTGGTTGACGACCCGATGCGTTGAACATGCGTTGCCATGGGTGCTAATGGATGGCCACGTCCGCCGGTCAACCCAACCGCTGGCGCCGTAAAGCCACCGCTCGACCATCAATTCCATCGGTTCACCGCGCAAGCAACCGGCGCACATTGTCGCCATAAATGGCGGCAAGCTCGGCCGGAGTACACTCCCGGTCCAACAACGCCCGGTAACTGGCTAGCTCGACATGCATCAAGCGGAAAGGGGCATCGCTGCCAAAACAGACCCGTTCCGCGCCCACACTTCGTACCGCTTCGAGTACAACCGACGGTTCGACGGCGCTGCCGATCAGCGTCACATTGGGACAATCGAGCGCCACCTCCAGCGCGGCCCGATGAAGGTCCGGTGTGCCGGCCCCTCCTATATGAATGAGGAAAATTGCGGTGTCGGGATAGCGACGAGCGATTTTAGCAAGGCGAAACGGGTGCGTCTTCTCGTAGGCGTCCGCCCCGACGTGAAAGGCGAGCATGCGGCGCCGCTCCACCACGGCGTCCATCACCCGCTCGGTCAGTTTCTCATCGTCAATATAGTAGTCATCCTGAGCACCATTGAACTTCACTCCATGAAATCCGTAGTCGTCGAGACAGCGTTTCACCTCGTCGATGGCGGATACCATTCCGAGCCGAGGATTGGCCCACCCAAACGGCAAAACCCGGTCAGGATGCGCGCAAGCGGCGTTATACAAGTAGCGATTGCTTTCGTTCACGTGCCGCAAATAAGGCGGCTGCAACCACATTACGGCCTGCGCTACATCCGCATCGTCCATCAGCCGCAGCGCGGCGTCGATGGTGATATTATTGCCGCCATAGGAGACATCTCCCGGTCCATATGGCGAAATGTGTACGTCTGCGTCAATGGTGCTCATCGGATAAATATCGCATTAGCGTGAGGCGGATCGGCGGACAGTTCAATTCATCGAACGAAGACAAAGCGGGGAATCACACCAGCGTGGTGCATTGCCGTAGCTGCTGCCGCGGCCTCCTGCTCTCCACCTACTGCCGCAATGAACGAGCATTCCGCAAAGCCGGGCAAGGTGAGATGAAACCCGGTCAGAAGTACCAGGCAAAGCTGTTCTTCGTCTGGCGCCGGCTGATGCTCCGCTCAACTCCTGCTATGAAGAAAGCCCTCATTTCAGCTCGCCCCGCCCACCCATGCCTCACCCGCCCTCCCGCGGCGGGCTTTAAGGACGGATATAATGAAATCGTTCGCGAAGGCGGGGGTCACGGCCGTCAGGCAGTCGACGGAATGATGGATTTCGGAGTCCACCGTCTCCGCCAAGGAGAAAGATTTCACGACATCCTCCACAAGGAAACAGCATGGCTGTTGTTGAATGGCACGGCCAAGGTCGCATTAGGGGCGACACGGGCGCAGGTCGCTCGCCAATCCTTGCTCGATGAGGGCCCGAGCGTACTTCACGGGGCGCCAGGCGAGGAAATCGTTATCGAGGCCCTTTCCGGAGGGTGCGAGTGGATTGTTATCCGCACCAGCAACACGCGGATGAAAGGAACCCGCTTTTATCCGCACGACGACTTCACCTCTGAAGTGCGGGGCGTGGGACTGGCTCAGGGAGCCTGTCGCCGCCTCGTTCGCACCGTCTTCGACTACTCCACGCGATCCGATTCAAACTTGGTGCTTGGCGAAGTGGTTAATCTTCCGGGCCGCTGGTCGAGTTATCCGCCCCACCATCATCCGCAACCCGAGATATATCACTACCGCTTTGGGCCCGTCCAGGGATACGGACATGCTGAGCTCAGTGAGGACGTGCTCAAGGTGCGCGAAGGCGATACGGTAGTTATTCCAGGTGGGCTCGATCATGGACAGGTCGCCGCTCCGGGCTACGCCATGTATTATCTTTGGGTGGTGCGCCACCTGCCGCGTCGTCCCTACAAGGGATTCGTCGTCTCCGCCGATCATCGCTGGGTGCTCGACCCGAGCCGGCAAGGCTGGGAGGCGGACGGTCTGACCGACGATCGCCCCGCCGGGCCTCTTCCCACCGGTGAGAGGCCCCGCCGCTCACCTCGTTCGTGAGATCCGCGCACTTGATATAATCCAACGCAAACGCCCCCGGCGCCGCGTGGCGGAACGACTCGTGCGCCCCCGCGAATTCACCGCTACGGCGCCCCCCGGCACCTTCTGCAAATGGATGGATGTGCTGATCTGGGGGTTATAATCGTGACCGCCTCCTCCCTCTTTAAACATCTTCACCATGCCAACACTTGCTCCCACCTGCCCGCTCTTCATTAACGGCGAATGGCGCCGGCCCACCGGCCTCGCCACCACCCCGGTTTTCAATCCTTCGATCGGAGACATCATCGCCTACACCCCCGTCAGCGGAGTTGCCGAAGTTGACGAAGCGGTGGAAGCGGCTCACGCGGCTTTTCCAGCTTGGTGGCAAACCCCCGCTTTCGAACGGGCTCGCATCTTTTTCAAGTATCGCGAATTGCTGTTACGCGACTTTGATTCGATCGCTGCACTGATCTCCCGAGAGCACGGCAAAACCCGCGCCGAAGCACGCGGCGATTTGCAGCGAGGAATTGAGGTCGTGGAATATGCCACTGGCATCCCGGCCCTGTTGATGGGCGAAACGATCGAAAACGTCGCGCGGGGAATCGACTGCGAAGCTGTGCGCCATCCTCTGGGGGTCTGCGTGGGCATCACCCCGTTCAACTTCCCCGCGATGGTCCCAATGTGGATGTTCCCCCTGGCACTCGCATGCGGGAACACGTTCGTGCTCAAACCGAGCGAAAAGGTACCACTCACCGCGGTAAAACTCGCGGAGCTGCTGGCCGAAGCGGGTCTGCCCAAGGCCGTGATGAGCTTGATCCACGGAGGCCGCGAATGTGTGGATCGCCTGCTCACGCATCCCTTGGTCCGAGCCGTCTCCTTCGTTGGCTCCTCTCCCGTGGCCAAATCCATTTACGAAACTGGCACCCGGCACGGCAAACGGGTGCAAGCCGCCGGGGGCGCCAAGAACTTCCTGATCGTGATGCCGGACGCCGATGTAACGAACACGGTGGCAGGTATCACTGGAGCCGCCTTCGGCTGCGCCGGTGAACGATGCATGGCGGGCTCAACGGCGCTGGTCGTGGGCGACTCCGCCAAAACCGTTCTGCCCACGTTGATTCATGCCACCCGGAATCTTCGTATCGGAAGGACTGATACAATCATGCCTCAGCCGGAAATGGGGCCGGTCATCACTCACCAACATCGGGAGCGCGTGCTCTCCCTTTTGGCCGAAGGTGAGCGCCAGGGCGGTCGCATGCTCACCGATGGACGTTCGCTGCGCGTATCAGACGCACCCAACGGCTTCTACCTCGGGGCAACAATTGTGGAGCCTTCAGATCCTGCCACCAGTGTCCTCATGCGAGAAGAGGTGTTTGGCCCGGTCCTCAGCGTTTTAAAGATGGATGGTCTTGACGACGCCATTGAAATGGCCAACCGGTCCCCCTACGGCAACGGTGCGGCGATCTTTACCCAATCCGGAAAAGCAGCGCGGGAGTTTAAACATCGCGTTCGATCGGGAATGATTGGCATCAACGTCGGAGTACCGGCCGCCATGGCCTGCTTCCCCTTCAGCGGCTGGGGAGAGTCCTTCTTCGGGGACTTGCATGTTCAAGGCCGTGAAGGCGTACAGTTTTATACCCAACAGAAGGTCACGACCACACGTTGGTTCGCGCAAGCCGAGGGTGACATTTGGCGTAAATAGCTCCCATCGACCGGTCGGGCTCCTCCAACAGACTGTACAAGTCCGTTCATGGTGCGCTGATATCTGCCTTTATTCAGGTGGTTTCTTTTTTCGCCAGACTTAACGTGGTCGGATGGGTTTGCTCTAACTGCTCCCGCCCGCCCTTCGTACGTCCGCCTTTCCCATATACCATTTGTCGAGGCTGGTGTGATAGCGAGGGCGGGAAATCACCTAAAACTGCCCCATGAAAAGTCCACCCCTGCTCATATCGGCGCTCTCCGCGACCCTGCTCCTGGCCATTGCCAACCATGCCCAATCTGCCCCTGACGGTGCTGACATCATCAGGCTTTCCCCCTTCACGGTCGATTCGTCAACCGACGTTGGCTACAAGGCCAGCAACTCGATTTCCGGCACCCGCACCAATGTTCCCATCGCCGAAGTGCCGATGAACATCCAGGTAGTGACCTCGGAGCTGCTGGACGATCTCGCGGTCTCAACTCCAACCGAAGCGCTCCGCTACTACGGTTCGGTGCACAACGCGCAGTCCGGCAACACCCGGAGCGACGGCGGGATTGATCTGGATGGTGCCAACGCGCTGTTCGGTGCGGTTCGGCTGCGCGGGCTAACCTCTTCCGTGAATCTTCGCAACGGCATCCGCGTCTTCAACCAGCCGCTGGCCGACTTTGTTGACCGCGTGGAATTGGTCCGGGGACCGGCGGCAGTCCTCTATGGACTCTCAGAACCGACCGGAATCTATAATTCCATTATGAAGGCCCCGATGTTTCATCGGAACTTCGGGCGGGTTCAGGCCCATTACGGAAGCTATAACAACTATGGCGCCTCGCTGGATATCAACCGCGTCCTGCGCAGCAATCTCGCCGTCCGGCTCAACGCATCCGCGTCTCATCTCGACAGCGAGTTTTGGTATGCCGAAGGTCGGCAATTTGCCCTCATGCCCCAGGTGAGCTGGCGCCCATGGAGTCGGACGCTCGTACAGTTCGAGTACCTGCACTCGAAGGCCCGTCGCTCCAAGCAGGACCAGCGACACTCCTATGGCAACACCGGCACCAGCGTCCAAACCACGCCCAATTATCCAGTCTTTATCCCTGGCATGGACATTCCATTGTACGAGGATTCTCGATACAAGGTCGACCCGCGGTATAATTTCGCGGGTCCCGACTCCTATCGCGAGGTGCGTGAACGCAATTACAGTCTTACGCTGGCGCAGGAAATCGGGGAGCACTTAAGTGTGAATCTTCAGGGCAGCTACTACATCCGGCCTCATGTCCACAATAGCGCCAATATCGCGCTCATTCAAGGCAACAGCACCTTCTGGCTCGATCAACGCACCCCTCCGCAACAGGACGCATTCCAGCTCCGGCGTTGGGAAATCGTCGATACGCAGAAGTGGGTGGAGACTTTCGTGGCCACGGCAATCTACAAGCGGGAGTACGACATCCCCGTCATCGGCCGCACGACGCAGTCGCTCACGATCGGAATGCAGGGCTTCTACGATTCCTCCTCCCAACGGCAATCATCCGATCAACGCGATCTTCGCGCCCGCGACGCCCAGGGAAACGTTTTGATCGCGCCATTCATCCCGACCGGCGTGCCCTCCGCCGGAAACGCCGCGTTGCTTCGGCAAAACTATCCTTCCCTCAACGGCGGCATCTTTGACACCCGCTCGACGCGGCCCTCCCCAGGCATCTGGTTCGACTACCTGCCGATCAACATGGACACTTCGCTGCTCCGGCGTGGCTCGGAAGTACAATTGAGCCTCCTGCCGCTGGGCACGGGGGCTTTCACCTCGCTGGCGAATGCCAATCGTACGCAGAATGATTTCACCTCCATCTGGGCCTCCTGGTCGGGAAAGTTCTGGGAAGACCGCATTATTTTAACCGGCGGTGTCTTCAAAACCGAGCTCGATCAAAAAACGGGAAATACCGTAGCCGAGCTCAATCCCTTCTACGTCAAGTCGGCGACCCTACCCCAGTATGGCGTGGTGCTACGTCCATTCAAGAACACCGCGGCGGACCTCAGTTTCTTCGCTTTATACTCAGAATCGCTGCAACCCAACAGCGACTTGCGCGATGCCTTCAACAAACCATTCGAACCGCGCTTCGGCAAGGGCTATGAATTTGGCGTGAAATTTGATGCACTCAAAGGGCGCGTCTCCGGAACGGCCAGCTTCTGGAATATCGAGCAGACGAACAGGGTCATCTTCGATGCCAACGCGCCCAATCCAAACGTGCCAACCGGGCTGGGCGCAAATCTCGCCAGAGGCCTGAACGTATCCGAAGGATGGGAGATTGATATGGTGGTATCGTTGACCGAACGTTGGCAGACCATGCTTAGTTACGCCTCGATGGAGGTGTACTCGAGTAATGATCCGAATCCGCTGCTCAATGGCGCCGCCGAAATCGGTTCCTATAGACGAGGCTACGGAGGCGTTACCAGCTACCGTTTCGGGCCTGGCTTGATGTCAGGCTGGGGTGTCGGTCTCGGGGTTAACTATAAAAGCGAGGAAATCGCAGAAGCGAAACGCGCAAACTTCAACGGAGCGCGCCAACGCGTCTATCCGGGCGTATGGGACGGCAACGCCTTCATCTCCTATCGGCATCGGCTTCTCAACCTGCCGTTGCGCTGGCAGGTTAATGTCACTAATCTCTTTGAGATTAAGCGCCCGGTCGGCTGGGATCCCGCGCATCGCAACGATCTCGGCTACGCCGTGAAGCCCTTCCTCTATCCGACCGAGCGGAAGGTAACGCTCACCACGACGATCCAGTTCTAGCGCGAGCCCCCTGCGGCAGTCCGCCGAAGTTATTTTCGCCGCGCCAGGCCGTGCGTGGTAATTAGTACCTCCACGGCTTGGCGTCTCAACCCTCGGTGACCGGTAAGTATAGCATCGGCCACGGACCACGGTTCGTCCTCCACCAATACCCGCGATGGCCGAGCAGGACGGGAATGATGCGTCACCACTGGTCGCGCTTGCCGCTGAACCCCGACTCTACCATTATTGCCTATCGGACGAGCGCTTTGCGAGCAGCCGCACCTGCGTCTCACAAAGAATCGCGACATGGTGGATATTGTCTCAGAATGGCCGCTGACCCCACGACATTATCAATACCCAATTATCGCACTGTCGCACCACCGAATCCTGAATGCGGCGTGGATGATTTCGATAAATTCGGTCCCCTCTCGCTTCATCGCCGGCACGACTGGCGCTATTTTTCGTCACGATAGAGTGCGGCCGAATTTAGTACACACAGGCTGTTAATGAGCACGAATCCCAGGCAAGGGCTCGGGGAAAGCGCGGGTGCGCTGAAAACTGATCCCGAAAGATTTTATTTCGGAAAGGGATTAGTGACGGTTTTGAAGGACTCTGAACACATCTTCTGATGACGGTCAGTCCGAACGCCTCATTCCTGCTCAGTTCCGCCGCAACGCCGGATACACCATCCGCTCGGCTGG
>JBBQEG010000221.1:0-8982 GCA_038320495.1 Opitutales bacterium | reverse complement strand
GCCGAGGAGGACGAGCAGGCCGCCGATGGCGCGCTGGTCGAAACGCTCGAGCCAGCGCCAGCGGACGCGCGCGGTGCCGTGGAGCGTGAGCCAGGTGAGCGTGAGCATCCCGCCGAGCGTTGCGACGGCGAGGACGGAGCTGAGCCAGACGATGCCGGGCCAGCCGTAAGGCGCAGCGGTGAGATAGACCGGCAGGAAGAGTTCGCAGGGCGAGAGCGTGAGGGTGAGAAAAAGGCCCCAGAGCGCAGCGCGGTCGGTTGGCTCGGGAATGAGGTTGCGGCCTTCGCAGTGATCGCAACCGCGCCCGTGGGGGGCGCGCAACGCGAGCCACGCGCCGAGGCCGACGAGCAGAGCGGCGACGATCCAATGAAACGCGGCGTCGTAGCGTTCGTTGATCTCCCAACCGAAGCGGGCGAGCGCGACACCGAGCGCCGTGGTCGCGAGAATGTGCCCACCGCCCGCGAGGGCGACGGCGCCGAGCGTGCGACGTTGCGACCAGCCGCGCGCGCGGCCGATCATGACGAACGGCAGCCAGTGCGTGGGAATCGCGGCGTGCAGTGCGGCGACGGTGAACCCGGTGGCGGTGAGAGTGAGGAGGAAGGCGGCGGACATGTGGAAAGGAGGAAAGGAGGAAAATTGGAAAAGTGGAAAAGTGGGAAAGTCGGAAAACGGCGCTTACTCGGGGAGGCTATAGGCGACCTGGTGGTACCGCGTGCCCTTGATCTCGAGGGTGAAGATCCCGGAAAACGCGCCCGCGGTTTTCAAAAAGTCCGCCTCGACCTCGAACTGCGAGGTGTCGCCGACGGTCTCGCCGGTGGCGGGATTGGCGACGGCGCGCATATCGAGCGGCGTGTATTGTCCGCCGGGCATGGCGATGAGCTGGAAGGAATCGACGTTCAGGCGCACGAAGTTTTCCGCGTGGCCGTCGAGAACCCAGGCCGTGAGTTTCCCGGAGGCCTTGTCGCGGAGAAGTTCGAGGTTATAGGCGTGCTCGCCGATCTCGACGAGGGTGCCGCCGTGCGGGGCGGTGTGGACATGGCCGGAAGACTTTTTGTCGTGGTCGTGGGACTTGGAGCAAGCAGACGCGAGAAACGCGGCCGCGAGGAGAGCGAGGGCGAGACGGATGGTTTTCATGGGAGGAGGGAGGGACGGGGCGACGGAGGAGTGGGGAGTGAGTAGGTCGGACTTCGGTGAATTGAAGTTTAATCTGCTCTCCACTCGCTACTCGATGCACGCTACTGCCTGCGTTCACGCCGCCATCGTTTTCAAGTAAAGTTTCTCCAGGTCGGTGTGAGCGAGTTCGGCGGCGGTGAGGGTGTGGGCGAGGCGGCCGTGGCGCATAATGCCGACGCGCGTGGCATCCTGCTTGGCGCGGAAGAGATCGTGCGTTGCCATGAGAATCGCGATGCCGCGTTCGCGGAGCTGCCGCAGGAGCTGGCTGAACTCGTGCGATGCGCTGGGATCGAGACCGCTCGTGGGTTCATCGAGCAGCAGCGCCTTGGCCTGCTTCGCCAGCGCGATGGCGATGCCGACTTTCTGTCGCATGCCCTTCGAGTAACCGCTCACGCGGCGGTCGTGCGCTTCGGCTTGCAGACCCGCCTCGGTGAGGAAGCGGCGGAGGTCTGTATCCGAATAGCGGTGACCCGCGAGTTCGCTGAAATATGCGAGGTTCTCCACGCCGCTGAACGTGCCGTAGAGGTTCACCTGCTCGGGGATGTAGGCGAGCCGGCGCTTGGTCTCGAGCGGCTCACGCGCCACATCGAGCGAGTCAATTATCGCTCGGCCTGAATCGGGTGTGAGGAAGCCAAGAATGCAGTTGATCGTCGTCGTCTTGCCCGCGCCGTTGGGCCCGAGTAACGCGAAGAGCTCTCCGGGGCCGACGTGAAGGGTGAGGTTGTCGACCGCCGTCGTGCCGTTGAATCGTTTGGTGAGATTTTCCGTGGTGAGCATGGAGGCTTGGGATTTGAGCGATGAGGATTGAAATTGAGTCGCGAGAGACGGAGGAGGAGCGGAGGACGCGCGCAAGCGGTGGGATTCACCCGACGAAATCAGCGAGGTAGGAGCCGGCGTGATGGCTGTGGCGCGAAGTGTTGGGGTCGTAGCTTTCGACCGTGCAGCCTTGATCGAGCACGACGACACGCGTGGCGACCCGATGGGCGAACGCGAGGTCACGGGTAGCGAGGAGGATCGCCCGGCCGCGTTTGCGGAGCGCACGCAGCGCGGCAATCATCGAGTCGAGATCGTCGTCCTCGAGGTCGCGAGTTGGGTCGTCGATCAAGAGAGACGAAACGTTTTTCAGTCCCGCCAGGACAACCGCGAGTTTACGCTGTAAAGACGGCGGGCAGTCGCCCATGCGCGCCTGATGCCACGCCCTGGGAATTCCACCGCGCTCCAAGGCGGCGCCCAGAAACGCCTCGGGTATCCGGCGGCCAAGGCGAATACAGGTGTTTCGAACGTACGTGAGAATGGGCGCCGCCATCGGCAGGGAGGGCTGGGCAGGCACCAAGGCAACCAGCGATGAGACCGCGTCCCGGCACGCGACGGTATCGAGATCATCGATACTCGCTCGGCCGGCGGCGGGCTGGTGCAGGCCGAGAAAACATTCGAGCGCGGTCGTCTTTCCTGCCTCGGCCGGACCGACGAGCGCGACGATTTCGTGGGCGGCGACGCGCAGCTCGAGTGTATCGAGCACGACCCGACCTCCGAGGCGACACGTGAGATTTTCAGCGATGAGCAAGGTTTCAGCGGGAAAGGGTTTGCGAGCGGCGCAGCGCAGCGCGTTGGCGGCAGGTGCAACGAACGGGGAAGAAGTCATCTGAGTCCGAAATGGAGAGGATTTCATGAGCGGGATGAAAGGGAGGCTCCCGGGCGATTGCCGCGGGCCAGCGCGATTGCGGTCGCCATCACCGCGACGAGGGATGCGGCGAGTCCGAGGAGGGAAGGGAACGCGAGCGCGAAGCGGTCGCGAAACGCGAGTCGCACGGTCGAGGGTTCCGGCGTGCGATCGTAGTCGGCCAGCGTGAGCGGCCGCATGCTCGCCAGATGAGCGCCGAACACCGCACGCATTTCGTTTTGGAATTCCTTCGCGCGCGTTTGCAATACCTGGCGCTGCACGGGCGTGACGCCCGCGAGTTGCTCGGTGGCGAGCCGGAACGCGAGGGTCGGCGACAGCCACGCCAGCCGCCGCCACCAGCGGGCCTGGGCGGCGCGCTCCTCCACGAGACGGGTCAGCGCGGGGGCGAGCGCGGCGTCGGTGGCCAACGCACGCGGGTACAAATTCTCGACGAAGTAGGTGTCGAATTCGTTCAGCGGCCCCTGAGGTCGCTGGCCGGGATGTGCGGCATCGTAGGCCTCGCGGAGCGCGTCGGCCCGTTTGAAAAGGTCGGTTTCAATTCCCCGCACTTCCAGCAGGAACTCCCGGCGATCCGGAGGCGGGGCGAGCGCCTGAACCGCCGCATCGACGCCCGAGGGAATCAAGAGCACCGCGGCGAGCCAGGCGCCGGCGAGCGACACGGCGTTCGCGGCCGAAGCGCCGGCGCGAAAGTTCAATGCTGCGGCGAGCAGTTGCCAGAACAACAGGTAACCCGCCGCGATGACCAGCCACAGCGCGATTTCCCCGACCGCTGGAAGCAGCGGATCAGCGGAGGAATGACTTTGTAACGCACTAACGGATACAGCCACGACAAGTGGCAACCACAGCGCGGCGAAGTGCACCGCGAGACGCGCCGCGACAATATGCGGCAACGAAGTGGGCTGGCTCGCCAGCAGTGGCCAGATCTTTGCGTCGCGTTCCCGGGCGAGCACGTCGAACGAGAGCGCCAGCACAAAAAGCGGCAGCAGCGCGCTGACGACGAAGGTCAGGTCGAGTGGACCAGCGAGACGGTTTGCGGGATTTTCGATGCTCTGGGCGGGTCCGATCAGTTTCGTGATCATGCCGGCGCGGAGCACCGCCGGCGCAAGATCCCCCGCGCCCCCGGAGAGCGTGGCCAGCGGTGTGGGCACGAGGACGATCGGGCGCTCACCGCTTCGGCCCATCACAGAGTTCGTCGGACTTCGCGGATCGCCAAACGCCTCCGGGTGCGCGGAACCGCCTTCGATCGCCACAAGCCGCGCGCGTTTGCCGGCCCAGGCCGCTTCATCGGCTTTCCGGGCCGCGGAAATTTCGGCGTATTGCCCAGTAACATGTCGCTGACCTTGTTGCGCCGCAAGGGCGAGGAGTCCGCACCAGAGGACGATCAGCATCACGCCTGTACGTTCAGAGAGGATACGTCTCATCTCCCAACGCGATAGCTGGAGAAAAGCGGGTGCGTTCACGGCGAAATCCTCCGGGCGCCGAACCACGCGATGGTCGCTGCAAGTGCGAGCCAGCCCACGACCAGCAGGAGTGGTCCAGCTGTGACCCGCAATGCCCATGTCCAAGTCGGGGTGCTGTAGGTAAACGGTGGCACCCGGGCCCACACGTCGCTGCCAAACTGGATCTCCCACTTGTCGCCCCGCAACTCCCGCTCGAGCAGTTGATCGAGCGAATGCACGACACCGCGACGGTACTGTTCGGCCGCCTCCGCGAAATGCTGATAGTGCGGCCAGTCCATTCCAGCGAGGCTCGCCGAGACGGCGCGCATCGGAACGTAAGGACCCAGCGCAGCCGTGACCGCGTGCCAGCTTATCTGACGATCGTAAATCGCCTGCAGGCGCTGCTGATGACGATCGCTGATCCGGCGATCAAATGCATCCATCGCCTGCATCCGGATCCCCGAAAAGCCCACCGGCAGATCCGCCAGCTTGTTAACATTGTATCGAGCCAGAGTGTCTTTCTCGAGCTGGGCCAGCCGTGCACTCCAGCCGGGTTCGCCCGCGAAGCCGCTGGTGAAATCATCAGCGCGTGCCTTCGCGAACGCGGCGACCGTCGGGAGCGGCGCAAGGGTCGCTGCGAGCGTCGAAGCCAGCCGTGGAGCGAGCACGCCGCGCCGACCCACACTCCCAGCAGGAGCGCGAGCGCACCGCGGGCGGTACGCGCCCAGGCCGACACGGCCACGGCACCGATGAGCCACGCGAAAAAGAAAACTCCATGGATCACCGTCAACGCGAGACCTCGCGCTACGGCGTCGCTGCCAAACGCGTTGGGATCGGCCCGCCAGCACAACAGCCAGAGCCCGGCCGCAACCGGAATCCCCACGAGCGCGAGCGCCAATCCGAGACCCATGCACTTGCCCGCGAACCAGCGGCGCGGTGGAACGCCCTGCGCAAGGAGCAGCCGCAAGGTGCCATCTTCCCGCTCGCGCGCGACGCTGCCGTAGGCCGCGAGAATCACGAGCAGCGCACCGAGCAGCTGCAGGACCTCGGCGCCATTGGTCAGCCCGAGAATGCCGGTAGCACCCGCGTCCTCAGTTGGCGAATACGCGAACACGCTGCGTTGATGCGCTTCGAGCCAGAGCACGCGACCGGTTGCGGGCTTGATGCCGGAATCAAAGAACGTGAGCGGCAGTTCCGGTTTCGTGAGATAGAATCCGAAGTGCGCTGCCCGATGCGGGTGTTTTTCCCCCTGATTCTCCCATTGCTCGCGGGCGGTCGCCTCGAAATGCGCGCGCTCGTGCGCCTCGCGCCGAAACGTCTGCCAGCCGAGCAGCGCAAGCGCAGTCAGCAGGCAGAACGCAAGCCACGCGGCCGCGCGCAACCGGCCATCGCGGCGGAGTTGCCGGAGTTCGTGTCTGGCAATCGTCCAGAGCATGGGAGCGGAGAGCTGGAGTTAGGAGCGTGAGCGTAGAACCCGCTCAGAAGCGGAAGCTCGCGCTCAGGAGAAACGAGCGCGGCGCCTGCGGCATGATCGTCGTGCCCGTGAGATTGTAGATCCGCTCGTCGGTGAGGTTTTTTGCGTTGAGCTGCAGGCTCCAGCGCTCACGGGCGTAGTAGAGTGCAGCATCAAGCCGGTTGTACGACGGCAGCCACCACGTGGGATTTGGCAGTCCGGCTTTGCGCTTCGATGCGCTGTAAACGCCCGCACCAAAACCAAACCCTTTCGCCGGGCCGGAGAGAAACGTGTACTTGCTCCATACACTTCCGCTCAACTGGGGAGTACCCGGGAGCAGCGAACCGACGGCAAACGTGTTGTCGCGGCTCACGGTGGCGTCGAGATACGCGCCCGACGCAATCACGTTCCAGCCGGGCAGCAGCGCGCCCGTGAGATCGAGCTCGAGGCCCTGGCTTTTCTGTTCGCCGGTCTGGATACGAAACGTCGGCGTGACCGGGTCGGGCGTTGAGACGTTTTGTTTCGTGATCCAAAACGCCGCCACGGTGGCACCGAGCCTGCCCTCGAGAAACTCTTGTTTGACGCCGACCTCGAACTGGTCGCCTTTCTCCGGATCGAGAAATTTGCCACTTGCGGTGCGGCCGCCGGAGATCGGGAAAAACGACGTGCTGAAGCTCGCGTACAGACTGGTGGCGCGCGTCGGCTGATAAACCAAGCCGGCCTGCGGGCTGAACGCACTGTCGGTCGCCCGGCGAACATAAGCGCGAGTGAGCCGATCGTAGTTCTTGAAATGGACGCTGTCATAGCGCCCGCCGAAGAGGAACTTCACATTCTCGCCCACGCTGACGAGATCCTGCACGTAAACGCCAAATCCGTCACGGGTGCTTTCGTTGGCGAAGAGCGGAAACCCCGCACCCGGCGACGCACCATAAACCGGTGCCAGGAGGTCGATGGCAGCGAGCGGCTGGAATAGGAAATTGTAGGCATCGGCCGCGCGGTTGAGATCAAGTCCGACGATTCCCTGGTGACGCAGCCCGCCCGTGGCAAAGGTGCCGACGAGCTCGTGCTGAATGGCATAATTTTCCGAGCGCTCGTCGGTCGCATAAGCAACGCGCCTGACCGTCCGACCATCCGGATTGATGCCCAGCGGCGAGCGTAGCGCATAGTCGCCGCCGGAGTAGGCGGCTGATAGATTCTGTCGCAGCTTCCAGCTGCTGTTCAGCTGGTGTTCGAGGAGCGACGAGCCGAAAACGGACTGCACGTCGTTCTTCGCCGCTGGCTCACCGAGGAAACGATTGATCGGCAGAGCAAACACCAGCGGATCGCGCACGAGGCCAAGGTCCCATGTGTATTTGCTTTGCTTGTACTCGAGCTCAACCGTCAGCCGCGTGCGGGCGCCGAGCACCGCCGTGACAACGGGCGCGAAGAACACGCTTTCGTTTTCCACGCCGTCGCGGAAGCTGCCGGCGTTTTCGTAGGCAAGGTTTGCGCGGTAAAAAAGGCCGCGGGCAAGCGGGCCGCCGGCATCGAGCTCGGCGCGATAGAAATCGAAATCCCCCGCAATGAAGGTCGCGCGGCGATACGGCTGCGCGAGCGGCTGCTTGGAGAGCGTGTTGGTGATGCCGCCCGGCTGGAGTGTGCCGTAAAGCAAAGAGGCCGGGCCTTTGAGAATTTCGTAGCGCTCGACATTCGCCGTGTCACGCAGCGTGTAGAAACCGAAATCGCGAAAGCCGTTGCGCAGCGTGACGAAGCCGGAATCAAAGCCGCGAATGAACGCGCCGAAATTCTGGGTGCCGCCGTAACCGAGTTTTCTCTGCGCGCCTGCGACATTGTCGAGCGCCTCACCGAGGAAGACGAGCCGGCGATCCTCGATCAGTTCGCGCGGCACCACGTTGAGCATAAATGGCAGATCGGCGAGCAATGCGCCGGTCTTGGTGCCAGTCAGCGCGTCTGTCGCGCGGTAATTTTCAATCGGCTGGCCAACGACCAGAAGCCGTTCGAGCGCGACCGGATCGTCGGACGGGGCCGGTCGGAAGACCGGAGCGACTTGGGCCCGCAGCGCGGGCGTGAGAGATGCAAGGCAGAGGAGAAAAAGGGTGCGAGAGGGCATGACAGGTCTGAGTGCGAGGGTGACCGCGCAGCGTCGCGAACAACGCGAGTGCGCAGGAAAAACGCCGCACCACCACGGGTGCGGACGGATTCAGGAGACCGACTCAGACTGCCGGAGGTGCTTGCGGCGGCAGATGCAGAAAACGCGGCTGTGCCAACGCCAGCCGCTCAAACGCGCGGAAATGAACCGCGCGCAAAATACCTTCACCGGGCCGCGCCACCAGTGCAGCGACGTGATAAACCACGCCATGCGAAAACATCGTCACGGCGCAGGTGTGATCGTCCGAACGATCAGGATCAGGGGCATGCTCCGGTGTGTCCGATGCGGCATGCGCACCGTGATGCGCACAAACATGCGTTGCACTCTCCTGCCCTTTTTCGTGTAGCCAAACGTGCAACTCCGGGCTGACACTCGAAAGCGAGAGCAGCATCACAAGCCCCGCCGCCAACGCAGCTGCGGCACGCCAGAAGCGTGAGGGCAGAGCGGCAGATGTGACTTCGGAGGGCACGGCAGAGTTAAACACGCGGATCGTAGCAGAGCTGTCAACTAGGTCCGGGTGGCCGCTGCAGGAAGACAATCAATCAAACAAATGAATCAAAAAGGAACGGCGGGGACAGACCGCGGAGGAACGCCCTTTCGGCGGTTGTTATTTACAGACACAGAGATAAGCGCGAGGCGGGTTACACTTCGCCGACGCGAACCTCCGGGCCTCACCTCCCGCTCCAAACCTCAACCGGGAAGTAAATTCAGTTTGGCTCGAGGTGAAATCATCCCAAAACAACATGTGGTCGTTCTGGGCGGGTCAAACTTGAGCGAAACCTCTTTAAAGTTCGATCGGCCCTTTGAGTCTTTGACGCAGAAGGAAAAAGACTCCAACGTGCCGTGGAATGAAATCGGTCAAGGTGCCCGCGCTCGAATTGTTTCTGCATGAGATGATACCACTCGCCAAGGCGATGGGGGTCGGCGTGGAGGTAAGCGACGACCGTTCATTGGTGCTGCGCGCCCCGAAGGAGCAGAACAAGAATTCCCTCAACACTGCGTTTGGCGGCAGTCTCGTTTCACTCGCGACCCTGGCCGGTTATGGTGTCGTGTGGGAGCTGATGAAGAACGAGAAAGGCGCGGATAA
>JBBQEG010000220.1:0-8999 GCA_038320495.1 Opitutales bacterium | reverse complement strand
GGGATCTGCGGATGCTTCGCACGAATGCCGGCGGCGACGGCGTTGCTGAGCGCCTCGGAAACGCCGATAATCTCCGCCGTGATGATGACGCTCGCGTCGCGGTCCGACGTCCCGAAGGCGAGCGCTCGCGCAAAAAGGCGGGTCTCGATGCGCTCCGTCTCGACCGCGCGTGACTGGTAACCGGCCAGCCGGATGGGCATTTCGGGAGTGATATCGACGCGCGCTGCTCCCACGCGCAGAGAGGAATCGGCCGGAGCCGCCGCCAGCGAAACGACCAACACGAGCGAACTCACGGCGACCACAAGCCGAGGAGAAAAGGGTGATGTCATAAAATCAGGGGTTAGAGAGCAGTCTGACGAGCAACACGATGTACGGTGACATGGCCGTTTGTACGCTGAGATGGCCGTTTGGCAATCGAACGGATCGAGGCACAGCACGGTTGATTCGACGCGGCACCCGCGGGACCAGCGATAACGAATCCGACGATCCCCCGTTCTGCGATCGGCGCGGCGAAGCACGGGTGGGGGGCGCGCGCGTTTGACCTCACACCGACGGGACCAGCTCGACGTCGGCGGACCCGTCGCGGATTTTCGTTTGCCAGGTTAGGCGCTGCTCCGGACGCCCTTTAGAAGAACATCGCCTCGCTGAGCGTCATCTCGGGCGAGAGCAGACTCACGCCAGCCGAAAGCTGAGTGGAGCCCGCCCCAAGGTCCGCTTCAAACAGCGCGTGGCCCGTGGCCAAATCGCCCTGCCAGCGGAAAAAGGGATGCGGCGCACCGTAATCGAACGTGATCGCGAGGCTCGCCGTCGCGTCGGCGGCCCGTGGCTTCACGACAAATTCGAGCGTATCCGTCTTAGCCCCACAGGCCGTCAGGCGACGTTTCAACCACCCGAGCAACACGCGTCCCTCAGCGTCCAGGGTTTCGTCGTGAGTCAGCGTGACGCTCCGCAGACCGGTGACGATCTTCTCCGGCGGATACACCGCGAGGAACTGACCGACGCTTTGGCGAATCGGCAGCAGCCGGCAATAAACCAGATCACGAATCGTCTCCGGATTCGGCCACGGATAGGTCAACGCATCCGGCGGCGAAATCGCGCTGTCGATCAAGACCCGTTTCGCCCGGGTCAAAAGGTAACGGTAATCCGCCAGCCGCCCACTCTCCGAGAAACGATGCGCCCAGTAATACAGCGGCAAATCGGTCGAAAGCGCGGTCGAGACCTCGTTTTCCAAATACGGTCGCGCACTGCGGGCGTAGCTCAGAATCACAAACTCGACACACCGTTTGTCCGTTTTCGAACGACCCAGATAACACTCCCCGAAGATCTTTGCGCGCATCGCCGGACCGGAGTCGTCGGTGTAACGCGGACACAACACGACGATGCGACTGGGATACCGGCGCGCGAACTTGACCACGGTTTCAAACTGTTTCGCGGCATCCTCCGGAGTCGTGTTCAGCCCAAGATGCAATACGAAGTTCACCTGCATCGCCTTGGCGTCAGCCGCCTCGGGTGCAGGACGGCCACTCGCCGCGTTGTCCTCCCACATCTGCGTCAGGCCCTTGGCGATGCCCGCCACGGGAACTTCGACTCCAGGGAGTGCGTCGAAAATATCAGACATCCGAAAAAGCTCCCGACTGTGGCGTGGAGTTCGGTTTGACGCGTAACGACTGACCGTCACGGATCATTCTGAGAGACAGTGACGCCCGAGTTACCACCGGAGTCCTTGCCTTGGCGAGAGGGCTGAATGTGATCACGGTTGCCTCCAGCAATGTCCGCGTGACGCCAGCAGAACATCCGCACTGGCGGGTCCCCAGGAACCGGCAGGATAGGAATCCATGCCGGTGCGCCCGACGCTGCGCCAGTAATCGAGGACAGGCGTGCAGAGTTTCCAGGACGCCTCCGCTTCGTCGCCGCGGATGAACAGGGTGCCGTCGCCGACCATGGCATCGAGCACCAACCGTTCGTAAGCCTCGGCGGTGTTGGACCCGAACGTGGTCGCGTAACGAAAGCTCATCTTCACCGGCTGCGTGCGGGTTTCGAGACCCGGCACCTTGGTATTCAAGATGAGGCTGAGGCCTTCATCCGGCTGGATTTGAAACGAGAGCGTATTCGCCGCGAGGTCGAAGCGGGCGGTCTCGCCTGCGAAGAGCGTGCCCGGCGGGCGGCGGAAGTTGATCGCGATTTCTGAGACGCGCCGCGCCATGCGTTTACCCGAACGCAGATAAAACGGCACACCCTGCCAGCGCCAGTTGTTGATCGAGAGCCGCAGCGCGGTGTACGTCTCGGTATTGGAATGCGCGTCAATCCCCTCTTCATCGAGGTAGCCAGGGACGGGTTTGCCGCTGACCATGCCGGCCGCGTATTGGGCGCGCGCCACATCGCCGGCCGGGCCGATTGTCAGGGGCTGGATGGCGTTGAGCACCTTCACCTTTTCGTCGCGAATCGCCTCCGCCTCCAACGACCCCGGTGGCTCCATCGCCGTCAACGCGAGGAGCTGCATCGTATGATTCTGGATCATATCGCGGAGCGCACCGCTCTGCTCGTAGTAGCCACCGCGCGAACCGACGCCGACTTCCTCCGCCACGGTGATCTGCACGCTGTCGATGAAGTTGCGGTTCCACAACGGTTCGAAAATCGCATTCGCGAACCGCTGCACGAGAAGATCCTGCACTGTTTCTTTCCCGAGATAATGATCAATGCGGTAAACCTGATTCTCGTCGAAGACGGAACGAATTGTCTCATTCAGTTCACGCGCGGACGTCAGATCCTTGCCAAACGGCTTCTCGATGATGACTCGGGACCGCTGCGGCGAATGGCGATGATGCGCCGCCAGACCGCTCTCGCCGAGGTTCTCAATGATCGGAGCGAAGACCGACGGCGGCGTCGAAATGTAGAAGAGGCGCTGCACATCGCGGCCGAGTTTCTTCTCGATCGCATCGATGTGCTCCGCGAGGCGCACGAATGCCTCCTTGTCGTCGTATCCGCCGGCGACATACGAAGTGTTCGCGGCAATCCGATCCCAGACATCACTCTTCAACTCCCGGCGGGAAAATTCCTTGATCGCCTCATCCGCCAAGGTGCGAAACTCCTCATCGGGAATCGGCTTGCGGCCATAGCCCACCAGGAAGAAATCGGCCGGGAGCAGATTGTCGTAGCCCAGGTTGTAGACGGCCGGAATGAGTTTGCGCGACGTGAGGTCGCCGGACGCCCCAAAGATCACCACGACCGTGGGCGGCGCACCGCGGTGCTTGCTAAGTCCGTGCAGAAACGGGTGACGCTGAGAGTCAGACATGTGAGCGGAGAGTCTTCCGGGCACGCCTCGGCTGGCGCAAGGGAAATGCAGGCTATGACGGACCGCAATCAAGGCGTTCGGAACCGTTCCGCGAGCGAAAATCAGCCGGCGTGAATTCTCCTCATCCCCCGCATCGATTCCATTAATCCCAGCCGGGATTCGGACTGACGATTGGAGCTACGGACGGAAGTGCTTGGAAAACAAGGGTACGTTCTCGAAGTGAAGGATGCTTTCTTTTCCCCCGGCTAACAGCATCACTTCCACGACATCAAAGCGAAAGGTCCGCGGTTTAAGCGGCAACTGCCGCAGATAAACGCCCATCGCCCGGCGCAGCGCCCGCTTCTTGCGGGCGTCGATCGCGTGATAGCCGGGAACCAGCGCGTCCGCCGCGCGCGCCTTTACTTCCACAAACACGAGTACGCCCCGATCATCGCAAACTAGATCGATCTCGTCGCGCCGATCTTTCGGACTGCGCCAGTTCCGCGCCACAATGCCAAAGCCGCGCTCCCTCCTCAGCCACGCGGCGGCACAGCGTTCGCCATAAGCGCCCGCCTCGGAATCGGACTCGGCGCGCACGAACCGGGACTTTAACCGATGAAAGAAGGAACGCATGGGCCAGGCCGCATCGAGCGACGCAGTCAGATTCATCACGACCGGTCGGGCGTATCCACGGTTAAATTACCTGAATCCGAGGGTGACACAGGCATTCCTGCCTGTTTCCGGTGACCGAAGTGACACAGACATTCCTGTCTGTTCCGACCTTTGAAGACAGACAGGAATGTCTGTTTCACACTCAGGCATTCGGGCCTGTTCCGACTTCCGAAGTGATACAGGCATTCCTGCCTGTTCCGACGTCCGGAATTACAGACAGGAATGTCTGTATCACACCCAGACATCCATCACGCCCCGGCATTTCGAGCCCGACACACCCAGCCGGTCCCTCTTTCCTCAGGCCGAGACCGGGGTTGCTTCCGGTACGCCCGACTTAACCGGCATCTGCGCGCCTCGCACCGACTCGGCAATGTTCCTCGCCGGCTCGCTTTCCGCGTGGTGCTCGGCGTTGAACTTCATCGAAACGGTCTTCGACACGCCGCGCTCTTCCATCGTCACGCCATAGATCGCCTGCGCGGCGGAGACCGTGCGCTTGTTATGCGTGATGATGATGAACTGCGACTCGTGCACGAACTTCTTCAGGAGCTCCGTGAACCGACCAATGTTGGACTCGTCGAGCGGCGCGTCGAGTTCGTCCAGCAAACAGAAGGGTGACGGCTTCACCATGTAGAGCGCGAAGAGTAGCGCCACGGCGGTGAGCGTTTTCTGTCCGCCCGACAGCAGCGTGATGCCCTTCAACTTGGTCCCGGGCGGCTGGGCCACGATTTCAATGCCGCTCTCCAGAATATCCTCGGCCTGGATCAACTCGAGGTGCGCGCGACCGCCGCCGAAGAGCGTCAGGAAGGTGTACTCGAAGTTTTTCTTGATCTGGTCGAACGTCACTTGGAACTGCTGCATCGACGTCCGGTTGATCTCATCGATCGCTTTAACGAGTTCCGATTTCGCCGTGGTCAAGTCATTGACCTGCCCCGCAAGGAAGTCGTGGCGTTGCTTGAGTTCGGCGTACTCTTCGATGGCAACGAGGTTGACCGCGCCCATGCTGTTGATCCGCTGTCTAAGCGCGTCGACTTCCGATTTCACCGCGCGCCAATCCGTCGCGTCGAGCCCCTTGAGGTCATCTTCAGTGGCCACGCCGCGCGCTTCCTTTTTCTTCTTCCGTCGCTTGGTCGAAGTACCGGTCGCGTCGGCCGCCTCCCCCTTGGCACCCGCCGAATGCTCACCTGCAACGGCCGGTTGATCGGTACCCGCGGCCGGCTGAGCACCGATCGACGAAACCGAATCACCGTCCTCGTCCTCATCAAGGTCGAGCGTCTTCAGGCCGTCCGGTTCATCGTCCGAGCGCCAGAGTTGCTGGCGCCAGTCGATCGACGCCACGTCGAGTGAAAACTCCCGGGTGATCTCCTCCGCCAGGAATTGCGCGCGCTGCCGGTTCTCGGCGAGTTTCACCTCGTGGCTGCTGAGTTGATCGTGGGCGTTTTCGGATTCGTCCCGCACCGCGTGCTGCGCTGATTCGAGGGCATTGATGCCCCTCTCCACGTCGAGCAGTTCCAAGCGGACTTTCTCCACTTGCTCCTGCGCGACGCTAAAGGTCTCTTCGAGTTGAGCCGCGCGGGCGCGCTGTTCTTCAACGACGCGCTCAAGCTGAGTGACCTGTTCGCTCCACGATTCAATTTCGAGCTGCCGCTGCCCGAGTAGTTCGCTCAATTGCCGGCGGCGACGCTCCATCTCGCCCAAACCGCGATCGATCACTTCGACCTTTTGCCGGCGCTCCGCGAGTTCGAGCCGGGATTGCCCGAGCGTTTCACGCTTGAAGTCGCGAGCGGTCCGCACTTCGACGATGCGCCTTTCTAGATTCTGAATCATTTCGCGTCGGGCCGCCGCATTGGCATCCGCCTCCGCGAGTCCCGTCTGCGCCTTCTCCCAACGCGCATGCGCCTCGTTGCGCGCCTGCTCCAGGGAGCCGAGTTCATTTTCCATCCGGTTCAAACGTGTTTCCACGTCGACCACGTTGCGCTGCGCATTGCGCTGTTCCGCCTGCACTGAAGCAAGCGTCTGCGTGGCGGAAAGCACATCGCTTCGCCGCTGCTCGAGCGACTGCTCGGCTTCGGCCAGTCGGGCATTGAGCCCATCGATCACGATCTTCTGCTCGTCGTGCGCTTTTTGATCGTCGGCTAGGGCGCGCGCCGTTTCCCGCAGATCGATTTCGCGCTGCACAATACTGTGCGCCGCGCGTTTGGAACTGTGGTGTCCACCGAAAATCAGCCCCCGGCGATCAACCAGATCGCCTTTGCGCGTCGCCACGGCGAGGAACGGGAAACCGGGATTGGCCTTCCAAAAATCCAGGAAGTTCCCGAGGTCATCCGCAATATACGACTCGCGCAACACGCCGAGAGCCGGATGTCCGGTCTCGGTATCACCGACCGCCTGCACGGCCGGAACGAGTCCGGGCGGCAGTTCAAAAAACCCTTCGGTGCGGAGTCCGATTTCGGTCACACGCAGAACCGCGGAGCCGATCTCGTCGCTGACGAGCTGAGCCAGGATTCGCTGCGCCGTCGCCAGATCACTGACGCTGATCGCTTCGGCGGCCGTACCCAAGATGGCTTCCACGGCTTTGCCATACTCCGGCCGAACCGCGAGGCCCTGTGTGATCGGAGTCACCGTCGCACCTTGAAGCGCGGCATCAAGCCGGCCTTGCAAAACCGCCTTTGCACCTTCGCCAAAGCCTTCCCAGTTTTCCTGCAGTTGCTGCAGCAAACGCAGCCGCGCGGTCCGCTGGGCAAGCTGGCGATCGATATCCTGGAGCTTCTTTTGGGCGTCGCGAAATTCGCGCGTCAGATCCGTGATCGTTTGTTGCGCGATCGTGGTTTCCTGAAGGGCGCGCGATTTCTCGGTCTGCGCTTCCTCGAAACGGGCGTCGGTCTCAGCCGCCAACTGTACGGCCGCCGACTGCGCCTGCCGCACGCCTTCGAGTTCCTGCGCGACGGATTCGTGACGATGTGCACTGGTCTTCTGGTCGACTTCGTAGCCGGAACAGTCCGTCCGAAGCCGGGCCACCGTGCTTTCGAGCTGCAACACGTTGAACTTCGATTGATTCAGCTCCTGCTCGAGCTTGCTCAACTCCCCTTCAACGACGGTCAGCTCACGATTGCGCTCCTGGAAAACCGCATCACTGCCGCCGAGCAACTCGAGCTGCAACTGTTTGTCAGAGGCGCCGGTATCGACCTGTTCCGCTACTTCGCGGAGCTGCATCTCGATTTCGCCGAGGCTTCCGCGCGACGCCCCCAACCGGTCCTCGAGCCCGGTGCGCTTGATTTGGGCGAGATTCGCGGCGTTTTCCGCGGATTCGCGCTGCGAACGCAAGTCGAAGACCGCCTGTTGGGCGTCCTGGACGCGTTGATTCAGCCGGCCGCGCTGCGACCGCTTCTCAGCCAAAGCTGATTCCTGGGTTTCGAGATTCGTCCGACGCTCATCCGCGGCGGCCCGGAGACCCGCGACCCTCGTCTCCAGTTCGCTCAGGGTGGCAGTGAGTTGGGAGTGGTGAAAACCGTTCCAAGCCAGCGCCAAATGACGCAGCCGGTGACTCAGCCGTTTGTACCGCATGGCCTTCGAAGCCTGCCGACGGAGCGTGCCGATCTGCCGGCCGACTTCCCCGATCACATCGGCCACGCGGGCCATGTTCTGGTCGGTGAGGGTAAGCTTCTGTAACGCTTCGCGGCGCTGTGACTTGTACTTGGTGATGCCCGCCGCCTCTTCAAAGACTGCGCGCCGTTCCTCGGGCTTGGAGGAAAGAATCTGGTCGATCTGGCCCTGCGCCATGATCGAGTAGCTGGTCCGGCCGACGCCGGTGTCCATAAAGAGCTTCTGAATGTCCTTCAGGCGGCATGGCTGACCATTAAAGGCGTATTCGCTCTGACCGTCGCGGTGCACGCGACGCATGATCTCGATCTCGTGAAATTCGCTCCCGAGCTGTTTCTCGCAGTCGGTCAGGAGGAGGGAAACTTCGCAGATCTGAGCGGCTTTGCGGGTATCCGCGCCCTCGAAGATGACGTCCTGCATCTTGCCGCCGCGCAGGGCTTTGGCGCTCTGTTCGCCGAGGACCCAACGGATGGAATCCGCGACATTGGATTTGCCGCAGCCGTTGGGACCCACAATCGCCGTGACGCCCGGTTCGAAGCGAAGGGTGGTTGGGTCCGCGAAGCTTTTAAAACCGTGAAGCTTGAGCGCCTTGAGATACATGCAGGTGGGAAAGGGGCGTCATTCAACGGTGAGACCCCTCCCCCGCAATGGAAAAACCCGGAAGGTTGTTCACATGGGATTCACCCTCCAAAATTTGATGATAGACTGTTGGGATGATCCGGCAGGATAGGTTTCACTCTGCCACATGTCTGACACGCTAACTGCTCACCCCCCATCCTCGTTCTCCCATGAAAAAGCGCTCCTCCCCTCACCGGTCAACTGCCTCCCAGTCCGGAAAGTCCGCGCCGCGCTCCGGAGACCCGTCAGCGCCGCACCATGCTTCGACAAAGGCCCCGAAGTTCGAACTCCTGCCGGATCTTCCCCATGAAACACCCTCACCCGCAGAATCGAGGAAGGATGCGGAACTCAACCTCGAAACCGTCCGGATCGGCTACTTCAATCCCGACGCGCGCGCGGTTTACGTAGCCGGCAGTTTCAATAACTGGGAAACGAAGACCCTCGCGATGGAACGCGATGAAACTGGCAACTGGTCCGTCGAGCTTTCCCTGCTTCCTGGCGAATACCGTTATCGCCTCGTCGTCGATGGCGAGTGGCGCGACCACCCCGGCGCCGCCCGTCTCGTCGCCAACCTCTACGACGGAAACGACGCCGTTTTAACGGTGTGAATCGCCACCGTTTAATTAGCCGCCACCCTTTCCCACCACCGCTTCGCAGCACCGAACAAGCGCATCCGATTACCGGATACCCATCCCGAAAACGCCAATCCAGAGTGTCACTTAATACGTGACATAGCCGGCGGGCGGTTCACGGGTTCCAATCGTGGCGCGTGAGGGGAACATGCGCCATGCGCGCGGCGCGGAATCACAACGTGCTCGATCCCATGATCGAGAAACGCGCC
>JBBQEG010000219.1:0-9025 GCA_038320495.1 Opitutales bacterium | reverse complement strand
CGGTCAGCCGCCGCGATTTCCTTGCCACCTGGCTCGGACGGAATCGATCCGACGCAGCGCCGCGCGTATCCGCGCCAGCCGCACCCGCGAGACGTCCGCTGAACGTGAAGGTCGCCGTTCCGCCGAACCTACCCCCGGCGCGCGCAGCCGGGGCCCGCGTCGCCATTGTCCAGGGCCGGCACTGCCTGGCGTACCAGCGGTCCTTCTGCAGCACGTGCGTGGAACACTGTCCCTTGCCCGGCGCGCTCATCCGTCGCGACGGGCTGCCCATGGTCGATGCGTCCGTGTGCGACGGCTGCGGGCTTTGCCAGGAAGCATGTCCGGCGCCGACGAACGCCATTCTTCTCCTTCCCCGCCGTCCACGCGTTTAAACCCTCTGTTCCTTCACGCTCCATGTCCGAAGATCCCTCGACTTTGATCCTGCCGGCGCTCCAACAGGCGCCCCTTGATGCCGCCACGGTCGCCGCCCTGTTTCGCGACCTCGCCGCCTGCACCCGAATCGTATCCGTAACTCCACGACGCGTCGGGGCCGCCCCGCGCGCCGACTCGCCGACAACTACGATCACGCTTGAGACCGCGCAGACGGGACTTGCGGATGGGAGCATGCGGGGCGTGCAAATCCGTTATTTCTACGATCAGCAAACCTGGTGCGACACCCTGATGGCGCGCCCCGAGGGCATTCGTCTGGTGCGGATCAGCGAGAGCGATATCGCCGCCACTCTCGCGCCGCCAACGCCCAACGTGGCCCTACCGTGAAAATTCGTCACCTGTTCGTTTCGCCCGACCACAATTATTTCGGCCACCATGGTCAACCTGCCGGCGCGCATTCCATTGTACCGGTAAGCAAAGTGGAATGCGTTGCGGGGCGAGGCCTGCGCGGCGACCGGTTCTTCGATTATAAACCCGATTATAAAGGCCAGGTAACACTCTTCGCTTGGGAAACCTTCAAGGCGCTGAAGGCCGCCTTGCCTCAGGCGGAGCCTGCTGCGCTGCGACGCAACGTGATGGTCGAAGGCGTTTCCCTCGAAGCCCTCATTGGCGTCGAATTCAGCCTGCAAAACGTCCGTTTGCTTGGCGTGGAGGAGTGTCGGCCGTGCTACTGGATGGACCAGGCGATCGGCCCGGGTGCGGAAGCGTGGTTAAAAGGTCGCGGCGGCCTCCGCTGTCGAATCCTGAACGACGGCTGGATGAGCGCTGCGGCGTAGGCGGTCTGAGCTCGAAACGCACCAGATCTGTCCGACCGAAGCGATCCATTCGTTGCGCGCCCGCCGTGTAGGAGAGATGCGGACAACGAATTTTCGATCCGTCTGACAGACGAACGCTGCCGGTTTCCGTATCACTCGATCTTGGGATCACCGGGAAGAAACCCAGAAATCCTCCTTACCCATAGCCGTCACCCGTGCCGGCCTGGACGCCCCGCCCGCCGAACGTCCAATTCAGTCGGTGCCCTTGACGGGCGCAGCCGGCCGGCGCCGCTCCGGTGGCAGGGTCTCGATTAAAGCGTTGGGTCCGTCAGTCTGCTTTTTTAGGACAAACGCATCATAAAGCCGGCCGGTCGCGGTGCGCGCCTCGTAGTGGATATCGTCCAAACCTACTTTGATAATCTGATAAAGCTGGGTGTCCTCGGCCGAGCGTACGGCAAACTCGTTCGACACATTATACATCTTCGGGCCGCTGACGGAAACGACGTACACGGTTCCAATCGCCGGATCGTAAGCCTGATTATAGCCGGACGGCATGTTTTGTGAGCCGCCGCGCCCCGCGACGTCACCCGTGCGGGCGTACGTGTGATCGTGTCCCGTCAGAACCAAATCCACCTTGAATTCATCAAACAGTGGCTTCCACGCTGCTCGCAACTCCGGGTTATCGCGATTGTTGGCGGGCGAAAAAATGGGATGGTGAAACGTGATGATCGTCCAGCGCTGCGGGTTGTCCTGCAACACCCGGCGCAGCCAGGCGACTTGCTCGAGCTGGTGGCGATTGGACTCGAGTGAGATGATGCGCGCCCCCTGATAATCAATATAGTAGCAGACCTCCTCAACGCTGGCAGGAGCTCCTTGGTTGACAGGAAACGTGAACTGCGGGCGCCAATGACGGCTGAGCGCGCGGGTCCCAGGGTTGCCCAACCGGTCGCGTAGCGGACGTTTGTCCGCCTGCTGGCCGACCAACTCAGCCGCGGTGTAACCGGTCATGGCGGTGATGCCGGAGTCGATCCCGGTGACAACCTCATCGGCCCCCAAGGTGATCACGCCGGACTTTCCGTCCGCAGTGGTGGCTATAACCCGGTAGCCGGTGATCTTGCCAACGCTATTTCGCACGGCGGTCCGGGCAATCGTCACGTCGAGCGTGCGACCGTCCTGCGAGGTCCACTTGCGTTCGGTCTCCGGGCCGGCCCCATCACTGAAGTGCTCGTGATTACCAGAGGTGGCGATCACTGGAACAGAAGCGTTGACCCAAGCCGGCGCCCCAAACCATTCACCCCATTCGGCGTCACGGTTGGCGCGATTGATCAGATCGCCGGCATGCAACGTAAAAGCTGCTCGAGGCGCATCGCGGAAGGATTCGCGGAAAACGCGCGACCAATGGGTTTTCACATCGTTTTGGGCGTCGCCAAAATAAACGAAGGTAAAGGGCCGGGGCTCCCGGGTGGCGGTGCGGAAGTGAAACCATTCAGACCAGTTCGCGCCATCGCCCACGCGATAAGCGTAGAGCGTATCGGGCACCAGGTTTTTGAATTCGACACTATGGTAATGGGTCTCGCCCAGATCACTGATGAACGGTTCCGTTCGCGCGGAAACTGAAGCGCCCTTGAGTTCACGGCCGTTCTCATTGGCGAGATCGATCTCGGCCACGCCGTACGGAACACTGACATCCGTTCGCCATGTCACGGCTTGGGTAGTGGCAGGATCGCCGGACCACGTGAGCACAATCCGATCCGGCAGCGGACGCGGAGCGTGGGCGAGCACCTCGGAATAAAGCGTGGGCTTCCACGCTTCGGAAGCGTGGCCCTGATGAGCAACGAGCGGGGCGGCAAAAATGACGAAAGGAGCGACGAACGAAAAGCAACGAAGAGCAGACATAGGAGAAAAAGAGTTAGCAGACTATTACACCACCGTTGGAGAAAAGGGCTGCGCACGAGGGACCCGAACGCACTCTAGCCAAGGCCTGTGACAATCTTGCGTCGATTTTCCGACGAAAGGGAAACGAATTTGAGACCTGCACATGTACGCCGACAGGATCCGGCCGGCGGGAGCCGAGCCGAGAAATGCCGCAAATTGCGGCGTCAGCGCCGCGACCTCAACCGGCTGGTTGATAAAGGCCGAGCAGAGTCCCAACGCTGTCGCCTGAAGCGCGAGCCGCTCATAGTATCGCCCCCCTCAATCCAACGCGGCTTATCGTCCGTCGGAAACAAACACCGCAACCGCGGCGGAACGAGCCACCCCGAACCGCCGGCCATCGGCTCGATTGTCCAATTCCGCAAAGCGGCCAGAGTTCGATGAACTCTGGCCGCTGTTCCTATACTTGGACTAGTGACGACGGGTTGGCTCAGAAGCGAACCGAAGCCGTGAAGCGGATATCGCGAGGAGGCAGATATACCGTCGCCGTACGCGGGATCGTGGCGCCGGACCCTTCAGGTGGCAGACCGATCGCTTGGAGCTTTTGATCGTCGAGCAGATTGCGCACGTTGAGTTGGAATGACCACGGACGACCGGCGATGCGGCGCTGATAGCCGACAAACAAGTCGAAGAGCAAGCTCTCCGGCACCGGGGGCCTCACGAAACCGCCGCCAGGCTGGTTTTCCCGGCCCTCTTGCGGCCGATCATTGCGACCATGACCGAAGTCGGTGGTGCGCTCCGATTGGTAGCGAGCGCCGCCACCAAGGGAAAGTCCACGGAAACGATCGCCTTGGAAGTCATACTTGTTCCAGACCGTGAAGGCATGCAGAGGCGTGTCACTCTTCTTGAAGCTACCGTACTGCTTATCGACGAAGGAAGAGGTGCGGACGTCGTTGGTATACGACGCGAGATTTCCGAGGACCGGACCATTGGTGAAATTGCTCTCACCCAAGGTGGTGAAAGCAGGATGGAACGGGCTGAAGAAACCACCCGCTTGATCCTGATCGGCGAGATTGCTAATGCCTTGGGTCACGACGACATCATTGCGGGTATAACTTGTCTTGATTGACCACGCCGGGATCGGATTGAAGTCGATCTGGATTTCAAATCCTTCCGCTTGCTCATCGAAATTGGCGTACGAGCCGCGGTTGCCGTGGCCGTTATTGCCCCCGGTAAAGCCGAGTCCACCACCGCCGAGTTGGCGGTCGGCATCATGCCACGCGATCAGCTTCGCGCGGTCGGCCGCGTCGTTCCAGTTATAGGCTCGAGTTTCGAACGTGACACCCCCTCGCTCCGGCAAGCCGGCATTCATGTTGTAGGTGGGAGGCAGATTGGGATTAAACGTGCCGCGGTAAGGAGCCGGGAGGGAGAAACCGTAACGCACGGCGTTGAGGCGCTCGAGCCGGAACGCAGAGACGCGGCCGGAGATCTTGCCTTTCAGAATCTCGAATTTCAGGCCCAGCTCCTCGGAGGTGCTCTCGTTCGGCGCGAAGTTATTTCCGTCGCCGTCCCGCTGGGCGGTGGAGGGCAGGGCCGCACCCTCGGCGTATTGACCATAGATGGACAGCGCCTCCGTCAGCCGGAAGGAAGCACTCGCCGTCGGATACTCGCCGCTCAGCGGTGCGCCTTTGTTGGAGTAGCCCGCGGATGTGGTTCCGCGGCTGACCAGAGGGTCGACCACCAAGCCGCCGTCATCAGGGTTGTTGGCGTTCGAACGGGCCCAGATCCGGTCATTTTGGCTGCGCGTATTCCAATGATTGGGTGCCACCGTATGCAGACGCAGGTTGTGAGTGCGCTCCCAGCGATAACCGAGAACAGTGGTGAGCCGGTTTTTGAAAAACTGTCCTTGGTGAATCAGGTAAGTGCCACTGATCCACTGCTGCAGCGTCTGCAGGGCATTGGACGGGACATAGGTCTCTCCCGCGTATCGAACCCGGGCATTGGGTGTGAGAGCGGTGCGCCCGAGCATCGGATTCGTGCCGTCCGGTCGCGTATTGAGTTCAGGAAATATACTCGAGGTGGGATAATTGCGGAACCAACCCTGAAAAAGGTCCTCCTCCACTGTCTCGCTATATTCCTGACGTCCGACCACCAAGGCATGTTTGCCGAAGAAGTTGAATTTAGTGAGGAGATTGGCCCGGAATTGGTCAACCACCCGGTCGGTATTGCCGAGATGCCACGCGTACTGGGCGGTCGTCCCGTTGTTGATGTTATAGTCAATGCTTTCCAACGACCGGCGCTCCTGGTCAAAGTTTTCCCGCTGTCCGGCGACCAGC
This sequence comes from Opitutales bacterium, assembly GCA_038320495.1. Lineage (GTDB taxonomy): Bacteria > Verrucomicrobiota > Verrucomicrobiia > Opitutales > Opitutaceae > ER46. The sequence goes on along the minus strand of JBBQEG010000219.1, from coordinate 3,633 downwards.
AGGGTGACATTCTCTCCGATGCGTTGGACGACCTCGGCGCGATAGGTTCTCGAATCGTAGTCAATGTAGGGATCAGGTCCGCCGAAGTTCACGTTTCGCCCTTGCTGGAACGTGTCGGCGAACAAATTGACACTGCCGCCAGTTACTGGATCAATTTCCGTACCATTCGTATCGGTGGGACCATTACCTTCAGTGCGGCGCTGGGTGGTGTTGAAATCAAGAATGACTTCCGTCGACCGGAACGGGCGATAATCGAAAACGGCCCCGAGGAACTGGCGGCTGTCGTTATAAAACTCGCGCTCCGTTTCCTCTTCCGTCCATGAACCGAATACCCGGTAGCCAAGCTTGTTTCTCCCATCGACGGCCGTCCTCATGATGGGACCGGAGGCGTCGAAAGCCGCGCGCATGTAATTGTTCGTACCGACCGACAACGAGCCGAAGTAATAGGCCTTCGGGAGGGAGGTCTTCGTAATGTTGTTGGTGATACCGCTGATCGCACCCGTTCCATATAAGAGGGAGCTGGGCCCGCCGGCCCGCTCGATGCGACCGAGGCCGATGGTGTCGATCGAGACCTGGGTGCGGAAGCCGTTGGTCAAGGTGGGCACAGGAAAGCCGCGAACCTTTACATCGGTTTCGGCGTTGTTGATATTGTCCCCCTGTTCGATGCCACCCGAGTTGAATCCTTGGACAATGGTATTATCGAGGACCGACGAGGTGTCGTATTGCAGAACTTCCCGGAAGGTCGTGGCTCCAAGATCGAGCATGAACTGCTCGGTATAAACATCGATGGCAAACGGGGTGTCCCGCAGCGGAGTATTGAGGAGGGTGCCCGTGATGGAATTCGTGGCGGTATAGCCTTTGTCCCGGGAGCTATCTACTCGGAATTCGCTCAGCACCACGGCCTCGGTGGCGGCGGTGCTGGAAGCGGCGGGCGCGGTTTGGCCGAAGAGCCCGGCGGGAGCGAGGGCCAGGCTACCCAGGAGCAGGTACCTGGAAAGTGAGAGCGGTTTGGTAGGATTCATGTTTAGCTGCTTGGTGGTGAACGGACTGATTGCAGACATACTGCGCTGCGTGGGTTGATTGGAACGGTCGTTTGGGCTCAGCGGAGAATCATGGGCACGGAAAAATTACCGAGAAAATGAGAGTGAGACACGCTCCGGATGCGCTGACTGGAACGCGGCGATACCTGTTGAGACGGGGCACCGCGCGATATGCCTTATGCCTTTTTTTGAAAAAGCTCCGGATTGTTGCGGTCCGCATAGATCTAACGTAGAAATCGTCAGCGCAGCACCATGTGTGCGTTTGCGCGTCCGACGCGGCGACAGATTCCGAAATGAAATCGACAATCCGCGTCGGTTGACTCACTCAAACCCCTCAGAACTTTTGCGCATAGCCCCATGCCGCCGCCACCCGCCTCTTGCGAGACTCCCCCCGATAACAGCCAGGAACGCTGGTTCACCACGGAAGTGCAGGCGCATGAATCCTCCCTGCGTTCTTATTTGCGAGGATCGTTCCCGACGGTGCGCGATGTGGATGATGTGGTGCAGGAATCCTATCTGCGCGTCTGGAAGGCCGGCACCACCAAACCGATTCGCTCGGCCAAAGCCTTCCTTTTTACGGTCGCGCGCCGACTCGCCCTCGACCACTGGCGGCACGCCCGCGCCCTGCCGGTGGAAAGCCTCGGGCAATTTGCCAACGTCTCTGCCTTGGAGGAGAGGAACGAAATCGAGGATCTCGGGCAACGGGAGCGAATCCAGTTACTCGCAGAAGCGATCAGCGATTTGCCGGCACGCTGCCGGGAAGTTTTCATCCTCTACAAAGTGCAAGGTCACTCGCGCAAAGAGGCCGCCCGCCAGCTCGGACTTTCGGAAAAAACGGTCGAGGTGCACACCGCCCGCGCCATGCGGCACTGCGAAGCGTTCTTCCGTCGGCGGGGAGTAAACGGCTTGTTTCATCATGAGACCCGCTGACCCACGCCCGGAAGGGCCCGCGCCCGATTCCGAAACGCCGCAGGCTGAACAGGCTCTTCGCTGGCTGCAGCAGACGCAGGCCCAAGCCGAACTCATCGGCGCGGTGCACTCCCGCGTCAAACGCCGCCGGCAGCGTCGCCTCACCGTCGTGGCCACCGCATGCGTTGCTCTGGTGGCGGGCGGATTGTCTTGGCGGCCTAAGCCGACCCCGCCTGATACGGCGCTGCCAGCAGTGGCCGAGGCATCGTCCGCGAGCGCCACGACCATTCTCCAACTCCCTCGCCGCGTGGTGCTTCCTGATGGATCGGTCGTGCAATTCAGAGACCGCGCCGAGATCAGCCACCACTTCACCGCTGATGTTCGCCGAGTAACCCTCGTGCGAGGCGAGGCGCACTTCCAGGTCAAGAAAGACGCAGGGCGCCCCTTCGTCGTGATCGCACGGGGCGTCGACGTTCGCGCCGTGGGCACCGCCTTCACCGTAAACCTCGAGGCCGCGGCCGTCGAAGTCGTCGTGACCGAAGGACGTGTGGCCGTCGCGGCCACTTCCGACGCATCCCCACCGCCGCTTGGTGCTTCCGCTCCACGTGGCATTGCACTCACGGCTTCAGCGGAACCGGCACTGTTAGGAGCAGGGGGCCGCGCCTTCGTCCCGACGAGCGGAGCAACGCCGACGTTAAGCATATTATCCGAAGCCGATCTTTCGCGGCGGCTGGCGTGGCGCGTGCCTCGCCTCGAGTTCTCGGGCACGCCCCTCCCCGAAATCGTTGAAATCCTCAATCAGCATGCTACCGAGCGGGGGCGGAAACGCCTGATCCTCGACCCGAACGACCTGCGACTAACTGCCGTGAAGGTCAGCGGAATCCTGGGCGCCGACAATACCGACGGTTTGGTCCGATTGCTCGAAACCAACTACCACGTACAGGCGGAAGACCGGCCTGATCACCTCCTGCTCCGGCTCCCGCGATAGCGCAGGCCGGAGCCGTGACGGACAAGCCTGTTTGGTCAACACCGGCTCGTGGGCATGGATCAGGCAACTCCGCTCCCGCCAGGCAGAAGCTGCCGCGCCCTGCTCCCGCGGTTCTGCCATGCGTGGTTAATGGCGATGCTGCTCCCGCTTGCTTTCGCCGCCGATCAGAAAACCCGTTTCGACCTCGACATCGATACGGCGGAACGCGCCCTCACCAAATTTGCCCAGCAATCCGGCCTCGAGCTGATCTTCGTCACCGAGCTCACTCAGGGAATCCGCGCGAACGCCGTGCGTGGTGAGTTCTTGCCGATGGAGGCCGCCCGCCTGCTCCTTGCCGGCACGGGCCTCATGATCGTGCGCGACGAGACCAACGGTCTGCTGTTCGTGGAGCGTGTAACCGAATCCCGGGTCCGCCCGGATCAACCGCCTCCGGAAAAGAAACCGCGACGCCGAACATTGCCGGCTTCACCCCGAACCGAACCAGCCCAGGCCGCGCCTGCCGACACGCCCATTATTCTGAGCGAATTCAGGGTCGATACATCACGAGATCGCGGATACATGGCTGCCAACGCGATCACCGGCACCCGGCTCAACATGTCGATCAAACAACTGCCGACCGCGATCGAGGTCGTGACCCGCGAGTTCATCGACGATATCGGCGCCGTGGACGTCAAGGAGGCCCTGCAATATAGCGCC
>JBBQEG010000218.1:0-9025 GCA_038320495.1 Opitutales bacterium | reverse complement strand
GATCTGTGCAACCTCAAGGCGCCCGCGGATCTCGATGGCCGCAGCCTGCGCCCGCAACTCAACAACCCGGCCACTCCCGCGGCCAAACCCGCCCTCGCCTTCTGGACGAATGGTCAGCGCACCCTGCGCACGGAGCGCTGGCGGCTCATCACCGATCGGGCCGGCGAGCGCGTCGAGCTTTTCGATTATCACAACGATCCCGACGAGACCCGCAACGTCGCCGCCGACCAGCCCGAAATGGTCCGCACCCTCATGGCTCGTCTGGAACAAGCCCCTCAACCCGGGGCGTCCGCCGCACCGGCCGCCAAGAAAGCCAGGAACCGCTAAACACTTAAATACCCATGAAACGCGTCGCGATCCTCGCCTTCGGACTGGCGCTGCTCCCTGCTCTGGCAACGGCGCAGTTCCGACCGGGCGCGGAATCGGCCAACCGGCCGCCCAACTTCGTCTTCATCCTGGCCGACGATTTGGGCTGGGCCGATGTCGCGTTTCACCAAGGCAACGCCCCGACGCCGCATCTCGATCGACTCGCCCGCGAAGGTCTCGAGCTCACGCAACATTATGTCGCACCCGTCTGCACGCCGACCCGCGCGGCTTTCCTCACGGGTCGGGCCTGGAGCCGTTTTAACGCCACCACCCCCGCCAATGAGCGGATCCTGCCGCGCGACACGGTCACGCTGCCCCGCGCCTTGAAGCAGGTCGGTTACGACACCGCCCTCATGGGCAAATGGCATCTTGGTTCACTCCCCGGCGAGGGCCCCAACACCTACGGCTTTGATCACTCGTACGGTTCGCTGGCCGGCGGCGTGAGCCCGTGGAACCACCGGTATAAGCAAGGGCCTTACAGCGAAACCTGGCATCGCAACGAACGCCTGCTCGACGAGTCGGGACACGTGACCGACTTGATCGCCGATGAGGCGATCCAGTGGCTCAAGGGCCGCGGCGAGAAACCGTTTCTCCTCTATGTCCCGTTCACCGCCGTCCATCTGCCGGTCAAGGAACCGGCCGAATGGGTCAGCCGCGTCCCCGCTGCGATTCATGGCGACGTGGCGCGTCATTACGCGGCGAGCATCATGCATCTGGATGATGCCGTCGGCCGCATCGTCGCGGCCTTGGAAGCGAACGGCCAGCACGACCGGACCGTGCTCGTGTTCACCAGCGACAACGGCGGCAGCACCGCCGAAAACAACGACCTCAAATATCCTGACGACAATTGCCCCTCCGGCCAATTGCCGGGCAACAATCTGCCGTGGCGCGGAGAAAAGGGCAGCCTGTATGAAGGCGGGACCCGCGTCCCAACGATCGTGTCGTGGCCGGGCCGGGTGAAACCCGGTCAAATCAGTACGCCTGTGCAAATTATCGACTGGATGCCGACGTTCTGCGCGCTCGCCGGGTACAAGGCCGATCGACCGCTGAAGTGGGATGGCATCGATCTCACGGCGTTGCTCACCGAGCGTCGCCCCTTGCCGGAGCGGGCCCTGTATGCCGTCGCCCCGAGCTGGCGGGCGCGTTCGGTACGCCTCGGCGACTGGAAACTGATTGCACACGGCACCGGCGAAACGCGACGTCTCGAACTCTTCAATCTGGCAAACGACCCCGCCGAAACCACCAACTTGTCCACTCGAGAACCGGACCGCACCGCGACGTTGCTGGCGCGCATGGAAACAATGGCCGCCGCCGATCGCGACGCCGTCGTCAAACGCTGACCCCTCCGGTCACGACGAACACCTCACACCGCTCATCGCACGTTCCGTCAGGCCCGCACCTCGCTTCTTGTTTCACTTGGCAATTTCGCATCACACGATCCCGCTGTAGTTACCCGATCCCTTCCTCACCCATGATAATGCTCCGCTCCTTTTTCAGCGCGCTCGGCACCGCTTGCGCCCTGGCGATCGCCACGCCCGCATCCGCTCAAGCGCCGCGCCCCAATGTCATCGTGATCTATGCCGACGATCTCGGCTATGGTGATTTGGGAAGTTACGGTTCGCCGACAATTCGCACGCCCAAGCTCGATCGGATGGCGACCGAAGGGCTGCGCTTCACCGACTTCTACTCCGGCGCGGAGGTCTGCACGCCAAGTCGAACCGCACTGCTCACCGGCCGTTACGCCACGCGGAGCGGGATGGCGGGCAACCGGCGAGTCCTGTTCCCCAACTCCAAGGGGGGCCTGCCGCCCGCCGAAATCACAATTGCCGAGGCGCTCAAAAGCGTTGGCTATGCCACCGCTCACATCGGCAAATGGCATTTGGGCATTCATGAGGGCTCGCGTCCGCAGGACCAGGGATTTGATGAAACCTACGGCATTCCGTATTCAAACGATATGGACGGTCGCGCCGACCTTCCCCGCGGCTCCTCGGGCTCACCCACGCCGCCGGAAGACGGCTGGAACGTGCCGCTGATCCAGAACGGGAAAGTAATCGAACAGCCCGCGGATCAAACCACCCTCACGCGCCGCTATACGGAGCAGGCCATAAAGTTCATCCGCGAAAAGAAGGGCGCCCCGTTCTTCATCTATCTCGCCCACACCTTTCCGCACGTGCCGATGTTCGCCTCGCCGGCCTTTAAAGGCAAAAGCCGCGCTGGGATCTATGGTGATGCCGTGGAGGAAATTGATTGGAGCGTGGGCGAGATCCTCGCCGCGTTGCGCAGTGCGGGCGTAGCGGAAAACACGCTTGTCGTTTTCACCAGCGACAACGGCCCCTGGCTCACGATGGGCGATCAGGGCGGTAGCGCCGGCCTGTTGCGCGATGGGAAAGGCAGCACTTGGGAAGGCGGCATGCGCGTGCCCGCGATCGCCTGGATGCCCGGTAAAATTCAGCCCGGCGTCACCTCGCAGATGGCTTCCGTGCTCGATCTTCTCCCCACGGCGGTGAGCCTCGCCCGCACCTCCTTGCCAAAGAACCTAGTCCTCGACGGCACTAATATCGCACCGCTGCTCTTCGAGCGAAAGACCCTGACGGAACGGCCGTTGTTTTACTACCGGGGCAACGACATCTTCGCCTGCCGGCTCGGGGAGTGGAAAGCCCACTTCAGCACCCAAAGCGGCTACGGCCAACCCCAGCCAGAGCACCACGAAACTCCCCTCTTGTTCCACCTCGGAACTGATCCTTCGGAAAAGCGCAACGTGGCCGCGAATCACCCGGACGTGCTCGCTCGTATCCAGACCTTGGTGACCAAACAGCGTGCCAGCGTGGTTCCCGCTCCCCCTCAGCTCAACTAATCCCCATGAAGGCACTGCTCGCTCTCCTTGCCGCTTCCCTTCTGCTGTCCGCCGGCGCGGCGACTGCCGACCGGCCCAACCTCATCTGGATCATGGCCGACGATCTCGGCTATGGTGAATTAGGCAGCTATGGTCAAAAGGTGATCAAGACACCGCAGCTTGATCGCATGGCGCGCGAGGGCCTGCGCTTCACCCACTTCTACGCCGGCGCCACCGTGTGCGCTCCGTCCCGCAGTGTCTTAATGACGGGGCAGCATCACGGCCACACCCGCGTCCGGGGCAACGCCGGTCGCACGAATCCGCGCGCGCAGGCCCTCAACCCGGAGGACGTCACCGTCGCCGGCGCCCTCAAGGTTGCCGGCTATAGTACGGCCTTGATCGGCAAATGGGGTCTCGGTGACATCGGGGTCGCGGAGCGCGGTCTGCCCCGAAAGCACGGTTTCGATTACTTCTTCGGTTATCTGAATCAGGGCCATGCGCATAACCACTTCACCGATTTTCTCTGGCGCAATGAAGAGAGGATCACGCTGCCCAACAAGGTCACTCCTGTCGGCGAAAGCGGCGCGGGCTACGCGACCGAACCAGTTATTTTTGCTGGCGATTTGTTTGCCGACGAAGCGCTCAAGTTTGTCGCGAATCATCAGGACCGGCCCTTCTTCCTCTTTTGGAGCATGGTCGTGCCGCATGCGAACAATGAGCGCGGACGCGACTTGAAAGATGGAGCCAACGTTCCTGACTACGGTCCTTATACCAAGGAAAATTGGCCGGCACCCGACAAGGGTCATGCCGCGATGATCACGCGCATGGACAGCTATGTTGGCCGCATGCTCGATCAACTCAAGCTGCTCGGGCTCGCTGAAAACACGCTGGTGATCTTCACCAGCGACAATGGCCCGCACGATGAAAGTAATCACAATCTCGAGCGGTTTCATCCGAGCGGCCCCTACCGCGGGATCAAACGCAGTCTCACTGACGGAGGCATCCGCGTGCCATGCATTGCCTGGTGGCCGGGCAAAGTCCGCGCCGGCACGGAAAGCGGACATGTCGCATACTTTGGCGACTGGTTTGCCACCGCGGCCGAACTCGCAAACGCAAAGACGCCGGGCGGGCTCGACTCCATCAGCTTCACGCCGACATTACTCGGCAAGCCGCGCGAACAGAAGAAACACGAATTTCTTTATTGGGAATTCCACGAAGGCGGATTCCGTCAGGCCGCGCTCTATCAAGGTCGCTGGAAGGGAATACGCGAACGCGGCCTGTCCTCCCCTATTGCCTTATATGATTTACAAAACGACGTCGCAGAGAAAAGCGATGTGGCCTCACGTCACCCCGAAATCGTTGGAAAAATTGAAACGTATTTGAAAACAGCCCGCCTTGAATCCGCTGACTGGGAGCCGAAAGACGGCCCCCGCACCGCGGGCAAAGCTTCCACCACCACTCGATAAATAATTTTATGATAACGGTTAAATCTGCTCTGCGATTCCTCTTCACGGCGTCATTACTGGCGATCGTTTCCCTGGCCCACGCCGCCACCTCCGGTCGCCAGCCGAACATCCTGATGGTGTTCTGCGACGATCTCACGATCCAGGCGATCAGCGCCTACCAGCATCCGCTTAAGCTGCTCGAAACGCCCAATATCGACCGCCTCGCGAAGCAGGGAATGATGTTCAACCGCTGCCTGGTCCCGAACTCCATCTGCGGACCAAGCCGGGCGGTCATCCTGACCGGAAAGTATAGTCATTTAAACGGCTTCTATCGGAATGGAAACACGTTCAACGGCGCGCAACAAACGTTCCCCAAACTCCTGCAAAAATCGGGCTATCAAACGGCCGTCATCGGAAAGTGGCACCTCGAATCCGATCCTACTGGTTTTGACTATTGGCACATTCTCCCCGGCCAGGGCATGTACTATAATCCGCCGATGATCAAAAACGGCGAGCGCGTGCAGCACACCGGCTACACCACCGATCTCATCACCGACTTTTCTCTCGAGTGGCTGAAGAATCGCGACAAGTCCAAACCGTTCCTGTTGATGTCACAGCACAAGGCACCGCATCGCGAGTGGGCGCCTGCGCTCCGTCATCTGGGCTGGAACAACGATCGCGTTTTCCCCGAGCCCGCGACCTTGTTTGACGATTACTCCGGCCGTGGTCGGGCCGAGCGCGAACAGGACATGACGCTCGAAAAGACTTTCACGCCGCGCGACTCGAAAGAGGCCGCGCCGCCTTATCTGAACGAGGAGCAGCGCAAGGTTTGGGACGCCTATTACGAGCCGCGCAACGAGGTTCTCCGCAGCGGCAATCTAACCGGACGCGACTTGGTGCGCTGGCGCTACCAGCGCTATATGCACGACTATCTCGGCACGGTCAAAGCGGTCGACGAAAGCGTCGGGCGCATGATGAAGTACCTCGAAGACGAAGGCCTCGCCGAGAACACGCTCGTCGTCTTTTCCTCCGACCAGGGATTCTTTCTCGGCGAACACGGCTGGTTCGACAAACGCTGGATTTACGAAGAGTCCGTCACCACGCCGCTCGTCATCCGCTGGCCGGGCGTGACGAAACCAGGCACACGCAATGCCGCGATCGTTTCCGTGTTGGACTTCCCGGAAACGTTCCTCGACGCCGCCGGCGTCGCCATCCCCCGCGACATGCAAGGCCGCAGTCTCAAACCCTTGCTACAGGGGCAGACCCCGCGCGACTGGCGCACCAGCTTCTACTATCACTACTACGAGTATCCCGGCGCTCACTCCGTGCGGAAGCACTACGGCGTCGTCACCGATCGCTACAAACTGTTTCACTTCTACGAACCCGACGTTAATTATTGGACGCTCATCGACCGGGAGCGGGATCCCAATGAAATGAAGAACGTGTATAACGATCCTTCCTATGCAGCTACGCAAAAAACACTACACGCCGAACTCAACCGCCTGCGGACGGAGCTGAAAGTACCCGCGCAAGACGGTCCCGATTCGATCACGCCCAAACAGATGCCCGGCGCGAAAAAAAAGGCTGGCAGCAATAAAAAGTAAACCGGGCGAGCGGACGATCCGCCGCCCGACGTGACGCAGACATTCCTGTTTGCCTTCCTGTTGAGACAGGCAGGAATGCCTGTCTCACGCCGACGTCACAGCGAATAAATATCCGCCACGATGCGACAGTATTCTCGGTCCACCAAGGCGGATCCGCGCACTCCACGTGGTCAGGGAGAGACGCCCGGCTCGATCGCGCGGGTGCGCCGGGCGAGACTAGTTAGAACGCCAAGGCCTTGGTTGCGGCGTCGAACGACTCTTCGGTCGCCATGATCGCAGGCTCGAAATCAGCGATACTGAGGCCCGCTGCGCTCAACTTTTCAGGCGTGATCTCCCAAAGGCTGTCCTCGCCACGGAAGCTTCGGCTGACGCGCTGCGCCATCCCATTCGCGACGTTGAGCAGTACCGCCAAGGGCCGCTCCTGGTCCTGTGGCTGTGTAATGTAGTGCGTGCGGATTGCGTCGCTCACGTCAGCCGGAAATTGCCACTCCTCCAAAAGGATGGCGGTGACCTCACAGCTGGTAATGCCAAACACACACCTTTCCCACGTTGGATAATCAGGCCACCGCGATGGAGAGTATAGTGGTGCTGTGGCCGCGTCGCCACGGCCTACTCGATCCAAAACCATCAGGCCGACTGAGCGCAAAAGACCCGCGCTATACGCCAGCCGAGGATCGATTCCCGCGGGGCGCGCGAGCGCTTCAGCCGCGAACGCGCCGTAGAGCATATTGTTTCGGAGGAGTGTCGCCCCGATATCATAGCACTGCAGGCTACTCTCGCTCAAGCGCCCCGCCGTCGCGGTCCCAACCAACTTTAAAATTTCACTGAATCCCACCAGGTTCACCGCCTCATCGGCGGAGACGATGGACCGACCACCACCGAACACTGGGCTGTTACTGATCCGCACGATCTTCGCGGCAAGTGCGACGTCGCAACGCAACAGCGCGCCGATATCGCTGAGTTCACTGTTCAAGTCCCGCAAGAGTTCAGCGAGCTTGGAAAGCACGCGCAAATCGGCGGGCAGAGTTCCGGCGATCTGAAGGATGGTGTGTCGGGATAACGAAGAAGGGCGAGCGGCGGCCAGCATGGGAACATGATCGGTTTAGAACCAAGAGACCTTAGCGAAAAGTGGGGCGAGCGCCACGGCGCAACGCTTGCGCAAGCGAATGGCGATCAACCCCGTTGTCGCCGATTTCATAGGTGCAAGTCGCAGGCACTTCAAAGCGCGCAGAGTTTGTTCTACTTCCCCCGCAAGACACCCAAACGATCGATGGACGGCTCGGACCATCGACGTTCGGTTCAGCCCACCACCGAGGATGATTTCACTTCCTCCCAGCGTGACGGTCAGGATCTACTCCAGTATTATCGCCGCCCCGAAACGTCCTCGGTTGTTACCCCCGCGCGCAAAAAATCGAGCTGCACCGCTGCGCATGTTTGTTTCCCATTCGCTGCCACGAGTTCGATTCCACCCCCATTCGCCGTGATCGTCTGTACCCGATCAAACGCGCGCGGAATCGCCGCCACGCCGAAGAGATAGCGCACCGATAGCGGCTTCTTCGGATTCAGGGTGAGCGTGGTCGGGATGCCGCGACGACTGAAGTCATTCGGCTTTGCCGATTCGGCTAGGCCGTAATGAAAATAGCTCATCGTATCCTCAATTCCCATCACGTCCGTATGCCGCCCATTCCAAGGTGCGTAGTGTCGGCCACCATTCGAGATCCACAGGAGCGTGTGCCGTAAAATCTTTGGATCACGCAACGCAAAATAAACATAACCTTCTTCCGGAAACGCCACGGCATTCCAAGCGAAGGGAAGCTTGGGATCGGCGGTCAGCATCACGAGATCATCGAACCCGCGCCGAGCCGGATAAGAGGTGAGGTCAGCGAAGCCGCCTGTCAGCAAAGGCACCCGATTCAACTTCCGGAAGGTCGCCCCGGTCTTCAATGCCGTATAGCCCTGAGCTTCGGGGCGCTCAAAAAGGTCGGGCAGGACCTGCGCGTGAACGAACCGGCTCGTACTTACAATCCCACTACCCGGCGTAGGCGGAAATTTCAGCATGGCATGATGTCCCACGGTCATCGGCCCCTTGGCCGTCAGTCGATGTTCCTGATAAACGACCGTTTGATCCTGCACGAGGGTGATAAACTTGTCCACGAACCCGGCCCGCATCGTGGTATCCAACCGAGCGTGCAAAGTCTGACGACCCGCTGAACTTTCAAAGGCTTGAAGCCGCCACGACGCGTTGGCCGTTTCACCATGGGGCGGATGCGTTTCACCCTTCCAGGGAGTGCCGTTGCCGCCAAACGGAGCGCAAAAGAAATCACCCCGCAAGACCCGGAGCAGAACGGGCGTATCCGGAGCAAGTTTCTCTTCGGCCCACGGAGCAACGGAGAACGGGGCGACCTGCTTGTCGCCCAAGCGGAAGACGACCGGACCGAGGTGCCCTCCCAGCTTGGTCAGATGCACGTCAACCTGTGCAGACTTAAGGGACCAGGAGGGCTGGCCGTGAACAATGTGCAGCGTGGGGGCGCTCATGCGAGGCTCACACCGTTTTGCGCCGGCGGCTGCAAGGCAAGAAGAAGGTGCAGAGGCTGAAGCGCACGGAAAGCGCGCGCCGCCAGGGCATCGGGTTCAGTGGACGTCCGGGTGAATCTGATCTCAGATCTGCCCGGGCATTTCACGGAGAGTCACCGGGTCGGCCCAATGTAAAACAAGAGCGTTTCCGGGCAGACGATTTACTTTCTCCGGGCAAAGCCCACCAGACACAAAAGGCCGAG
>JBBQEG010000217.1:0-9037 GCA_038320495.1 Opitutales bacterium | reverse complement strand
GACCTCTGTGACATGGCGAATGAACTCACCCGCGGCCAGTTCCTCCCGCAGATGACCCAGGAAGTCCTCTTCCTCAAGCCCGGCGAAACTCAGGAAAAACTCCTCCGCCGCACCCACCAGCGCCTCGCCACCTCCCTCAAGAAGGGCCTCCCACCCATCGTCAGCCTCCGCCGCTACGCCCGCCGAGGTGGCCACTGGATCGTCCTCGATGCCCACTTCGTCACTCTCACCGCCCTCCCCGGAAAGCTGGAAAAAGGCAGCCGCTCGTTTCCCGTCAGCTACATCGATCCATGGGGCGGCAAGCTCTGCCAAGGCAGCATTGCCATCGCGGACCGTGCCATCCTCGCGGACCAGCCCGGCAGCACGCCCTGCCTCGAAGCCGTCTTCCCGCAGGCCTCGGTCGGCAAGAAACTCAGCCGCCCCGGCGAACCCGGCGCCCTCACCGTCGCCGCCGCGCTCGGCCGTTGGTGACTTGTCTCAAATCGGGATCGACAAGCCCGCAGCCTGCTGCCAAATCCTCCCCCTGAAGACGCCGCTGTGATGGAATGGTAGACATCGCAGACTTAAAATCTGTTGGGAGTAATCCCGTGCCGGTTCGAGTCCGGCCAGCGGTACTTTTTCGAAATCTCGACTGAGTGAGCCGGAATGCTCCGTTTTTATTTTTCATGGGATGGCCGCCCCGGCATTAGATCGAGGGGTGAGAGGCTGACCGCGTAAAAATTCGTAATCCGACAGAATGATCCAATCGTTTTCAGACCGGAACACGGCACCAGCTCTTTCGAGAGGAAAAAAACAGGCGTTATTCCACGCTCACCCGGGTTGCCCTGCGGAAGCTTATTCAAATGAACCAGGCAGGAAAACTCGACGACCTTGCCGTGCCACCGGGCAACAGGCTTGAAGCATTGAAGGGAAACCTCTCCGGACTCCATTCGATCCGTATCAATGACCAGTGGCGCATCGTCTTCCGCTGGACGGACACCGGCCCTTCAGAAGTGAGGATCATGGATTACCATTGACGCCACTATATAACGCGATACGTCATAGCCATGCCCCTTCCGATCACCCCCGGCGAGATTCTGCTTGAGGAATACCTCCTTCCCCTTGGCATTTCTCAGAATGCGATGGCCCGTGCCGTTGGCGTGCCGCCTCGGGCGATCAACGAGATCGTCCTTGGCAAGCGTTCCATCACCCCGGCCATGTCGATTCGTTTCGGAGTCTTCTTCGGCCAGTCGGACACCTTCTGGCACGGCATTCAGGTGGAATGCGATTTCCGCGCCCTATCCAGGAAACGCAAGGAACTCGTTAAAGGGATCCGACCCGCCAACGACCTCGCGGCCTCGTGATCCACTACAGTATTGGCCAAGCGCCACAGGGGCGCCTTTTTTCCCGTAATGGCCGGACTATGACCGCAGAAGTTTGCAAAAAGGCAGGGCGTGACCGCCGCGGAGCGTCCGCTTCACCTTTCTTCCGCCGGGGCTAATTCCTCCCATCTTCCAACCTTCCTTCATTTAAAAATCCACAATCAACAATCTACATTCCCTCTGCCCCAGCCCCAGCCCCTGCCCTTGAATTTGACACAAGCCGGCTGGTAGAAGCTCAAATGCTGGAACTGAAAACACCGTACTTCCGGGGCTCCAGCATCAGCCTTTCCTCCTCGGGTCTCGTGCTTTCGGCTTTTCTCCTTCCCCCCTATCAGGCAATCCGCTTTCCTGTCCGGGTGCTGTTGGACTCCGCCAACGAACGTCTCTAAGATCTCAACATCGGGGCCTGCGCGCGCACCGAACAGGACTTACCGGAACGAGAAATCTCAATTCATCAAATTCAATTTTTGTCATGAGGTTACCCGCTTGGTATCACGGAACTAGAGAGGAATTCCTTGCCGATTCCAATATTGTTATTGCAAATCAATTGGCCGGACGAGCGGCGGAAGAGAGTCTGGATATCGAATCCTATCAGAACGAAGAATGGAGGATGAGTATTGATCTCCTCCAGTGCACGTTGGATCGGCGAATTCCAATTCTCAGGGAAGCTTTGCTCTCTGAATGCGGACAGTTGGTAAGGCATGTCGTCCTTGAGTTCGATTTTAGGCGCCGTGGTTTACGGATGGACTGTTTACTCTTTGGCGAAGGGGTTCTGTTCGTAATCGAATTCAAACGATCGAAGATCCAAGCGTCCGACCGGGACCAAGTGATGACGTATGCTGTCAACCTTCTCGAATTTCATTCGATGACCCGGCAACTATCTCAAGGAGCGCAAGGAATGATTATCGTTCCGATTATTGCGCTTACTTCTGGTCGGGTCTCAAAGGATGTGGACTGGCCAGGACTCGGAAAATACAACTGGAGTTCGGCAGCGGCACGACCATTGGAATGCGACGCTCATAGACTGGGTAAGGCGATCAAACTGGGATTCGAGAATCGTCGATCAGAGGTAGTGGTCCCCATCTTCGAATGGCTCAAGTCTCCATTTAGTCCTTCCTCTTCCATTCTGGACGCCACCCTCTCGCTTTACGGAAATCACGATGTCTCGGCAATTCAGGAACACGCAGCGCCCAAAGAGGAAATCGATAATAGCACCCGTGAAATACGCGAGGTCATCGATCAGGTTTTGGGTCACGCAGAGTATCACGTAATCTTTCTCTCAGGGGCTCCGGGTGCAGGGAAGACCCTTGTGGGGTTGGATCTGGTCATGCGCGGGTCGCGATCAAGTGATTCGGTTTTTGTGACCGGAAATGCCCCTCTGGTCGAGGTCTTGAGTAAGGCGCTTCAGAAATCATACATGTCTCAAGGGCGGAATGCGGAGGTATGGGCTCAGACTGGTTATCGCCGTGAAGCATCGGGAATCGTTTCGTCCGCAGCAGGCTTTAAAATCGTCAAAGCGCATAACTTCCTAGGAAAACGCACCGAGGTCCATCGACAGGCGGACGGACGCATATTGGTTTTTGATGAGGCTCAGAGAACCTATGAGAAAGGCAAGATAGTGTTGCGTGAAAAACTCCCGGATCACGAAGCCGATCTAATTTTGGATACTCAAAAACAGTCCTATCCGGTGGGTGGGGCGATCATTGTCGCGCTCGTGGGTCACAATCAGGCGATCAATAGCGGTGAGATGGGAATCACAGCATGGCTGGAAGCGATAGATCGCAAGGGGTGGACGTTCTCAATCGCGGATGAAACCCTTGAATTGTCCGAAATCGACGACACTTCGCGGTGGAAGAGCCATCCTGCACGTAGGCGTCTTGCCAATGGCCATCTCAGGCAGTCGATGCGGTTTTATCGTAATTCCAAAGTGGAGGAATGGGTCGGCTTTGTTCTATCGGGCCATTCCGAGCAAGCCGCGAGGCTGTCAAAAGAGCTGGATCTGAATAACAGTTCGGTCTTAATCACACGAAGTCTCGCGGATGCGCGGTCTTGGACACGCAGGCATACAGTTGGAAATCAGCGCTCTGGAATTATTGCCTCCAGCCAAGCGAGACGGCTCGCCGCTGAGGGGATTTTCGTAGATTACAAGCCCGACATCGCAAATTGGATGCTCTCTCCCTCTAGTGACGTTCGGTCTTCGAACACATTGGAAACCGCGCAGAATCAATTCCAAGTGCAAGGGATGGAACTAGATCACTGCATCGTCTGCTGGGACGCCGATCTCAGGTGGGAATCCAACCGTTGGCTTGCTTACAAGTTGAACGGTTCAAAATGGAACTCGGACAGTCAAACTTCGGTTGCCAAGAATTGCTATAGAGTCCTACTGACTAGAGCGCGGAAGGGCATGGTGGTGTTTGTTCCGAAGGGCGATCTAAGCGGGACGGATGAAACGCGAAAGTCGATTTTTTACGATGGCGTGTGGAACTTCCTTCTTAATTGCGGTGCCAAAGAGCTGAGGGATTTTTGATAAGGCGGCTAGAATCTGAGGCCTGCGCTGAGAAACTTGCTCAGGTAATACTGCCAGCAATGGAACGGACTTACCGCATCGAACTGGACGAAGTCGATCTAGGGCAACTTCTTGACGGTCTCGAAGGACGTCTGGATACTTGGGGAATAAGGGCTTCTTACCACCGAACCTCGCCGCACCGCCCGATTTAATTATCGAGGGATGCAGCGAACCGGAAGAAGCGGACTCAATCGCCGGTCACGGGGCTGGACGGCGATGGTCCGCCCATTTGTTCGCCCTGAGCATAAGAAGATGCTATTCCTAACCACTAAGAAGCGCAGGAACTTTCTTTTCCAACCAGCCAGCTGGCAACGTCCGGGATGGGCTTTTCGGAGAAATGATAGCCGGCGTAGGAAAAGTCCAACAGAGTGCTGTTTCCCATGTTTCCTGCGGCCTTCTTTTGCGCGTAGTCCAGGCAGGCCGGCGCTTCCACCTGAGCCTGTGCGGCGGCTCCCGCCAAGGCGAAGGCGGCGATCCATCTCGGAAAGTCTCGATAGACAGGCATGGTGTTAGGGTTTCGCTCCGGTGATCTCGCCAAGATAGTTGAAGAACGATTTCTTCCGCTCCGAGCTGATGCCCCATTTCACGGGGAGCGACTGGTAGCCCTCGTCGAAGGCCTCGCCCTTGCGGCGGTAGTCGAACCAGCCCCAGGAAGCGCGCCCGGCGACGGCGGCGGCGAAGTTGTTATCCTTTTGGTCGAAATTTTCATGGTCGTCCTCGTTGAAAAGGATCGGCATGGGCTTGTAACCCGGGACAGCGCGGGTCTGCCGGACCATTTGGCTAATCCGCTTCGGGTCTTTCACGCCGTTGCCGTGGAGCAGAAGGAAATCCGAAGCACGCACGACGTTTTCCTTCGGCACCTTGCCGCCGCAATAACTGGTGGAGACCAGCAGGCGGTGTCCGTCGCGCTGGGTCTCTGCAACTCGCTTCATCAGTTCGTGGACGCGGTCGGAGCGCAGGATTGCGTGGTCGTAGGCTTTGTGGTCGGACTCGTTGTTTAACTCGACGATGACGTTTTTCCAGCCGCCGTCTAGCAGCCAATTGGTCGCCGTGTCAACCGCGTGAATGACGGCGGCCTCGTCCTTGAGGTGCTCGTCCTGGCCGAAGTAAAAATAGCCGAGCAAGACGACCATGCCATTTTCGTCGGCGGCATCCAGCACGCGGCGCATGCGGTCGGCATATTCCCGGCGCAGCGAGCCGTCGCTGTTGAAGGCACCGGTGATCCACGGTTGCGACTTTGAGTAGCCTTCGGGTGAGCCGCCTTGGAAATTGAGCGCGAGGCAGAGCAAACCGTGGGACTTCCATTCCGGCATCGCGGCGATGAACTCGCTGACGTTGCGCTCCGCGTCCCATTTCTTGGTGTCGGGGTAGGCCCAGCGGTTGTGGGTTTGCGGGTTCGAATCGTCGAAAACCGACTGCACCATGCGCGAGTTCATGAGCAGTCCCTCGATGCGGTGGCCGTTCCAGGTGCGACCGGCGTAGGTCGGCTTGCCGTTGATATGGAAGTCCTCGCCGACGATGGTGACGCGGGTTTTTCCTGGAGGAGCGGCGACCGCGGAAACGGGCAGGACGAGCAAGGCGGTAAGGATCAGGAGTTTCATGGGTTTGAATATCGATGTTCAATCGAGCGGAGGACGCTCGTTGCAACAAGGAACGTTTTTCAAATTTGAATCCTGACAAGAAAATCGACGCGACCACCGTGCCCGCGGACGGGCGCGGGCCGTGGCAAAATAGCTTGCTTGGAAAGGCTTACTTTGAAGACTCGTATGGTGATATCCGATTCCCTTCAAACCTTCGAGGATTCCGAGCGCTATCTGGCACCGGACGAGCGGACACGACTGCAACTGGCGTCACCCGCGGAGATCCGCAAGCTAAGGATTTTCACCGAACAATGGACGCGGGTGCAAGTGCCGCTGCGGGCTTACTTGGCCAGTTTCCTCGGTAACTCCATCGCGGTGGACGATGGGGTGCAGGAGGTGGCCCTGGTGGTATGGAACAAAGGTCCTTGGGAGGTAGAGCCCCCGGCATTTCTCGGCTATACCTTGGCATGCGCCAGGCGGGTGGCACTGGCTTCACGCCGCCGTCAGAACGACGGCAGGATGAAATTTCTCTCGCCGGAGGTGGCCTCCGCGCTCGCCGACACCGTGGCGGTGCAGGAGCAACAGGAGGCGAACTGGACGGCGGAGCGGTTCGACGCGCTGAGGACCTGTCTCAAAGGTCTGCCGGCATCCCAGCGGGAACTTCTGGAGGCACGCTACTCGGCGAAGAGCGCGGCCGAGCTGAGCAGTCACGCCGAACGGACCGGCGCAAAGATGGATTGCCTGTATAAGAAATTGGAACGGCTGCGCGAAATTCTCCGGATTTGTGTCAACCGCCGGCAAGCCCAACAACAATGACCGAGTTGTCTCCCGACAGTCCTTTGGATTCCGAGATGGCCGACCTTGTGTCGCGCTATCTCGACGAGCGGCTGGACCCTGCCCAAAGGAAGCGTCTCGACGAGCGGCTGAGAGATGAGCCGGCGGCCCTCGAGTATTGCGCGTCGCAGTTGCGTTTTGCCGCGGCCTTGCGGCAAACTTTGGAGCCGCAGCGGCTCGAAATGTTGGAAACGCGCCGGATGGTGATCGAGCCCGGCCTCCGAGGGCCGGAGTGGTCGGTGGAACAACAGCGGACCGTGCGCTATGGCTCCGGCCGAGCCGACGCTTTGCCAAGCCCGGCAACCAACGGGGCGGGAGGAAGGTTCGGGACTCATCTTTGGAGATGGGGCGTATTTTTCTCGCTGATCCTGCTAGCCTCGCTGGTGGTGGCGGGATGGCTGCGAATGGAAAATGACATTGTCGCCCCGGCGGTCGCCGACTCCACTGCGGAACTTGATTCCCGGGTGGTTTTACGGAACCCCGACTTCGAGGCAACGGACCTCAGTCTCGCCGCGCGAGGCATCACCAGCACGTTGGTCGATTGGCAAGAACCTTATCCGGTGACTCTGGCGGAGCTTTGCGAAATCGGGCGGGTGACGAATGGCCGAATTTTCGCAAAATCCGGCAAGAACGTGGTGCACATGCAGAACATGGGATACATCACCCAACAGTTGCGCCGGAACGATGGAGGAAGACTACGCGCCACCACTTCGCTCAAGGTCAGGTTGTCCGGCTGGTACTACGTGGACGGGGTGCCTTTCAGCCACTTGAAAAGTTCGTTGACCTTCATCGCCAGTCCGCGGCCCGACACCATCCGCTATCAGGCGGGCAAGCAAATGGTAAAGCTTCCGGCGGGAGGGTGGCAGCACTTCACCATGGAGGTTTCCATGAAAGGAGAGAATCTCATGCGGGAGCCGCTCTTCACCGCCGGTGCGGTCACCAACAAGCCGTCACTGGATCTGACGGGGCGAGAACTCCACCTGATGATCGAGAGACGGGACATGCTTTCGGAGGGAGATCTTTATCTCGATGACCTCCAGTTCGAGGTGATCAGCGAGTAATTCACGGCTGTGGCTGAGGTTTCTTTTCCTCGTTTTGTTTCGCCGGTATCTTGTTTATCACGGGCAGCGTTATCCCCGCGGGAGCGGTTGCGATCACCGGCTTGGGCATCACCGATTCAAGGCTGGTTCCGATCCGTAGATCGGCCAAACTAACGATAATGTCGGTGCCAATGGCATTCCGGTTGTAGGCACCCCATTTGGGTGCCACCTCCCAGCCGTCCATGGTTTTATGATAGTCACGGGTGGCACCCGTCAGCAGTTGCTGCAGGTCACCATTGAAATGCAGTTCGACATAACCCTCTTTGTCATTGATCGATTGCTTGATCACCAGGACAATATCCACCCACTCGCCGATCTTTACCGGATGGCTCCAAAGCTTTGTGATTCTCGTCCGGTTGGTTTTCCAGCCAGCCCCATATTTGGTGAGCGTTAGCGCGCGGCCGTCATATCCCATGAGGAGGGGGTATTCCTGGGTATTTTCGTCCGGCTTGTCCGGCTTCGCGTAAGTTTTCCATTGGAAGCAGGCCCAGCCCTTGGTCTTCTTGTCAGGCATTTCAAATTTATACCGCCAGCCGAGATAGTAGGTTTCTCCCTGCTTCATGACACCTCCCTTGCCAGTGTGATAACTCCACCCGGCCGCGCCGCGGATCTCCGCGCGTTTGTCAGGAGCCGGCTTGTGGATTCTCCATATCTTCCCATGGAGCGGATCCGTGGCGGGGAGAATCGTGCCGGTGCCCGGGCTGAATCTCTCCGCACCTTCGAAGTTCAGGTTGTTAAAAACCTCCCGACCCTTGGCAGGATCGCCATACCACTGGAGTTCCGCGGATACCGGAATGGTGAGTGAGAGACCGAGGCAGGCTGCCATCAGCCAACTGGAAGTCGCCGGGTAAGTAGTCATTGAATGGATCGTTTCATGAGAGGACATGGGAGCCCCGACGTAGCCGGGCGTGTGCATCGGGGCTTCGTGTTAGTTTTTCTCAGTTAGCGGCGACGCGGACGAAGAGTTTAGGGTTGGCTAGCAGTGCTCCGGGAACTCCGGCGGTAACGGCCTCCACGGGAGTTCCGTTATTTGAAGTCACGGAAGCCGGCGTGAAGCCGGTCCACGCTCCACTCAGGGTGGTAGAGTATTGATAGGAGTAGGTCAGTCCCGTGAGCGACGGCTTGCGGCGGGTGTAAGTGAATTGCCCGGTGCCCTTGTCGAGTGGAACGGTGATCGGAGCGACCGAGGAGCCGCTGCTCGGGTTGAGACCGAAGGCGTATTCCTGGCGGTTGGTCAGGGCGTCGCCATCGGCATCGCCGGAGGGAGAGGTGTCCGCGCCCGGTTGGAACGTGAAGCCCGCGAGCCAGGTGGAATAGTCGTCGCCGGAGCCTGAGCTGACGATCAGGATTCCGCTGCCGGAGAAGCGGGAGTCGTCCTTGTTGGTGGCGGAGGAAGTTTCGCTGCCATAGGTGCCGGCCGCCTGCTGGATGCCCCCGTAGAACAAATTGTTCACGGTTTCTTCGCCGCTGATTTCCACATTGCCGCCGTCGATGACGAGCTTGCCGGAGTCGTCGATGGAACTTCCGTTCACCACCAGAGTTCCGGCGAAAACGGTGGTGACTCCGGTATAGGTATTGACGCCAGAGAGGCTGAAA
>JBBQEG010000216.1:0-9090 GCA_038320495.1 Opitutales bacterium | reverse complement strand
CATTTTGGGCTTCATACGGCGGATCAATCAAGATGAGCGCCCGCCGCTCGGGGGGCGGAAGCATGGCCCGAAGGGCGACATAACCGTCCGTTTCCTGCACCGATATTCGTGGCGCCCGGTTGAACTCCACTCGCAGCGCCCCGCATTCCTCCGGATGTTTTTCACATAACACCAGTCGGTCCTGAAAACGCGCGAGCCGATGTGCAATCCACGGTGAGCCCGGATAAAACCTCAAACCCGGTTGAAGGTTTCCTCCCCGTTGATCAAAGTCTCGCACCAGGTCCAAATAATCGGTAAGAACAGGCGGAGGGTCACAGTCGGGGCTCAGCAAGTGTCCGATTCCTTCGGGCCACTCGGGTTTCCGCGCGAGCGCGTCTCCGGTGGCCGCGACTTCGAGATCGTAGCCGCCGCGCCCGGCATGCGTGTCGAGGTACAAGTAACCCTTCTCTTTCTTCTGCAATGCGGTGATGAGCTGGACCAGCAGCGCATGTTTCATCACGTCCGCGAAATTCCCGGCGTGAAAATGGTGCCGGTAGTTCATAACAGCTCGTGGGCGTTCATCACACCCCAACTCAATGAACCGGAATTTTTACCACGGCCTTGCGCACGAGCACGGGTTCGGCCCCGAGCTGCAAGGAGGGCATGTGCACATCAGCCGGATAAAAGATTGCTGCCTCGCCCGCCACGACGCGCAGGGTCGAGCCGGTCAAATTGTCCTCATATATCACGAGATCACGTTCCGGTTGATACGGATCGCGGACCTTCATGCGGGAGAGGTCGGCCAGCTCCATGATCTCCGCGCCTTCCATTAAGACCTGCACATCGATGTACTGCTGGTGAGATTCAAAAAAACCGGCCGTACGTGGCTTCGTTAGATAAACCTGTTCCATCACAAATACGCCGTTGCCGAGCTCCACCCGCCGCGACTCCCCCGCGGCGAAAGACTGAAGGCGCGCCGCAACCGCGGAGCCATCCCGGAGCATATCCGCGACATAAGCGAACGCCGTGAGGAATCCGGGACTTTGGGGCGCTTGCGCGCGCACCGTTGCGAAGGAGCCGTAGAGTGCCATGGGAACGCGAATCCACTGGCATCCGGGAACACTGGCAAGCTGTGAAACCACTATTGCCCCGGAACGTCGGATGGTATTGGGTCGAGACCTCCCCTCTATGAAAAGATTACTCGCTCTCGCCACGATTCTGTTGGCACCCGCGGTGCTCGTCGCCGCTTCGTTTGAAGGCAAAGTGAACTTTAAAATGTCTGCTCCCAAGGGTCAGCCCCAGGAGATGCACTACAGCATCAAGGGCGACAAGGTCCGGATCGAAATCCCGGGTCAGAAGGGGGTGGGTGGCATGATCCTCGATACCGGAAAAAAAGAAATGACCACGATCATGGATGATCAAAAAATGTATATGGTCATGGCGATTCCGGACGTCGCAGCCATGCAGGTCGAAAAAGGAGACGACGTGAAACTCGAGAAGACGGGGGAAACGGAGAAGATCCTCGGCTACACCGCGGAGAAATACATTTCCACCCATAAGAACGAGAAGACGGAGATGTGGCTGGCGGAAGGCATCGGCGCCTTTACGGCCATGGCCAGCGGAAACGGAATGGGCAAGAAGGCCGCTCCCAAGAGCTGGGAGCGCGCCCTCGCCGGGAAAGATTTGTTCCCGTTACGCGTCGTGGGCCTCGACAAATCAGGCAAGGAAACCTTCCGAATGGAAACCACGGCGATCAACAAGCAGAGCCTCCCGGACTCCCTGTTCGTGCCACCCGCCAATTACCAGAAACTCGACATGGGCGGAATGATGAAGGGTCTCATTCCTGGCCTCCGCCGCTGAGCGCGTGGCTCAGCAGGCGGAATCGGGCTGACGGTGAATGAAACCCGGGCACTGCGCCACGCAGGCCTTCAAGCCGTCAGCCTTCAGACTTCCTGATTACTGCCGCTTTTCCGTCAGAGGGAGCATCACTCCCCGACGGAAAAGCGTTACCTGGCCGGTGCTGGAGGAAACCACGATCGAGATGCAGTTCGTGGCGACACTGATCGCCGCGGCCGCAGCATGACGGCTGCCCAGTCCGCTCGGAAGCTCATGCGTACTGTCGGTCGCCTGGATGAGGCTTCCCGCCGACTCGACCACCCCATCCCCGCGGATGATGAAGGCTCCATCGATGGAGGAAAACTCCTTCACGGTCTCATCCATGAAGGGGTTCAGGATGTTGCGATCCTCCTCCTTGTATCCAAAAAACGGATTCAGCACGAGTGGCTTGGAAAGTGACCCCACCTTTTGATTATCGCCGACGACGAACAGGCAGCCCACCGGCCGGCCTTCGCGCCCTTCCACGCCAAGTTCCGTTGCGACCGCGATGATTCGTTCCAACACCTCGGGCTTCACGTCATCCGGTAGCAAATCCGCCGTCGATCCGGTGAGCAGGGTCTGAAACTCCCGCTCAATGTCCACGACCACAAGGGTGTCGAACTGGTTACTTCCGGTGATGCCGCCAACGCAGCAGATCCGATCGGAGAAATTGATGATTCCGCGGGTTAATGCGACCAGCATTCCGCTGCGCAGTTGGGCCAGCCGCTGATTCGAAAACGAACGCACCTGGATGGTTTCGCTGAACTCGTTCTCATCATCGCTGCTCTCGAGCGCAGTTCTCGTCACCAGAATCGTTTTCAGCTTCGAGCGCAGGACGCCCGGCTGGACGCCACCGATGAACGTATCGCCGAAGACCACTATCGCACTGCAATCCGCGCCCTGCGCGACGCGCTCGGCTTCGCGAAACATCAGGCGGTTGACCCGGTTTTGCTGCGCCTCCACCACGCGCAGTCCACCGAAGCCGCCAATCATGCGTTCGTGCAGCGCGTCGAGATCGGGTGCGTTAACGAGATTATCGACGAGCTCCTTGTCCTTTACCTGCCGCGCGATGGAAGCAAGGACCTGCAAGTAGTCGCGCGCCCGCTCGCCCGCGATCAACATCACAATCAGATGCACCCGCTCATCCGCGAGCGCGCCGTCATGACGAATGCCCACCCGGCTGCGTCCGATCGCGAGTACGTAACGACGACTCATCTTGATCCGGACGTGCGGCAGCGCCACACCGAATCCGAGATACGTCGTCATCGTACTCTCGCGGGCGAGCAACCCTTTCAGGAGTGCATCCGGCTTGAGGTCGGGAAATTTTTCCACGCACACATCGAGCAGCTCCTTGAGCGCCCCCTCGAGATCGAGGCTCTTCAAGTCAACGATGCGATTCCGCGCGATAATCTTGTCGAGCCGCATGGTAGGAAATCAAGTCGCCGCCGATGCTACGGCCGGCGCGTTCCCATCGGAAGCAACCCGGCGGTCATGACGGCAGTCAGGGTAATCATCTCACTTTTCCCACTGCAACGCGCCCTTCTTGATCTCGTAAAACAACCCAAGGATCAGCACCCCCAGGAAAAACGCGATCGGTCCGAGGATCGAGATGTTATTGGCCAGAAACTCCCGATAGATAAAGGTCCACGGGATTAAAATTACGATCTCGAGATCGAAAAGCATGAACAGAAGCGCTGTGAGATAGAACTTTACGGAAAAACGGGTGTGCACCGGCCCTTCCGCGAGCATGCCGCATTCGTAGGCAGAATCCTTGATCTTCGACTTGCGCGCACGCTGGCCCAAGAGATGGCTGGCCCCGATCACACCACCGGTGATGGCCGCGGCGAGGACGGCTTGGATCAAAAAGGGAAGATACGCGGAGGAAGTCATGTCATTCGAGAGACGGACACTTGGGCCAAGCAAACGGGCAGTCGCAAGAGGTAATTTAGGTTCTAGTCGACGGGAATGATCCGCGCATTCTGGGTCTTGGTTGAACCGACGCCCAGCGTCTCAGCGAACTCCAACGTGCGAATCTCCTCGTTCACAGCCTCGAAGCCGGACCGTTTTCGGTGGCCATTGATGCGATCACGCGCGAGGGCGTCCAGCATCACGGGATCCGTGCTCAACCAGAGAATCGGTTCGGACACAGTATAAAGCGAATTGAAGAACGGGCCGCCGATGAACTGGTAGTGCTGGAGGCTGGCGAGGGTGAACATCCAGGTTTCCCGCAATTCAGGGATCGCGCTCATTTCCGCCACCGCCGCCGGAGCATTTGCGGGCGAACGGAAGAAGCGGGCGGTGTTGGATGCGTTCCAGAGTGTCGCATTCACCAGCGCTCCATTGATGCCCAAGGTCGGATGATCAGTGTAAACCGGAAGGTTAATCCAGAAATCCGCATCCAAAAAGAGCGGGGTCGCCAGGAAACTTTTGCGGTCCTCGTCCTTGCTGGACGTGTTTGGCACCCCCTTAGTCTGTTGTTCGGCGAAAATCGGATCGAAGCGTTGCGGGAGCGGCGAATCGTAGAACCAGAGCGGGTCGTAGAAACGCCCTGACTCAAGCACATAAACGGGATTGCCCGCAAACGGCGTGCGGCCCGACACCAGCGACGGCAAATAGCCCGTCATGCGCAGGCGCAGAGCATTGAGACCCACGAGAAAAATTTCGTCATTGGCAAAACCGCGCTGCCGTAAAGCGGCGATGACCGCCTTCACCAGAGGTACCGGGGTTGCCAGACCCGGACCTGAATCCGCGTAAATTTTCAGGCCTACCTTCCGTTTCGCACCCGGCAGAAGTTTGCGACCCGTGGCCTGTTCGAACGTATCGATCATTCGCGCGACGACGCGCTCATAAGTCGCTTCATCAAAGGCCGGCAGCCGTGCTTCCCACACCGGTGGAGTGACCTCTGGAACTTTCTGCTTCGCTGAGCCCGCCGGTGCGGAAGTGGGCGACGAGGGATTGGCAGCGTTCGCCGTGGCGAACGAAAGTGCCAAGGCCAGAAGGGCGGTGGTAAGCAGGCGCATGCGTTTGGTTTGTCGTCTCAGAAAGCACGAAGTTTCCTCCGCTTTGAAACTTTGGCGCGCTTGAGGCGTGCCGCAATGCGATTCGTGGCATTCGGTCGCGAACGGCGCGTTGACACTCGACGCCGCCGCAACGAGTTTTCTGACCGCCTCCGTTGGCCTATGGTCGAGAGGGTTTACCAGCGCCCGCCGTTACCATTCCATGCCCGTCATCAAGCCTAGTTGCGTTCGCGATCTCAAGCTGCGCGTCAATCTCGCGGACGTCATTTCACGCGTCGTAACGCTGCGCAAGGCGGGCGGCACCCGGCTTAAAGGCCTCTGTCCGTTTCATAACGAAAAGACGCCGTCCTTCCACGTCGACGCCGACAAGGGTTACTACAAGTGCTTCGGGTGCGGCAAGGCGGGCGACGCGATCACGTTCGTCCGCGACACGGAGCAACTGAATTTTACGGAAGCAGTCGAGGCCCTCGGAAAACGCTTCGGCATCGTGATTGAATTCGAGGAAGGTTCCGGCGGTCCCACGACCGCGGAGCGCTCCTTGCGTCAGGAAATCTTCGACCTGCACGACGTGGCGGCGGAACATTTTCATCAGGCGTTGAAGGCGAAGGACGCCACGGGAGAATTTTTTCAGGATTACTGGACCGCGAAACGTCGCTTTGCCGCGGAAATCGCGGATGAGTTCAAGATCGGAGCGGCCGACGCCCACGGGAGCGGACTTGGACCGGCGTTACTGCGGAGAAAATTTTCCGAGGAAGCCCTTCGCCGCTGCGGGCTTTTTTTTATCTACGACGATGCTCCCATCACGCTCGGAGCGTTGCGGCCTCGCTTTCGCGGTCGGCTGATGATTCCGATTCGCGACCATCAGGGACGCGTGGTCGCCTTTACGGCGCGCCAGACGGAACTCACGCCCGCGGACGATCCGGCCCACGAGGCGAAGTACGTCAACTCGCCCGAAACGCCCGTCTTCACCAAGGGAAACCTGCTCTTCAACTTGGACCGGGCGCGCACGTCGGTGGGTGACGGCAAACCCTTTGTGCTCGTCGAGGGACAACTCGACGCCATCCGCTGTTGGAGTGTCGGCCTCAAGACGGCGATCGCCCCGCAAGGGACGTCGATCACGGACGGCCAGCTCGTGTTGCTGCGCCGCTACCATGCGCAAGTGGAGTGCTTTTTCGATAGCGATGTGGCCGGCCAAAAAGCTGCACTACGTCTGCTACCTCTTGCATTTAAAGCGAATCTTGAAGTTCGATTTCTTACACTCGCCGGGGCGGAAAAGCTGGATCCAGATCTCTTATTTTTGGAACGTGGCTTCTCGGCATACGCCGAGGTACAGAATAGCGCCTTTTCAGGCCTGGAGTTCTTAAAAAGATATGTACTTCCACAAGATGCCAACGCCACTGCCGAACAGGTCTCCCGCGCGGTGAACCAAGTGTTCGAAGTGATCGCCGCCTCGGAATCTGAGGCCATGCGAATTGAATTGTTATCGCGCATGAGCACTGTGCTGAGAGCATATAATCAAACTGAAGATTCGATTCACGCCTCTTTCCGTCGATTTTTAGATCAGAGATCCGGACGACGACCCGAGAGAATTGGAGCACAGTTGAACAGTAGCTCTAGGCCACCAACAACGAACGTATCCCCCGAGCGCCATCTTTTGTTTTTGCTTCTTCATTTCGAGGAGCTTGGAAAGCCCCTAAGTCGTGCACTTCCGCCTGAATCAGCCTGGATCGACACCAGCGATATGCCGGGCGCACTGCTAAACCGCTTCCTGGGGGAGTTTGAGCAAGACGCCTGGCCAGGGAAAGATCATCTGGATGGCTTGTTGGAAACCGCCGAGGAACGCACCCTTGTGGCCACGCTTCTGTTTGAAAACCCGGCAATTGAAGATCCGAGCAAGGTCGCGCAAGAGGGTTTGAAGCAGCTGCGCGCCCGGGCTCTCGAGCCGCGGATGCGGCAAATAGAACTTGCTTTGGCCAACCCCCACGCGGACATTGAAGCTGACCCAATTTCTCTCTTGAAAGAACGCGATAAACTCCAACGCCAGCTCCGCACGCCTCTTGTTTTGGCTGCGGGAGTTTGATCGTTTTTCCTTCGCAGCTCGTCCGGTCGCCTTTTTCATTACTCATGTCGCGCAAGTCCAAGTCAGCATCCGCCGATTCCGCCCAGTCTGAAGCCGTCGAGGCCGCCCTCGCCAAAGTCAATCCGGCCGCCGAGAGCGGCGTCGCGGGCGCGGAAAATATGCCCGCGGGTGGGATCAACGACAAGATCCGCCACCTCATCCGCTTGTCGAAGGAGCAGGGCTATCTGACGTACGACGACATCAATGAGGCGTTGCCGGAGTCGGTCGAGAATCAAGAGGAGATCGATAACGTCCTTTCGATTCTGCAGAACCTCGAAATCGAGATTCTCGAACCCGATCAGGTCGAAGACTACAAGCAGCGCCAGGAAGAAGCCGAGGAAGAGGAATCGCGCACGTCGCAGAACGATATTCTCGACGATCCGGTCCGGATGTACCTCAAGCAGATGGGTCAGGTGCCGCTGCTCACCCGGGAACAGGAAGTTGAAATTTCGAAGCGGATCGAAGCCGCCGAGCTGAAGGCTCAGGAAGCCCTCTTTCAAGCCGCCGCCATCGGGGCCTACATTGGCACCCTCGGCCGTAAACTGATCAATCGCGAAGAGCGGTTCGATCGGGTCGTGATCGATAAAAAAATCGAGTCCCGGGAAGCCTATTTCAAGAGCCTGGAGAAACTCGTCGACAACACCCAGGAGTCCGAAGCAGGCGTGGCGGAAGCGTGGGCGGAATACCTCCACGCCAAGAACGAAGCCGACAAGAAAAAGGTCCTGGCCAAGTTCCGCAAACGCGAGAACGTGCTCCGCTCCTTTTTTGCGAAGTTCTATTTCAAGCTCAAGGTCTACGAGGAATACCTTGAACAGCTCCGTCCGACGATTGAGGAGATCGAGTCCCTCAATAGTCAGATCGATCGCGCCAAGCATCCGAAGTCGAAGAAGGACGCGGCGATCGATACCAAGGTCCTCCAGGCCCAACTGAAGCAAATTGAGGCGCAACAGCGGATCGCGCCCGAAGAGCTCCTCAAGGTAGTCGCCCAGACCATGGTCCACGTGCGCGAAGCACATAAGGCCAAGACCGAGATGGTGGAGGCCAACCTCCGCCTCGTGATCTCGATTGCAAAGAAGTACACGAATCGCGGCCTTTCCTTCCTGGATTTGATACAGGAGGGCAACATGGGCCTGATGAAGGCAGTCGAGAAGTTCGAGTATCGCCGCGGGTATAAGTTTTCAACCTACGCCACCTGGTGGATCCGCCAAGCCATCACCCGCTCGATTGCCGACCAAGCCCGGACCATTCGTATTCCGGTGCACATGATCGAGACCTTGAACAAGGTCATGCAGGTACAAAAGCAACTGCTCCAGGAATACGGCCACGAGCCGACTCCGGAAGAAGTCGCGGACGAGATGAACCTGCCCGTCGAGCGCGTGCAGCAGATCATGAAGATGGCGCAACAGCCCATCTCACTCCAGTCACCGGTCGGCGACGGCGACGACACCAGCTTCGGCGACTTCATCGAGGACAAGTCCGCGGAGAATCCTTACGACATGACGGCCTACTCGCTCCTGCGCGAGAAGATCATCGACGTTCTGGATACGCTCACGGAACGTGAACGCCGCGTGCTCTCACTGCGCTTCGGCTTAGTCGATGGCTACAGCCGCACGCTCGAAGAGGTCGGAAAACAATTCAAGGTTACCCGCGAACGCATTCGGCAGATCGAAGCCAAAGCGTTGCGCAAGATGCGGCATCCAACGCGTATCCGGCAGCTACACGGCTTCTTTGACGCCGAGCAAATCGACAACGCGCAGAACCTCCTCAAGGTGGCCGCGACGGCCCGCCCTCCCGCCGCACCCGCCGTTGGCGGACCGTTGGGCGGCGGCAGTAATCTCGGGCCCGGCAGCCTTCCCGGCGGCCTCGGTTTCCCGATGCCCAAGCTGTAAGCGTCCCGCGGCACCGGCCGCTTGGTTCGATGAACATCACCGCCTTTGCGCTCACCTCGCTGGCGGTGATTTTTTTTGCCGGCTGCCAACACCGCCCCCCAACAAGCGCCCCTGACGCCTCGCTCGGAGGAGGGACCCGGGACCCAATGGCGCCGAGTCCGCGCCTAATCATCGGCCGCGTCATCGCGGTCGATCAGGAACGCGGCTTTGC
>JBBQEG010000215.1:0-9116 GCA_038320495.1 Opitutales bacterium | reverse complement strand
AGTGCGTTTCGGCTCCGGCGTACCTATTGGTGTCGGATGATGCTTGCTGACGTACTCGCGCAACAGCCCGAGGAATTGTTGGGCGCCGCGGCTCTGGTAGCGCTGCAGATGGCGCACAATGCCGAGTTGCCGAGTCGGCTGGTTGCCGGTCAAACGCAGATAGCGCAACGTGTCGCTGTCATCCGGTACCCGGGCGAGTTCCGGAAGGAGCGAAATGCCCAATCCCAAGGTGGCAAATAGCTTCAGGGTCGCCACTTGAGCACAGCGAATACCGATCCGGGGCTGAAATTTGCTGTCGCCAAAAAACGTCCGAATTTGCGCCGCGAGCGCACTCGAATCGCCGAGTGAGATAAAGGTCTCCTCGGCCAAATCGGTGATGCTAATTTCAGACCGTTGGGCGAAACGATGGGTTTTGCCCACGGCGAGCAGCAACGGTTCCGTCAACAGCGGCTCGATCGAAACCCGATGATCCTGCACTGGCAGGGGAGTGATGGCCAAATCCAGGTCCCCCTCCATCACGGCGCGGACGAGATTTGCACGGAAATCCTCCCGCGCATCGATTTGTAAGTTAGGGAACGCGACCCGGCATTCCGCAATCAGTGGCGTAATTAGATAAGGCATGACCGTTTGCACTGCCCCGACGGTAATCCGGCGCTCCAGCGAAGGGTGGTCGCTCAGTTCCTTGGCGGCGTTTTCGACTTCGAAGAGAATTCTTCGGGCACGTTCCATGAACGTAATCCCGGCTTCCGTCAGCACTGCCTTCCGGCCCAGCCGATGGAAGAGTTTGTGGCCAATTTCACTCTCAAGATTGATGATCTGCTGGCTGAGAGCGGGCTGCGAGACATGGCAACGTTCCGCCGCACGCGTGAAATTCTGGGTCTCGGCCACACCGAGGAAATACCGCAATTGGAAAATCTCCATAAGAATTTCCGATCACATCGATAGGGTCTATCGATTTCAACTATTCAGTTTTCCCGGTATAGTCGGCGCCGTCAGACCAATCGTGGTCCGGCAGATACAAATGACTACCATGCAAAAGAACCTAACACTCGCGGTCCTCGCCAGCCTTATCGCTGTTGCCGCAATTCTGCTTTCTTTCCGTTCCCCGGTTACTGCGGATTCCATCATCGGCTTCGCCGGTGTCCTTGGACTCCTGGGCATTGCCTCGTTGGAATACCGCATTGATTGGAAACGACTCTTCGGCGGGAGCTAATAAACCTGCCGCTAGAGCGATCACTGAACAGGGGCTCGGAGATGATCCGGGCCCCTTTTTATTGGCTGGATATTGGGGATGTTTGCCGGATCGCGGCGAGTGTTCTCCGCTTTTAGTGAAGGGGTGGTTAGGTGGCCATGGGCCTTGTCTGCTTCCGCAGGTCTCTGCCGGTAAAAGATCGCGACCAAAAGCGTCAGGACGATCAACCAGATAAAACCCGTGAATGCCTGAGCCAGGGTAATCAGTCCCGGCGTCATCCATCGTCGCATCATCGGCTCGGCTTGGTCCATTTGAGCGGCGCTCATCCCCTTGGCTTCCATCGCGTAAAGTTGGCTTTGAAGGAGTGTGTCTACGGCGCTTGGGTTGATGATCGAAAAATAGAGGTAGTTGAAAATTCCTCCCAGCAACACGCCAACGAGCGCGGTGAGCACCCCAACGCCTACGGCGGATCCGTAGCCCCAGGTGCCGCTTGGGCGAGGATCAGCACGCTTCTCTCGCATGGCAAAAGCCAGGGCTGTGATCGAAATGGCGGCCGAGCCCACCAAGCCGATCCATGAAGCCGTTTGCATCGCCTCCGGCGAGTCGTGGAGACCGGCGATAAACAACAGCAGTGTCAGCGTCGCCGTGCCTATGGCCATCAGCGCTCCGTATAGCAGTGGAGTTTTCACTGAGCGAGGGTAGGACGCGCGGGTCGAAACGCAAGTCGCTGTAATTCAAGCGACGTCGGGCTCCGGTCCCCTGAAGTATTCGGTGAGGGCTTAATGCCTGATCGTGATCACGGCACGATTAACGCGGCGTCACTTATACGATCATCACCCGAATTCCGGGCCGGGGTGATTCCCAAGACGCGGCAGAGGAGATTGTAAACGTGAACGTTCTCCACCTCTTGAATCGAGACGCCACGCCGAAATGCCGGTCCCTGCGCAATGAAAATGCCCCACATGCTCGGATGGGCAGGATCATAGCCGTGATCACCGGGCAAGTACCCCTGAATGGGATGGCGCTCCTGAGAATACATGGCAATTGTAGCCCGAGTGGTCACATGGGCGCCCAAGTCGGGGATGATCCATACGGGTGAGACGCGGGGATGTTCACGCATTTTAAAACGAGCCGGCAGCTCACTGGCCCGGTATGCCTTTGCATGCGGAATGCGCGCTACCTTGGCCAGGAGTCCGTCGATCTCGCCCTTCAGCGGACGGAGCGCGACCACACTCCCGTGACTCTCAATCTGGACGTCGCGAAGATCGAGATAGTCTTCGAGTGCGGAGACGCGTTTGGGGTCGACGGCCTCCATCCCGTGATCGCTTACCACGACGACGTTCGGGCTCAGTCCTTCCTGCGCAATTCGCGCCAGAAGAATACCCAAGCGGGTATCGAGTAGCTTGATCGAGGCGACCACTTCGGGAGAGTCCGGTCCAAAGCGGTGGCCAGTGTCGTTGGTCTCCGACATATAGAAGGCGAGAAAGTCCGGATGTTGCCCGTCGGATTGTCTCAGCCAGGATATCACCTCCTCGAGTCGGATTTCGAAGCTCAGACCGTAATCGAACGTTCGGTAGAACGTGGGTCGCACGCCTTTGATTTCGGCTTCTGATCCCACCCAGAACGATACCGCCGCTTTGCGCCCTTGGTTAATTGCGGTGACCCAGATCGGCTCACCTCCCCACCAGCGGGATTCGCTCGCCGCGCCCGGTTGGTTATAGCGGAAGAATACCTCGTGTTGCGCGTCGAAAAACTGGTTGTTGATCATCCCGTGCTCCACCGGATACAGCCCTGTCACCAGTGAGTAGTGGTTCGGAAACGTATTGCTGGGAAACACGGGAATCAGACCTCGAGCGCTGACGCCTTCTCGTCGCAAACGACGCAGGTTGGGCGTTTCTTCCGGGTGGAGGTCGCAGTAATCCCAACGAAACCCATCCATGGAAACGAGCAGGAGCGGACCGCCGCGAGCCGGAGCCTCCCGAACGGTCGCACCCGGGGGTTGTCCGTATACCATGCTGCCCACCAGCAACAAGGTAGTCAGGAGCACGACGAACCCCGCGTGTCCGTACTTCATGAGCGGAGCGTGACGAGGGTTGCGCCCCAAAATCCGCTGGTCTCGTCGCCGGATCGAAACGACGAGACCAGCGGCGATCGCCGGAGCAATGCGTGCACGGTGGTCCTTAGTGTGCCTGTGCCTTTGCCGTGAATGATGCGCACCTCGCGGATTCCGCGGCTGGCGCACTCGCTCAGGTACG
This sequence comes from Opitutales bacterium, assembly GCA_038320495.1. GTDB lineage: Bacteria > Verrucomicrobiota > Verrucomicrobiia > Opitutales > Opitutaceae > ER46. The sequence goes on along the minus strand of JBBQEG010000215.1, from coordinate 5,669 downwards.
CCGGAATGAGTTCTCCTAAATCAGACGGGCGAAACGTATGCAGGTCGAGTTCGCCCGTGATCGGCATCTCAATGGGCGTATCATCGTTGGCGGGTTCGGCCGGCATCGGGCCTTCGGTCAAGACTTGGCTTGGTCGCTCGCGGGCTCAGGCGGGTTTTTCTTCTCTTCGACCGGCAGTTCGCCAGGCGATTCCGGCTGGGGCGAAGTTTCTGAAACCGGTAGCGGTGCTGCTTCTGGGGAGGTTTCTGCGGTCAGCGCGGTCTCTGCCACGGGCGACGTCTCGGGATCAGCGGGATGATCAAAGCCAGGCGCGTTCGGACCGCCCTCGGAGTAGTGATCATCCTGGTGCTCGTAGGCGTGAGGGTCGTAAGGGTCGGACCCGTCGGACGGGGCGTTCAGAGCCGGTGTGGTCGCATGGACTGGTTTCGTGTCGGAGGTTTTCTTGCGCTCGTCATCATCCAGCGCTCGTTTGAATTCTTCCTCCACGCCCGACGCGGCCTTTTTGAACTCTCGCATGGTCTTTCCTAATCCGCGGGCGAATTCGGGGAGTTTTTGTCCGCCAAAGAGCATCAGGATGATGACAAAAATGAGCATCATTTCCGGGCCGCCAAGCCCGTCGATGAATGCCAAGGGTACGCAAACCATGTCCATGAAGTGAATGTGACCGAGATTCTGGAAAAAGGTAGTGCGAAATTTTGCGCGTCACCGAACCGCGATCCTCACCGCGAAGCGTTGGGTCTCGCCGGGAGGGACGAAGTGCAGGCCGATTTTGTGCTCGGGGGCGTTGGGAGGGCCCATCCACGGCTCGACACAATAATACGGCGAGTCGTCCGCGAATGTCCATGTCACGACCGTGGCATTGGGGTGCGGCACTTTTGTGGTCCCCACCTGCATGACGACATCCCCCGGACGGTTCTTTTCGCCGAAGACGATCTCATTATGGCGCAAGCCCGTGTGCAGCGTATCCACCAGCTCAGGGTTGGCGAAGCTTTCATCGGGTTTCAGTTTCGGGCCGGAGACGAGAGCCCCGGTGGCGTCTTGACGAAGCCGCTTCGTGGCGGGGACGCGAATCATGTAGTCGCTGCGCGTTGTGCCCTCGCTCCAAGGCAGAGTGAAATAGAAATGATGCCCGGCTGACCAAGGCAACGGCTCGCGACCGAGATTGGTCAACGCGAATTCACAGGAGAGCCCGAAGGGCTCGAAACGATAGGTGACGGTATACTCGTAATCGTACGGATAGCATTCGCGCGCCTCTGCGCCGGGCATGAACTGCGCGACGAAGCCGCGGGCATCGAGCCGTGTGACTTCGAAATCTCCCTGCCGGGCGATGCCATGCATCGGCATCGGTCGACGCACGCCATCGGCTGCGCGCCAAAAATGGATATCGCCGCGATCGAAGACGCGCGCGTTGAAGGGGAAAAGAATCGGGTTTCCGCCTCGCACCTTTGCGAAAGCCCCAAAGTCGGCGTTTTCGGGCCAATAAAGGACATCCCGGACCGACCCGTCACCCAAGGTGATATTCCAATTCATCAGCCGGGCGCCTTTCTCCGGCATCGCCAGAAAGGTGGAATTGCCGACTCGCCAGCGAGTGAGGGTTTGGCCGGAATACGGAATCTTTTCCATGACTCCCGGTGATTAGCGGAACGGCGCCTGATGGCGCAAAGTTAATCCTCTCGGGACTTTCCGGTCACTTTTGGAAAAGTTGGCAGGTTTCCGGTATCGCGATGCTTGCGCCGAACGAATGAGCCACTACGGTCCGATTCTAATGCTTCGGCGGTTATCCCTTGGTTTAATCATTTTGCTGACTGCCATGGTGGCAGGAATAGAGGGCCACGCTTCGGAAAAAAAGTCCGATACCGCGGCACGCTCCAGTTCTGCGCCCGCGTCCGCGGAAAAGGGGAATGGCTTTGCCGGATCGAATGCTGAACTGAGTGCAGCGAAGACCTCGGTTGTGATTATCCCGGTCCGCGAGCAGATCGATTCTCCTTCTCTGTTTATCATCCGCCGCGGTTTGAAGGAGGCGATTGAGCAAAAAGCGGACGTGATCGTGCTCGATATGAAAACTCCGGGCGGAAGTGCCCAGACGACGCTCGAGATCATGGAGGCGCTGGATAAGTTTCCCGGCCGGACCATTACGTACGTCAACGATGAGGCGGGATCGGCGGGCGCGATCATCGCGGCGGTGACGGATGATATTTATTTTGCGCCGAATGGCGTGATGGGTGCAGCGGAGTTGATTTTTGGCAGTGGACAGGACGTGGGCGAAGGACTCAAACGGAAGATGAACAGCTATCTCGGGGCGAAGATTCGCGCGTTTTCCGGCGAGCAGCCGATGCGCTCGGATGTCCTGGAAGCGATGATGGATCCGGAGTTCGAGCTGACGATCGATGGCAAGGTGATCAAGCCGAAGGGCAAGCTCCTGACCTTGACGGCCCGCGAGGCGATGGCCACTTACGGCGATCCGCCCGCGCCGTTGCTCGCGACCGGTATCGCGGAGTCGATCGAGGACTTGCTGCGGCGCGAATATGGAGAAAATGGATACACTGTGCGCGCGCTTGAGGTCACCTGGTCGGAGCGCTTGGCCGTACTCCTGCGGGCGCTATCACCTCTATTACTCGGGATCGGTCTGCTCGGACTTTATATCGAGTTCAAGACCCCGGGCTTCGGCGTCTTCGGCATCGCCGGAATCTGCTGTCTCGTCGTGGTTTTTCTGAGCAACTACGTCGCCGGGCTTTCCGGACACGAGCCGATGCTGCTCTTCGCGGTCGGACTCCTACTGGTGTTTATCGAACTGCTGTTGTTTCCGGGAATCGTCTTCGTCGCGCTTACGGGAATGATATTGATGCTTGGTTCGCTCGTCTGGTCGATGGCGGACATTTGGCCGAATGAACCCTTTCAGTTCAGCGGAGACCTCCTGTTGCTGCCCCTCCGCGACCTGCTCTTCGGCATCCTGGTGGCGATTGGCCTGGCACTCGCCCTGGCGCGTTTTATTCCACGGGGTTGGTTTTTCAGTCAGCTCGCGGTGGGAAGTCCAGTGAGCGGGTCCGCCCAATCCGCCGGCTCTGCGCCGGAGGTCGGGGCGTTGGGATCTGCGCTCGTCGGGCGTATAGCTGTGGCGGCGACCGGCCTCTATCCGACGGGCCAGATTGAAATTGATGGCCGTCGTTACGAAGCGCGGTTGGAAGTGGGGTCGGCTGCGCCGGGGACGCGCGTCATCGTGCGGCGCAAGACGGATTTTGGTTTTCTCGTGGATCGTGAGAAAGCCCCCAGCCCATGACGCTCATCATCGTTTTATTTGCCGCGGGAGTGTTGTTACTTGTGGTCGAAGTGATTGTGCCGGGCGGTATCCTCGGTGTGGTCGGCGGCATTTGCATGCTGGTGGGCGTCGTGGCCGCATTCACGCAGTACGGTGGGAGGGGCGGCACGATCGCGACGCTCGCAGCGGTGGGCATTGTAAGTATCGCGCTCTACCTCGAATTTTTCCTGCTTCCTCGAAGTCGCCTGGCGCACAAACTCTCGATGAGCGGCACTATTTCTGGAACGAGCCAGCCCGTGGTCGGAATTCGTTCCGAGGTCGTGGGGCGCGAAGTGGTCGCAGTGACTGCGCTTGCCCCGACCGGCTTCGTTGAACTGGATGGTCGTCGATTTGAAGCGTTCGCCCGGGATGGGCACACGCGGGCGGGCGAGCGCCTCACCGTCATCGATCTGGATAACTTTCGTCTCATCGTGTCCAAACCTTCAACTTACGAAAAGAAATGAATCTTAGTCTGCCGTTAATCGCCGGTCTAGTTATCATCGGCATCATCGTCCTGATCGTCGTGGCGATCATCTTCAGCCTCGTCGGGGCGTGGGTGAAAGCACTCTTCAACGGCGCTCCGGTCGCGATGTCAAAGCTCGTGGCGCTCAAATTCGCGAGTATTCCCTACGGACTCATTGTTGATGCGCGCATCACCGCGGTCCGTGCGGGGATTGCGTTGGATGCCGACCAGATTGCGTCCCACTTTCAAGCCGGTGGTAACGTCGTCCCGACCGTGCAAGCTTTGATTGCCGCTCAGAAGGCCGGTATCGAACTGCAGTGGGATCGAGCCTGCGCCATCGATCTTGCGACCAAGGGATCCGGTAAGAGCATCGGCGAGGCCGTCCGCACGTCGGTTGATCCCAAGGTGATCGACTGCCCCAATCCCGAGAGTGGTCGCAACACAATCGATGGCGTCGCCAAGGACGGCATTCAAGTAAAAGTGAGAGCCCGGGTGACCGTGCGCACCAATCTCGATCGCTTTGTCGGCGGTGCCAAGGAAGAGACAATTATAGCCCGCGTCGGCGAAGGTATTGTCACCACGATTGGTTCGGCCGAGAGCTACAAGACCGTGCTCGAATCACCGGATAGCATATCGAAAGTGGTGCTCGCACGCGGCCTTGATGTTGGCACCGCATTTGAAATTCTATCGATCGACATTGCCGACATTGACGTCGGCGAAAACGTCGGGGCGAAACTCCAGGAAGCACAGGCCGAGGCCAATAAAAACATGGCGCAGGCCCAGGCGGAAATTCGTCGTGCGGCGGCCGTCGCCCTCGAGCAGGAAATGAAGGCGCGCGTGCAGGAGATGCAGGCGAAAGTCGTGGAAGCGCAGGCCCAAGTACCTTTGGCGCAAGCGGAAGCGTTTCGTTCCGGCCGCTTAGGCATCATGGATTTCTATCGGATGGAAAATGTCCAGGCCGATACGCAGATGCGCAGCTCCATCGCAGATCCCGAAGGTAAAAAGTAACGGAACGTGGGTTCCAAGCATGCCGGTCTAAACCTGTGTCATTCCTATGATAGAGTGGATTCTCGAAAAGCTTCCAGTTCTGATCTTCATCCTCGTTTTCCTCGGACAGATTGTCCGAGGGTTTCTGCGGTCGCGGAATGAAAATTCGGCGCCGCTGGCGAAGCCGGACGAGATGGCGGCTCAGCGCCGGGCCCAGGAAATCCAGGCGGAGATCCGCCGAAAGATCATGGAGCGCCGGTCTGGGGGAGGCGGGACCTTTACCGAATCCATGGCGCCGCGCGTCGAACCACGACAGGCTCCGCCTCCGATTCTCCGACGGGAGCTGACGGAGATGCCCGCTCCCGCCGGCCAGTCGATGAAGCGAACCTTCGAGGAGTTTGATCGCCGGGTGAAGGCGGAGCCCGTGCCCATCTCCCCGCTGATCGCTGAACGGCGAAATGCGGAGTTGGAGCGTCAGGAGCAGCTTGCCGAGGATCTGCGTTCAGCGGAGGAAACACGGGTGATCGCTCTGCGGCGTGTCCGGCAGGCGGCGGAGGCCAAGGAACTCGAGGCCCGCTCGTTGAAGTCGTTGCGCACTGCCTCGAAGGGTCGACTCATGACCGATTTACGAGACCCGGAGAGTTTGAAGCGCGCCTTTGTTCTCCGCGACGTGCTTGGGCCACCCGTCGGACTGCGCTAAAGCGGTCCGAGCAGCGTGCGGTGGCGACCGAGAACGACCGACGCGCCCGATCGCATTCGGTGTGAAGTGGCTCCGTCGCCGCCCATCCCGCATATCGGTGGTTGCAAAGCCAGCCGAATCGCCGACGCTTCCCGGCTTATATTGTCATGTTGAAGAAACTTTTTGCGAAGCTGCGCAGCACGTTCGCACCCTCGCCTGCCCCCAAGCCCGCTGCCACGCCGGCT
>JBBQEG010000214.1:0-9118 GCA_038320495.1 Opitutales bacterium | reverse complement strand
GGGCAGGTAGGGTGCGATCTTGGCGTCGCCGGCATGATGGATGAGAACGTTTTCACAACGGCTCACGCAGATACCGAGGGCCGTGCGCTCTTCCCTCCGTACGACGGTTTGTTTGTCCAATCCGTCAAGGAATGCACCGCTACCCTGTGCGAGGGAGAATGTGGATACGCCCGGAGCGCCGGCAAAAACCAGGCAGTCCCGGGTGGAGAACCCCCGCTGAGCGATTCCAATCAACGCACTCAGAATCTGGTCAACTGAGACATCGGGCTCCGCGATCAAGCGCGAGAATTCCCTCCCCTCGACCTCCCACAGATTCAGGGCGGCGACGGGTGCGCGAGGGAGTCGCGGAGCCATCGGCGGCGTGGAGGCCGACTTGACTCGAGCCGGTGGCGCCGGCGGGTCGATCCGCTTTACTCGTTGGCGCATGCGAATCAGCGCATTCGAGGGAAGCGCAGTGATTTTGAAATCCCGGACAAAATCGGCCAGTCGCTCCGTTGATTCCGCGATAAGTGCTGGGATTTCCTCTGCGATTCCGGGCAAAACGTGGGAATAGCGCTCCGCCAATGCGACAGATTCAAGCGCGAAACTCGCGGCATTATGGTGCGGATCGAAGGTCAGTTTCGCCAGGGACATGGAGAACTCCGACAAAGCCAGCATCTGGCTTTCGGGCGAAACAGTGAGAACCTCCAACGACTCCTCCGAACACTCCCGCAGAGCCGACAAGATGGAATCGGGAAGATTGAAAGCCTGTAGCACGTTTCGCCCGAGTTCGAGCGGCGTCAGACCGAAGATGGTTCGAAACGCCGCATCCGTGCCGGGCGCATCACCCTCGGCATACACGTCACGGTACTCTTCGAGCATAAACGTACTTAGAATGATGTGACCGAAGTTCCGAAGCGCACCACAGACAAATGCCTCCTCGGCATCCACAAACCGACGAGATCCGGCGGCGCGCTGAGAAATGAACCCCGCCGTCAAGGAAAGCGCGGTCGCCTCCCGCTGCTCGTCCGGTGCCCGCCCGCGGGCGGTGTGCTCAATCAACATGAGCGAGATCGCGAGCGTCCGAATACGTTCATATCCGATGACGTGAATGGCTTGGGTAACCGTCGATATCGGAACCCCGTTCGGGTTGTATGCGAAGGTATTCGCCGCCCCGATTACTTTCGAGAGGACAACGGAATCCTTCTGCACCACTTCGGCCAAATCGGACACAGAAACTTCGTCCATACCGCGCGTAAGCGTGTGCAGCAGCTTCACAATCTCGGGCAAACAAGCGGCTTGGCCGGTCTGTAATGCGTGAGTTGCACGATCGAGCGTACGAGAGGCCAAGGAACAAAGCACAGGTTCCGTCGTTATCGGCGCAGACAGCGCCTTTTCTTAGATGAATTTACGGGTCCCGAACCTCTCTTAATCTTCGGAGCCGAGGTTTGCAGGGAAACTGCACCAATTCGAACACTCCGGACCAACTTGGCCGCCCCGCCATCGGCCCCCGCGCCTTGCGAACCACTGCCTTTCGACAACGCTGCCCCATGGACCTCGACGACGAAGCGCGAGAACTCCTCCGCGCCATCCGGGCACACATCAACTCGCTGCCCGAAGGCGAGCGGCTCAATGCCTTGCTCAGACTCGTCGCCGTGATGCTCGATTATCTCACGCGAGAACAGGTGCTCAGCATCCGTGCGGAAATGATCGAATCATTTGGAGAGTTGAATCTGACGGAAGCCTTGAACCTGCTCGATGGCCATCTCGCGCTTCGCGAGTTGCAGGGGGAAGGCTGACGCTACGACGCGGTAACTTCAGCCGCGCCCTCCGGCCCTCACTGTTCACCCTTACGAACCGGAACGCGGAGTCGGCAGGCGCCGCCGCGCTGCCGGGTTGGCGACCAGCGTCAAACAACCCGATCAGGGATGCCGGCGGGTGCTAGCGTTGCTGCACCTGAATTTGGTTTTCGATCGGCGTCAATCCGGCTGCCTTCCGCGCGGCCGCCTCGACCCGGGTCTTTTGCGCTTCACTTCGGACCGTGCCACGCAACTGGATGGTTTTCCCGGTCACATTCACCTCGATAGCCTCCGCCGCCAGCGAATCGTCGCGGTCCAAAGCCTCTCGCACTTTTGTCACCACCCCCGCGGAGTCCGCCCCACCTGCAAGGGTACGGTCACTTGGTTCTGAAACGCGGGCCTGGGGATCAGGCGGTGTTCCGCCCACGCCCCGGCCGCTCATTGCGCGACCAAGGTTGAATCCACCCGAGGCATCAGAGCTGCCGGCGTTCGCCGAGGGCGCTCTGTCCCCCGCCTTTCCATGCCCGGCTTGCGAGGGCCTCCCTGTGTCGCCTTTAACGTTACTAACGCCAGTAGCAGCGTTGTTGTCCGCAGCGGCGCCGGTTCGGCCCGTTGGACTTAATCTTTCCTCGTCGGATGGGGTGGCTTCCTCCGAGGACGATGCGAGCTGACTCAGGGAAAGTGCTCGTTCAAAATCGGAACGCGACAGCGACGTCGCGATGCCCGCATCGGAAACTGCGCCGAACTGCAATGTGCTTAATGGAACGAGATACTTGCTTTCACTCCCCGCTCCCGCCGGCTTCATCGCCAACACGGCCGTCGCGGTGCCTTGATCCATATCCAACGCAATTGCCTCAATGGCTCCGAGCCGCTCGTCACCCGCACTCACGTCAGTGCCTCGCAGGGTGCTCGCCCGAACAAGATGCGTCGCGACCTGCGTCAAACCACCGGCCCCTCCGCCGCTCGGAGCCGCGGTCACTTCGACAGGTTCGGTGGTTGCAGGCGTGACCGGGTCAGGATGAGCCGCCGCCGCCGTCGTGGCCGCACTGATGGAGTCCGCCGAGGACGGCAATAACCCGATGGCGGGGGTGGTGAGGGGAGCAGAACTCGTTGATCGCTGCGCGACCGATTCCGACACCGCCCGACTTTCATCAGGGATACGGGTAAATTGATCTGCATCCAATTGCTCCCGCGTGACCGACTCGGTCGCATCAAACGCCGCCTGATTGAGCTCGGTGACGAACCCCTCGCCGGTAAGCTTCAGGGAACTCTTTTGCACCAGTCGCAGCGATCCTTCCCCGGCGGGCGCCACCACGGCATAAACCACGTTTCCGGTCGCGGTATCGACGATAAAATCATCCACCTGTCCCAGCCGCTTCTGATCGGCACCGATGATCGCCCGTCCACGAAAGTCATCCACCGTTTTAATTGGGCCATCACCGACTGGACGCAAGAGGCCCTGCCGTGCAGCATTATGCGTCGCGGCCATGCCCGCCAGCTGGGCAGTCGGGGCCGTGCCCTCGCTGGAGCTAATGGAAATTGAAACCTTGGACGGTGGGCGCGGCTTGGTTTCATTTTCAGCCGCTTGCCCTGTAGTAGCTGAGCCAAGAAGGTACGAGGCGGCACAGAAGGTTGCCACGGTTTGGAATCGGATACGGTGAGTCTTCATAGCGGTACGGTATATTGTATTAATCGGCGACCACCGGCGTGATCCGGGAAGCCAGAGGCTCCCGGAGCTCCGCCCCGTCGATCGATCACGGCCCTCCCGTGATGCCCTTCCAGTCAGGCAAAACATCCGTCTGGTTCGCCGTCCGCGTGATGATTCTCCCAATTTTCTGCTGGCCGAATCTCACTTGCGCGAGCACGCGCTCCCGCGAACAGGCGTGGCCGGTGATGGCCAAACAGTCAGCAAATCACCCAACCACCGAAGACTCAATCTCCAACGACCTTGCCTCGACGAAACCCGCAGCTTACGCGAAAGTAGGGAAACGAGTTTTCCTATTCATTCTGCGTTTTGTGTTCCTGTCCGCGTGCTCCTCTCCCCTTCTTCGCCCGTGAACGCTTTCTTTCGCTTCTCAGCTCTCACCCGGTCCTGCCTCGTGCTCGCCATTCCACCCCTCACCGCTTTTCCAGCTACGGAAATGGTTGATTCGATCGCGGCATTGCAGTCCAGAATCCACCGCGCCGAGCCCGGCGACACGATCATCCTGCGCAACGGGGTCTATTCCACCAGCAGCGCGTTGACCGTGCGGCGGACCGGAGCGGCGGAGGCGCCGATCACCATCGCCGCTGAAACCGTCGGCGGGGTCGAGATCGGCGGCACGCACGGCTTCAATCTCGCCGCGCCCGCCGCTCACATTGTTATTTCCGGCTTCATTTTCACCCACGCGGCGGGGCGAAGTACCATTGCCGTGGATACATCGCATGTGCGGTTCACCCGGAACACGTTCCGCTGTACGGGCGAGGGCGCCTATCTCTCCGTGATCGGCGACGATGCGCAGATCGACTATAATGAATTCGGGGAGAAGAAGACGGGGGGAAGCATGCTCGCGATCGGCGGAACCGGGAGCCAGGTGGCACGGCGGCTCTGGGTCCATCACAACTATTTCCACGACTTGAACAGCCTGGGTTCGAGTAGTGCGGAGATGATCCGGTACGGCCTGAGCGCGATGAGTCAGTCGAACGGAGCCGGCCTCGTGGAACACAATCTCTTCGCGCGCTGCCGCGGGGAAGCGGAAATGATCTCCAGCCGCGCCTCGGGCATCACCTACCGATATAATACCTTTATCGACAGCCCCAGCGCGCAGTTCACCCTGCGTCACGGCAATGACTGTAGTCTCTATGGCAATATCCTTCACAACACGGAGGGGTTGCGTATATACGGGGACCGCCACCACGTTTACAGCAACTATTTCGAACGGAACTATATTGGAATCAATCTGGGCAATGGCAGCGCCGAAGTCCCGACCGGGCCCTCCCTCGCGCTGCACGACCGGCCCGACGATGGTGTCATTGTTTTCAATACTCTGATCGGCAACCGTACGCATTACCAGATGAGTCGCCGCGCGCCCGCCGGCCTGGGTGCGACCAGAATCACATTTTCCAACAACCTGCTCGTGGGCGGAAGCACGGCCGCCAAAATCGAGGGCCCCTATGTCGACGGCATCTGGCAGGGAAACATTCTTTGGGACGTCGCTGACCTGCTCGATTTTCCCGCGGGCGGGTTCCGCATCGCCGATCCGCTGCTCACCACGGACGCTGACGACATCAAGCGCATCCAAGCCGGCAGCGCCGCCAGCCAGACGGCAATCGGATCATTTGCGAACGTGACCGTCGATCTCGATGGCCAGCCCCGTCCCGAAGGGATGAGCGTCGGCGCAGATGAAATCAGTGCAGAACCGGCCGCCGCTCGGTTGCGATCGACGGACAATGTCGGCCCATCCGCAGTGGTCTTCCATGCCGCCACGCTGCCGGAAGCGACTCCTTCAGACTCTGCTCCACCGCCATATGGCAGCCTGCCCACGCAGGAATTAACGTCGGTACCGCCGATCCCTTGACATCGGCAGGCAGCATTTCAGCGTCAATCACTGGTCTTCATGATAAACATGCTTCCCCGCATCGGTCCGGTGTTCGTGGCGCTGTTGCTTCCGTTCGCCGCCAGCGAGCGGGCGAATGCGCAGACCGCCTCCGAGGCGGCAGTGACCGTCTCTCCGGCGACGCCCGAGGAGCTGAGTCAGGCCGAATTGCTGAAAGCCTATCTTCAAGTGCGCGAGCAGCTGCACGCGACCCAGATGGCGATCGTCAGCAACCGGGTCGAAGCGCTCACCGAGAAACTCGACGCGATCAAAACCAACGTGGAAGCCGAGCGCGACCGCCAGCAGGCGGATCGCGATCGTCAGCAAGCGGAGATTCAGCGCGCTGCGGCGGAGCGGGAGCGGCAGTACCTCGAAACGCAACGCGCCCACCGCACCACCCTGTGGGTCGCGGCCGCGTTTGGCGTCTTGGGCTTACTCGCGATGGTGTCCATGCCCTTCATTCAATGGCGAACGATCGCGCGGCTGTCGGTTCCCGGCATTCTGCAACCGCGCCAGCTTACGCCGCCGCTTCCGCCGGATTTGCTCGCCGGAGGCGACGCCCTGGGCGCCGATCAAACGATAACCGCGTCGAGCCAGCGCTTGATGTCGGTGATCGATCGCATGGAGCAGCGCATTCTCGAACTGGAACACACCACGGTCTCGCCCGCGGAGTCGCCTGCCCCCCAGCCGGCGCCCCCGCCCAAAAACGGGCACTGGACCAACGGCCCGGAAACGAACCGGCGGGCGACTCCGAATTCCGACCAAGCCACGTGGATCGCGGTGTTGCTGAGCAAAGGCAAATCGCTCCTCGCCGCCAACAAAGCGCGCGAGGCGGTGGCCTGTTACGATGAGATTCTAAAGCTCGACCCCGCTGAACCCGAAGCCTTGGTCCGAAAAGGCACGGCGTTGGAGCGGATGAATCGTTTTGAAGAGGCGTTGCAGTGCTACGAACGCGCGATCGCCGCCGATAGCCGGATGACGCTCGCGTATGTGTCAAAGGGGAGCGTCTGTAATCGCCTCGGGCGTTATGACGAGGCACTGGAATGCTACGAGCGGGCGCTGCGCCACGCCGAGAAGGCGGGATCTTGACGGGGTTGATCGCGAACGGCCGTCAGAACCCGCGGCGTCGCCTCCTCGTCTGGTCCCCGCTCAGTTAATCCCAAACTGGCCCCGCTCGCGCTCCACGCGCAGCTGTTGCCGCACGACGCTGATGCGGGCGCCGATTAACTCGCGGTTCTCTTCCCCTTTCGCGGCAAGCTCCCGTTCCAATTGCTCGATCCGCTCCTCATATGCGCTGATTCGGTCCTGCAATGGCGTATGCAGCTGTTCGAGGCGGTGCTCGAGTTCGCGCATTTCCGCCTCCGCTTTTTGTTGAGACGACAGCAACTCCGCCCGGTGCCGAAACAAGGTCCGCATGATCTTTTCGCGCATCCAGCCGAGCACCCCCGAGCGAATTGCCTCGTGCGTGCGCTCGACTTTTTGTTCTGCCACCAGCGCTCGATCGCGCCACTCCCGACCTGTCCCGCCGGGCAGGGCGCGTTGCTCCGAAACAGGCAAAGCGAAACCGGAAGGGAGTGGAACCACGGCGGTCGACGGCCTTGCGCGCAGGCGCCATAAAATCACAATCACGCCGACGACCATGAGACCGAGCCCGGCCGCAATCCATTGCGTCTGCCGATCGATCAGACCGGCCACCGATTGCTCCTGTTGCAGCTGGTTCTGCAGGGTTCCGATCATGCTTTTTTCCCGTAACACCGCGAGCGCGCTCAAGGCCTTCCGATCAATCGTCTGACCTTTTCGGACGACCACCTGTGCAGCTTCATACGTGTCATTGACGGTCACACCATCCATTCGTTGCGCGCGTGCCACCTCCGTGAGCGCGGCATCGGGATAGGCATTGGCACGGACAAACCCAGCCGCAAAGCGGCCCATGTCCTCATTGCCACTGGCGAAGTGCGTTTCAACCAACCGGCGCGCGCGCCAGAGACTCAGGACGCGAGCCGAAGGCATGACGACACCACCGTTTTCAAGCTCAACCGCCGACGGCGGCTCGGCCGCGCTCTTTACCGGTATAACCCGAACCGGCTGCGTGGCGGGCAGCGGATTGTCGGTCCGACTTCCTACGATGGGCTGCGCCATGACCTCGCGAAGCGGCTGCCCCAGCTCCTGCAAACCCGCGTCTTCTCCAAGGCCGCGCACCCACAAGGCGGCGAGTTTTTCCAAAGGAAAATCCTTCGGCAAACCGCGCGCGAGCTCGCGAACCGTCGCAACAAACAACGGCGTATCAAGATCCGTCGGACGCGGAGCCCGCCCGTCCAAGACCGCTTGAAATGCCGTCATGAAGGCTGCCCGCGCTTGGCCAAGGTTCGCCCGCAGCTCCGCTTCGACCTCGCCGGCCGTCTCCGGCGTGTGCCGCACAATGAAGTGAACCTGCAATGCCACCTTCTGCTTCAAGGCTTCGGACGCCTCCGGGTTCACCACCAGCAAGGGCACAGGCGTAATCACATCTTCGGTGGCCACATCACCTAGTTTATAGTCCGGAAACGGCGCAGAGCGCAGCGGCAAGGCCACAGTCGCCAGGAAAGCGACAAGCACGATGGAGGCGCGAAGCATTACCATAGGGAATATATTAGTCTCCACGCGAGCCCAAGCGGAAGCTCCGCTCGCGCTGAGTTCAATGCGACGCCGGACGCGGCGCCGCAAGCGTTTTGATGCGTGTTCACGCGACCATTGCGACTGATCCTGTGATCCGCCTCCTTTTGCGTTTACGCGCGCGGGAACTTGCCTTCGTCCGGTCGCAACTCCACGGTCGCCCACCCCTATGAATCGACGCGAATTCCTGCACACCACCTCGTTGCTCGGCGCGGCGGTTGCACTTCCTCCCCGCCTGGCAGCCGCCCAGCCGGGCACCTCTCATCCGATGACCATCGCACTCACACCCGGCAGCATTGGAGTCACCGTCACCAGTCAGCGCGAACTGAATGATCTCGCGAAGCGCCACCGGTTCGAATCGGCGGAGCCGCGCACCGAGGAACTCACCGCGATGTCGCCTGACCAGCTGGCGGCAACGCAAGCTGATTTGAAGGCCAAAGAACTCGTCTGGGCGGCAGCCTCGCTGCCGGTGGATTTCAGGAAGGACGATGAGACGTTTCGCGACGGGTTGATGAAGCTGCCGCGCCTGGCGGCCGGGCTGAAACGCGCGGGTGTCACCCGAATGGGCACATGGCTCAGCCCCAGCCACGCGACTTTGACGTACCTGGCGAACTTCGAATCACACGCCGGGCGCCTGCGCCAAATCGCAGCGGTACTCAAGGATCACGGTCTGCGGCTCGGCCTGGAGTATGTGGGTACACAGCGAAACCTGGTGGGAAACCGTTACCCGTTTGTCCATACCCTGGCGGAAACCCGCGAACTCATCGCGAAAATCGGCACAGGCAATGTCGGGCTCGTGCTCGATACCTGGCATTGGTGGACCGCGGGCGATACCGAGGCGGACCTGCGTTCGCTGACGAACAAGGACGTGGTCAGCGTCGATTTAAACGATGCCCCCGCGGGCATCGCCAGGGAGCTGCAACGGGACAATCAACGCGAACTCCCCGCCGCGACGGGCGTGATCGATGTTGCCTCCTTTCTTCGCGCGCTTGTCGCCATCGGCTACGATGGCCCCATTCGTCCCGAACCCTTTAATCAGGCACTCAACGCGCTGGACAATGAAGCGGCGTGCGCGGCGGCCTCCACCGCCCTGCACCGAGCGCTGGCAGTCGT
>JBBQEG010000213.1:0-9162 GCA_038320495.1 Opitutales bacterium | reverse complement strand
TTGAAAGAACTGAGACAAGTGCGGCGATCGATGCGAATTTGAGGAGAGAGATTTTCACGGATTGATAGGTTCGGTTACAGTTCGTCTTCTCCTAAGCGCTTTCAATGCCAGTAGGGATATGCCCCTAGTTAAGCGACTATCCGCCACCGCTTTCTAATCGAATAAAGGCCCTAGGAGGCCTAGTGGCCTTCGGGCTGAACAGGTGCTTTTGTCAGTTTTTACGACGAAATAGCAGGCCTGGAGGTATGTCCGATGCAATGAGAATGCGTAAAAAACAGATTTGGGGCTGTCTGCTTGTAATCAGGTTTCGGTCGTCGAAGTCCGACTCTCGGACGGGTGAGAGGACGGGCTCTGCGCTTCAGGGAGAGCGTGGTGCAGGGGGCAGGGCGCGAAAACGCGTCCGCCGCGAGCACGAGAAAAAGGCCGCCGGGCGATCCGGCGGCCTTGTCCTGGCGAGGCGAGTGGTCGTGCTGACGCGGCTTAGCGGTACTCTTCGCCGGTGATCGCGTTGATGATTTTGAAGTTCTCGACGTGGTAATTGAGGTCGGCGCGGAACGCCAACTTCACCCCGAAGAGTTTCTCCATCCGCACGAGGAGATCCGCGTCTTCACTGCGCAGGCGCTCGAGGATACTCGGGTGAACCATGACGCGGAGTGAGTACTCCTTGCCGTCGTTGCGCAGCTGGAGGCGGCGGACGACCGAGCTCAACTTGCGCTGCAACTCGACGCTCATCGTGGTCGCGGACTTCACGATGCCGCGGCCGCGACAGTACGGACAATCGGTGTAGAGATTGCTCGAAAGGGATTCCTGCTGGCGCTGCCGCGTCATCTGCATGATGCCGAGCTGCGAGATCGGCAGGATGTGGTTCTTCGCTTTGTCGGAGGACATCAGCTCCACCATTTTTTCATAGATGGCGTTGCGGTGGCGGCGCTCCTTCATGTCGATGAAGTCTATGATGACCAAGCCGCCAAGGTTGCGGAGCCGGATCTGGCGGGCAATTTCCGCCGCAGCCTCGAGGTTGACGGCGTAGATCACGTTCTTCTCGTCGCCACCGCGGTTCTTGTGAGAACCGGTGTTCACGTCGACGGCGATGAGCGCTTCGGTTTCGTCGATGATGATTTCGCCGCCGCTCGGGAGCGGAACCTTGCGCTGGCCAGTCTGCTCAATCTGACGCTCGATGTTGAAGCGCTCGAAGATCGGAATGCTGTCTTTGTAGAGCGCGATCTTGCCGGCGCTCCGCTTCGAGATCTGGCCGACCAGCCGCTGGGTGCGCTCGTGGTCTTCCTTGCGATCGATGAGCACGCGATCGACTTCCTCAGTAAGGAAGTCGCGGACCGTACGCTCCACCAGATCAGGTTCTTGATAGAGACAAGCGGGGGAGCGCTCGCTCTTCATCTTCATCAAGATGTCTTCCCATGTCTTCAGGAGGATGTGGAGGTCGCGGATGAAATAACGCGCCTTTTTGCCTTCGCCGGCGGTGCGGACGATGACGCCCACACCCTCAGGCAACGTAAGTTCATTGATCAGGGTTTTGAGGCGCTTTCGCTCAACCGGATCCTCGATTTTACGCGAGATACCACAGCCATCGCTGAACGGCGTCAGAATCAGGTACCGTCCGGGGATGGAAAGATTGGTCGTGGTGCGTGGTCCCTTGGTCCCGATCGGGCCCTTGGTGACCTGAATCACGATTTCGCTGCCCGGCGGATAGAGATGAGGGATGTCCTTGACGGTCGGCTCGGCAGGACGTTCGGGGGCATTCTTCTTCTTATTGACGCGCACGACCTCGACCGAGGAATCGGCGGCGGCCGGGAGCATGTCCCAGTAGTGGAGAAACGCGTTCTTGGTGTAACCGATGTCCACGAATGCGGCTTTCAGGCCGGGGTCGAGGTTCTTGATGCGGCCTTTGTAAATGCCGCCCACCATCCGATTGTCGGAATCGCGCTCGATCTCGAATTTCTCGAGTCGACCATCGACGAGTAAGGCGACCCGCTTCTCGAGCGGCTCGGAATTGATGATGAGCTCGCGGTACGAGCCTTTTTCCTTCTGGAACACCGCAAGAATCTTCTGGAGGAGAGGACGCTGTTTCGCGCGATCGGCGGCGCCGGCTTTTAATTCAGCCTGGCTGACCGGCTCGGACTCGTGCGGCGTGGGTGGATTGACGAGTTCTTCGTCATATTGTTGTTGGGCGACGTCCGCCGGGACGCCGGTTGGAGGCCGCGATTGCTGTTGATCGCTCATTTTGGGTGTCGTGTCGGGTTTTCACGGAGGCGCCCAAGCGCAAGAGTCGCGGCGCAGGAAATTCTGGCAGAGCGGTCAATGACGCCGGGGATCTCATATGAAATCCTTCCTGAAGCGCCAGACGCTCTGGACCAGTCCTTGCAGCAAGCAGCAACTAAGCACAAAGGAGCCACCGTAGCTGATAAAGGGAAGCGGTATGCCTGTAATAGGCACCAGCCCGATGGTCATGGCGATGTTCACAAACATATGCACCGTGAAGAGCGCCGTCACGCCAATGGCGATCAGGGTCCCCAGCCGATCCCTTGCGGAACCGGCGATACGAATGCCGTTGAACAACACTATTCCAAACAGGCCCAGGACCGTAAGGCTTCCCAGAAATCCTTTTTCCTCGGCGATAACCGAGAAAATAAAGTCATTATGCGCAACCGTGCGCGGCAGGTAGCCGAGCTGCGCCTGCCAGCCGTCCGTCCAGCCTTTGCCCGTAAGGCCTCCGCTGCCGACGGAAATAAGCGACTGGGAAAGGTTATAGGCCACGCCGGTACCAGAGGGATCCACTTTTTCCGGGGCCGCAAACGCCAGAATTCGGTCCCGCTGATAATCATGAAAGGGCATGATGCCTTGGCCCGAGGCCTGGAACTTGCCGCGATCCACCAGGAACTTGTAGCCGTGCGACTCCATGAAGTTTACATAACGCACGCTGTCCCAGCTCACGAGGGTCACGATGGTCAAAAACGCGCCGAGCGCCCCCACGAAAAAACGGGGGGAAAGCTTCGACACATACAACATCGAGAACACCATCGGGGGTAGGACAATCGCCGACTTCAAGTCCGGCTGTAGCAGGATAAGGAACATGGGTGCGCCTACCGCAAGGGCCAATTTCCCCAGTGTGCCAAGGGATTGCCGCACGGTGCCCACCTTGGAATGTACAAGGATGGCGGCCGTGATCAACAGCACCCCAATCTTAGCCGTCTCAGCCGGCTGGAAGGTGAAAGGGCCTAAATCAATCCAACGTTGCGCTCCCCATCGTTCCGCCGCCGCCCCACCGACTCCCGGAAAGAAAACCACAATCAACGGAACCAGACATGCGAGGTAGAGCCAGTGCGCCACACTCAGCCAAAACCGGTAATCGATCAGCGAAACCATCACGTAAATCACTGTCCCAGCCCCAAGAAACACAATCTGCTTGAACCAGTCCTGCCGCAACAGGCTGCGCAGGCCGGTTACGTTGGTGAACCGCGGATCCGAAAACTGAGCCGAATAGATGAACGCGATCCCGAAAAGACTCAGCCCAATGAGCGCGAGCGGTGTCAGGACGTCCCAATTCGTACGGGTAGTCGTCCTGAATATTCGGAAATAATCGGTGGGTGAGGCGAGCTTCACTAGGCGAACGTGACTTCACGCGCGCCGACCTCCTCAGGCAAGATCCGATCCAAACGTAATCTGGCATAGCGCAGCAAAGCTGCGTTTTCCGCGGAGGGAATCCGGGCACCAGGCGTTGAACGCCGGCCGGTGGAGTGGCGTCTCAGCCCGGCGGCGTGCCCAACCCGCCTTCCAGTTCGCTTAACTCCGGCCCGAAACGTGAACGTCACGGCTCGGATTCTTTGATCGCTCGTCAGATTGGCTGCCGTTGTCCTCGTGCGTTGATCTGTCGAAGGCAGCCTCCGCTTCCGCCACGGTCAGCCCGTTCGCAACGCCGAGCAGGGTCCAGAACACCACCGCCCCCATCGGTCCTTCCAGTACCACGCCGAAGCACGCCGCAATGAATAGGACCCACGCCGCGATCCAAGGCCCGTCGGCCGTGTACTCCGACCCGCCTTGCCGTACCGCCCGCCACGTCGCCATGGCCATGCTGGCAATCACAGCCAAAAACGCCGCGAATCCCACCGCGCCCATTCGAGCAAAGACGGTGATCAGGACATTGTGCGGACTTCGCGCGAAAAAATTGTCGTTTGCCTCCGGAAGATACTGTTGCACAAACCGCGCGGCCAAGTCGTGGCCGAAACCCAGCCCAACCCAGCCATTGGTTTCCACGGTCTCCGTCACCACGGCGCGCCACCACACCATCCGGAAGACGTTGTTGTCGCCCTTGAAGGCGTTGTCCATCTGGTAGGTGCGTTGCCCGAGCGGATCCGCGATCGATAACACGCGTTCGTAAACCTGGTGGACCGGCGTCTGCCGCCACGTCTGGTTCTGGAACTCCGCGGCCATCACCATACCGATTGCCGCGATCGCTCCGCTGACGGCCAGGGCGCCGGAAAAGCGCCAGCGGCCCCCGGTTGCGAGCCATCCCGCACCAACGGCGAGCGCCACCATCGACGAGCGACTGCTCGTCGTTAACATCATCCCCGCGAGACCGATGCTCACCATGAGCCAAGGCACCCGCCGGGAACGTTCGTACTCAATGTAGGCCAGCAGCGAACCCACGGCCATGAAGTTCCCCACCAAGTCGTCTTTGAAAAAGATCAACGGGATGCCGCGAACCGTCAGCGTATTGAGAAAAAAGTCCGAGAAGGCGGAGAAGAGCGGATGAATCACCAGCAGGGCGACGCAGGAGAAAAGCACGCACCGCAGGAGAAAGCGGCCCGCCATCGGATCCCGGGCCACGTGCTGAGCTAGAAAGAAGAAGCCGGCATAGTAAACGAGCGCGTAATCGCGCAGCGCCGCGAAGCCGTAGTCCCGCACATCAAACAGCACCCGCAGCGTGCCGGCTACCATCCAGACGAGGAGGCTTACATTGAGGAGGTCGCGGCGAAAAGGCAGTTCATGCCGCCAGGCGCATTGGACGAACAGGATCGCGCCACCTACCAACAGCACGAACTCCCCCGCCAACAAGGGAAACGACGGGCTCAGGGAAATTTGAGCAAATCCTCGATTTCCAACGATGTAGCCGACGACCGCTCCGCCCAGCAGAATCGCCAGCAGGGATCGCGGCTGGATCGAAATGATCATGATAGCCGTCAGCAACCCTGCGGCCACCGCCGGCCAGAAAAAGGCGCCTTGCGCAATCTGCACGCCCAGCCCAATCGCCACCACGGTGGCGACCGACGCGAACAGGCGGGTGCGCCAGGCAGGAGTGAGCGTCATGGGCGAACGACGTTTCGATGACACTGCCCGCGGTTCCGAACGACTCAAATCTCAATGCCGAGAACTGAAATCTCAGGTCTCTGCTCTCAGATTCGGTCACGGGCACCGCCGAACACAGCTTGCGGTACGCGCCGGCGGGAGTTTCCCTTCGCCGCGATGCCGGTTGTTTCGCTGCTCATGGTGTTCCACCGCGACTCGCCGTATCTGCGGCCGGCGCTCGCGAGCGCCTTGAATCAAACCTGGCGCGATCTCGAAGTGGTGTTGGTCGATAACGGCACTCGCCTTTCCGCCGATGCGCTCGGCGAACTGGGCCGCGATCCGCGCTTGCGCTGGGTGCGGCTCACAGCCAACGCAGGCATTCCCGCCGGCCATAACGCGGGGGTCGCGGCGGCGCAGGGCGAATTCGTTGCGCTGCAAGATTACGACGATCTCTCGGAACCGGACCGCCTCGCCCGCCAAGTGGAAACGCTCCGCCGTAAGCCCGACGTTGCACTCGTCGCCGGACGCGCCGTCCGCATCGATGAAAACGAGCGGCCGATCGGTGAGGTGTTTTGTTTGCCCCGCGCCGAAGAGCACGCCGGCTATGCGCCTTATGGCGGCCCGATCGTGACGCCCGCGGCGATGGGCCGGCGGGAGTTGTTTCAAGCGTTTCCGTATCGACCGGAGTTTCCGTTCGCCGCCGACTTGGATTTTCAGGCGCGGGCCGTGGAGCAGAGGGAATTCGCCGTGCTGCCCGAAGTGATGCTTCGTTACCGCTGGTATGGCGCGCAGACGACGCAGGAAAGGCGACGCGAGATCGAGCAGAGCCGCTCAGTCATTCAGCTCCTTTCGGCGCGTCGACGCGCCGGTCGTCCCGAGCGCATGGCGGACGCTTGGGCGGCGATCCGTGCGGATTCCGCGGGAGAGGCGTGGCGCCGCGGCGCCCGCTCTTGCCTGGTTGAAGGCTACGTGGTGTACGCCGCGTATCAGGCGCGACGTTCGTTCGCCTGTGATCGCACGGCGGCAGGAGCCTGGGCGGCGCTGCGGCTCGGCGGGCGCGCGACGGCTGCGGCCCGCAGTGGACAGCGGCGCCTGGCCGCGCGCATGTTTTTCACCGGGCCAGTGCGGGCGTTGCGGCTTCACCCGGTTTGAGAAAATACCGGCGTGCGAGCGGACGCGTGAGCACCCACGGTATCAGCGGAGTAAGTACAAGCCAGCGGGCAAACCAGGTGGCGTCGATTGCCGCGGTTGCCACGCAACCCGTCGCGAGCACGGCGGCGGTGGTGAGCTCGACGGGACCGCAGGCGGATTCGCGGCGTCCGGCCAGCAGTAGAGACTGATAGAACACCGTGGTAATTGTCGCCACGCCGAAGCAGCCCGCGGGTAAGATCCACGGCAGTGCACCGCGGTACTGTTCGTCGATCAACGGTCCAATCAGGACGGGCGAGGCAAGGGCGAACCCGCCAATCACCGCGAGCGCCCCGACCGCGTAAGCCAGCGCGGCACGATCGACGCGTTGCGCGAGATGGGCGCGTTGTTCGGGGATATCACCAAGAGCGAAGAAACCGGGTTGAAAATACTGGATGAATACGGAGCCGAGCGTGGCCGAGAGGACCACGGCTGCTCCCCCGGCGAGGGTGAAAAAACCGGCTTCGGTTTCGCCGAAAAAACCGGCGACCAGCCAGCGGTTCAGACCGGCCAGAATCCAGCCAGTGGTGGCGAGGACGACGAAGAGCGGCCCCGAAAACGCCAAGGGAAGGGTGGACGGAGTGGCTTCCGCCGACGCGCGTGAAGACAGCCAGTACCGCTGCAGAGCCCAGATTCCGGCGCCAGCAAACAGGAGCGCGTGGACTCCGAAGCCTGACCAGAGTGCGTGCACGGATCCTCCTCCGAAAACGAACCACAGCAGCGGGGCAAACGTGCGCGAGGCGGATCCGCAGACGGATACTGCGCAATCGCGCCAATGCGTGCCTTCGGCTTGAAGAGCGCTCTGCGCCACGGCGCCCACCACCAATAAACTGGCCGCAGGAAACAGCGCGAGCCAGGCAACCGCGGGACTCGAATCGCCCAGCCGCGTGAGAGCAAACGCCGCGGGAACTGCGAGCAACGCGAGCCACGGCAGACGCCGCGCCCAGAGGCCGAAGGCATGGCGAAGCAAGTGAGGCCGGTTGGCGCTACCGGCCCATTGGCGCACGACGAACTTTACCACGCCCGCATGGACGACCCACATCCCGAGCGGCGCCAACGTTAGGAACACGCCGTAGAACCCGAGGACATCGGGCGGCAATAAGTGGGAGTTGAGCTTCACGCCGGCGACTCCGCAGGCCACGCCAACCCCTTGGGCAAGGAGGATGGGAATAAGCCGAAGAGAGGAGTTGCCGGAGAGCGACGACATGGATGCGTACCCGCCGCGATGCGGGCAGAACCGGGCAACGGGCGCAAGCTACGCCGTGGGGTGGTAATTGCAGATCATCTCAAGTCCCCGGTTCAATGGCCTTGGGATGAGCGTAAGACCGAGTTTTTGGGTTGAGGCCAGACGCGCCTCGCCGCGTCCACGCTGCGCTTCGGATCCCACGGAGGGATTCCGATGCCGACCAGTTTGATGTCGCATATGCGACATCAAACTGGTCGCTGCATGAACTTTAGGGGAACGCGTTTTTTGGCGTTTATCGATCGTGCGACGCAGTGGCGACACGCGGTCCCGTGAAGAAATCTTGTGCATTGTGCCCGGGATTTCGGCAATACTCGTTGAATGCCTGCGCAAGCGAAGCTGACAGTGCTGCATTACACCGGGGCCCGAAACGATCAGGGAGGGATTGTATCCGCACTTCGGACACTTGTGGCCGCGGAGGTTTTTTTCTGCGTGCTCGGCGTGAGTCCCGGTTTCACCCAACGTCGCTCGCCGCCGCTGCCCACGCTCGAGCTGCCGGCAATCGACGCGGAAGTGATTGGCTGGAAAACCTGGTGGCGGGCGCGAGCGGTGGCGCGGGCCATGCGCGTTTGGCTCGACGCGGAGCCGGGCCGGATTTTTCACGCGCATTCCCGGGCCGGCCTGCTGGTCGCCCAGCGGTTGGTGGCCTCTGGCGAGCGTCGCGTCGTCGCAAGCGTCCATTGTTATGGACGTCAGCGCTGGTTTTATCGGCGGGCGTCGCGGCGACTCGGGTCGCGGCTGTTCTGGCTGAGTCCGGCCATGAAGCGTTACTACGGAATCGGAGGGGAGGATTGGACCCAGTGTATTCCCGGTGGCGTGACGGCGCTGCCTGTCCCGCTCGACCCGCGGGGACCTGTATCCGGTAAAGTGTTACGACTGGGTGGCATCGGGATGCTGGTTTCCTGGAAACGCTGGCATGACGTCATTGAAGCACTGGCGGCGCTGCCGCCGGGCGTTCGCGAGCGGGTCAGCTTTCAGCATATCGGTTCTCCGGATACGACCGCCGGATCCCGCGCTTATGCCCGGCAGCTGCGAGCGCGCACCGCCGCGCTCGGGCTGGAGGGGCAGGTCTCCTGGTTGGGGGAGCAGCCGAACTCGGACGCATTGCTGGCTTCCGTTGACTGCCTGCTCGTGACCTCACAAGCGGAACCTTTTTCGATTGCGCTGCTCGAGAGCTTGCGCGCGGGCGTGCCGGGTCTCGTGGCGGACTCCGGCGGGGTGGTTGATTTGGTGCGCGCGGGCGAAACGGGTTGGACCTTTCGCACGGGTGACGTGGCCGACTTGGCGCAGGCGATCACCGGGCTGGTGGAGTCCGACGCCTTGATGCGCGTGCGAATCACGCCCGAGACGATTCGGTCGTTCACCGCGCCGGTGATCGCCGCACAGTGGGCCGCGGTTTACGCCGGATTGGACCGTGCCTCGCGTTAGCT
>JBBQEG010000212.1:0-9175 GCA_038320495.1 Opitutales bacterium | reverse complement strand
GTACACGATTGAAGGCAAGACGGAGCGTGGCGGCTATACGTGGATGCGACTGCCCATGGTGAAGTCCGTCGCGCAGAAACTCGGGCGAACCGCCGAGCCTGATGTGGAAGCGTATTTCTGGAGCGAAAGCGAATTCGTCCTTCGGGCGGAAGGAGGATGGCGCACGTGGAATGAACTTCCCAAACGGCATCCCGATTGGCGTGACGGCTTCGATATGTGGTCGGTTTCGCCCCGCCCGTCTCCGTGGGGAAGCGCTGTTATCGTCCACCACGACCCGTCTGATCCGTCCCAGGTTGTAATCTTCCAGCCCGCGCCCGTGAGTGACGATCAGCCGTCCTATAGTAATGCGCAGTTTGCCATGAGCCGTCCACACGAGGAACTCGCGGTGATTGTGAGCAGTTGTACGTTCCTCGATGTGGAAGGGGACGAAGCCGTGGGTGTGCTTTCCGATCTGGGAGCGCAGCTCCTGCTGGTGCGTGATGGACAAAATCACCTCAGCCCCGTCGCGGCCGGCGGCACCTTTCGGCTGCTGATGCGGGATGGTGTCGTTACCCGCTATCAGCTTAACCTTGAAGGCATCCTCTATGTAGATCGAGACCGCGTGCATGTGCATCAACGCTCGACCACGGAGATCAAGGCTGTGGGAGAAACGCGTTTGATTGTTCCTGCTGAGGTGCGGAAAAAGCTTGGGGGTTAACGCTTCGTCATGGCGCGTTGCCGGGCGGCGACGAGTCAGGCGGGGACGACGGTGGGCTCGACGCGGGCGCAATACCGCGAGGTCGGGAATGGTTGGTGCAGGATCGAAGCGCGATGAACGCCTCTGCGTAAGGCGGGTCTGTCGTGTCATGGCATCCGTCGGCAAAACTCCGCGTGAGACAGAGTCCGCGCGCCCTGTGACTTTTTCGAATCCCGACAAGGTCTACTTCCCGAGTGGTTTCACCAAAGGGGAGATGATTCGTTACTACTTGGAGGCAGCGCCGTTCATCCTGCCTCACCTGCAGGATCGCCCGGTGACGCTGATTCGTTTTCCGGACGGAGTAAAAGGGGGCAGCTTCTACGAGAAGAATGCGCCCAAGCACGCGCCCGATTGGATCTCCACCTTTCACGTGCCGCGCCGCCATCACGAAGGACGGATCAACTATATCCTCATTAACAATCCTGAGACGCTGGCATGGTGCGCGAACCTGGGCGCAATCGAGCTCCATCCCTTTCTCCATCGCGTGCCGGACATCGACTGCCCGACGCATGCGGCATTCGATCTCGATCCCGGTGAAGGCGCGGATATCTTCACGTGCATCGATGTCGCGCTGCGCTTGAAGGACGTGTTCGACGGGCTGGAGCTCAAATCATTTCCCAAGGTATCCGGATCAAAAGGGCTGCAAGTTTATGTGCCGCTTAATACGGAGGTGACGTACGCGTCGACGCAGCCCTTTGCGAAGAGCGTGGCGGAATTGCTGGAGCGCGAGCATCCGAAGCTCATCGTGAGCAAAATGTCGAAGGCGCTGCGGAAAAAGAAGGTGTTGATCGACTGGTCGCAGAACTCGCGGTCGAAGACGACGGTGTGTGTGTACGCCATGCGCGGCAAACGCGATGAGCCCTTCATTTCGATGCCGCTGAGTTGGTCTGAACTCACGAAAGCACGAGCGAAGGAGAATCAGGCGGCCCTGATGTTTACTCCGGAAGAGGCATTGCGAAGGATGAAAAAGGCAGGGGATCTCTTTGCGCCGGTACTCACGACGCGGCAGCACCTGCCCGAGGCATTCCAGCAGCTTGATCATACGGCTGACCGCACCGGCGGTCGGAGGTCCCCGCCGCGCCAAGTGGACAAGGAGGCGGATGGCACCTCGCGTTCGAAAGCATTGGCACGCTACTCGGCCAAGCGCGATTTCACGCGCACGGCCGAGCCAAAAGGGAAGACCGGAAAAGCGAGCGGGCCCGACGGCGAGCCCCGGTTTGTCATTCAGAAACACGCCGCCAGCCGGCTCCATTATGATTTCCGTCTGGAGATCGATGCGACGTTGAAATCATGGGCCGTGCCCAAAGGTCCGCCCTATGAACTCGGGGTAAAGCGGGCGGCGTTCGAAGTGGAGGATCATCCGCTCGAGTACAGGGAGTTTGAAGGTACAATTCCCCAGGGCCAATACGGTGGCGGCACGGTGATGGTGTGGGATCTTGGCACCTATGAGTTGCTCGGTGGCAACTTGGAGAAAGGGGATCTAAAGCTGCGCCTGCACGGGAAAAAGCTGCAGGGTGAGTGGCATCTCTTTCGCATCAAGAGCGACCCATCCAAACCGGTGTGGCTCCTCGCGAAGTCAGGGACCGCGGCCAAGCCCGTCTCCGCGCGGCGCGATGATTCCTCCGTGCTTACCGGGCGATCGATGGCTCGGATCGCGCGCGATAATGATGCGCAGTGGAAGAGTAATCGCGACGAGGCGGGCGCCTCTGCGCCGGTCGGTGTGCGCAAGCGGACGCGTGCCGCAGCCACCCGCAAGCCGTCCGCGCGGCGTACGGCGAAACGGCCGGCGAAAAAACAATAGCCATTACCTCATGGAGCCGACGTCGCATCGTTCTTCGCCCTCATGCGCGTTCCGCGTTGTCGGGTTTCGTCGAAGCAAACGTTCTCTCGTGGAGCCTTGGCGCTTCGCTGATCCAGCGATCATGCTGCCTGCAAGGTCCGACGCTTATCCTTGGTTCGACCGCACCGATTATTGTTTTCCGCGAATGTGCCGATAAGGAAGTGATGCGAACTGCATTCCGACGTTTGATCATGCTCGGCCTGCTCCTGCCGGCCGGGCTATGCGCGCAAGAATGGGAGAAGTTGAAGCCGGGTATGTCGCGCGATGAAGCCGCGGGTTTCATCGGGAGAGCACTGATCTCCAGTGCGGGTCGGGGCTTTGAAGTTGCGATCTACGACCATCGCGCAGAATTGGTTTTCTTCGACGGAATGTTGGTGACGTGGACCGCGCCGGCAGCGAGTTTGGCCGCACCCGCGCCGGCCAACACCTGGCGCTTCGAGCAGGAAAAACTCGTCCCCGCTCCGGTTGCGCCGATCCGGAAGCCCGCAGCGTCGCCCGTGAAACGCGTGATCGTTCTCCCTGCTTATCGCCGGTGAAGGTGCGTCCTCATAAATTCGATCTGAACCGGTGCCGAGGGAAGGTGGCAGCGTCCGTCGCACCGCGGTCCCCGCTTTGGTATCCACGACATGAATGCATCCGCGCACGGGCGCCGGCAGACCCATTGCGTTTGAACACCGGAGCGCATTCTTCGCGGTGTCCAGCCGGCGGGAAGAGCGTGATCAGTCGCGAACGCGGACGGGATTTTTCCTCTGCGAAGACGAAGATTTCAGGCGCATCATTCGCCGCTGCCGATGGTCCCGGCGGTATTCACGTCATGACTACGCTGCCATTCTGGATGGGTTTGGGGCCGTCAACGCACCGAAAGCCGGCATTGCCCGGACAGGTTTGGGTCATGGTCGCGGGATCGCGATCCAGCGTAGCGGATGATCGGGAAAGCCAGGCGCACGATCTCGATCGCGCCAGAAATTTTGGTATTCAATTTTCAGGTACAAAGAGGCTTTTTCAGAGGAGAAATGCCTTGGCGAATGAGATGAGTACCTTGGCGCAGAACCGGTTTGTCCGACCGCCGCGAGGATCCGTTGAAATGGTTGTCGGATGGCGCGAACGATCAGGACGGACCTCACACATTGAGCACATGCAGCAAAAATATTTTCATTTTTCATCAGAATACATTGCAGCTCTGCGCGAAACATGGTTGCACTTTCCCAGAGTTCGCGGTGAGCGCATTTGGTAATGCGCATAGCAACGAACTTGGCTTCTAGTACTCCAGTTCAACTTCCCCGTAACATAACAAGTAACATGGCTAAATCACAAAGCACAAAGAAGACTGCGTCGAAACCGGCTAAGAAGGCCGTCAAAAAGGCCGCCGCTAAGAAGGTCGTCAAAAAGGCCGCCGCGAAGAAGAAGGTTCGCTAGTTGTTCTGGTCCGGTGGCGATCGTTCTGCGATCGCCACCGGCCCTTACAGCGGATCCTGTTCTTCAGGTCCTCAGCGAAGTGCGAACCGCACTTCGCTTTTTTTATGTCCGCGTCCGACGTGCTCGTCATTGCCAATCGCTGGCTGATGCACGTAGAGTATATGTGTTCACCCCCCCACTCGCTGCGCCGCACCAGCGGTGGGACTTCATCCCGTGCGGTATTCCCCGATAATAACCATGAGCAGCTCATTCGTCCCCATGATCCCGTGTAACGTCGCCGGTCCGCTCGGCGTGCTTCACCTCCCGCGCCTCTGGCTCAAAGTCTCTCTCGAAGCCCGTGGTAAACTTGCGGAGGGCTATCCTGGAATCGGCAAGGGCTTCGATTCGATGGTCATTGCCGGCCTCGGCCTTTCCGCCGAGGCGGTGAAGAAATTTATCAGTGAGAACAAGCCGACCTATGCGCAGTTCGAGAGCTGGGTGAAGTCGCAACCGGGGGTGAAGCTGGACCGTGCTTCCGTCTATAAGCTCAATCAATCGATCCTCGGCTATCATCACGGCGACGAGACTCGGAAAGAGATTCTGCGCACGGCCGGCTGTCCGGATGATGGTTCGGTGAGCGGCTCTGCGGTTGAGTTGAATGCGATCGATGACTGGTCGGCTTTTCACGCGAGCGTGCTGAAGTAATCGGTGGCAACGCGCGTCGGCGTCATCGCGGCATCAAGCCGGATGGCGCCGTCGGGTGATCCGGGTTAGGTATCCTCGGCGGTCGCACTCGGCGTGGGAACGACTAAGCGGATGCGGGTGGTTTTACGGCGGGTTCGTTCTTGCGCAGACCACGAATATTCAGCGTCGCGAGAGCAACCTGGAGCACGATCAAGGCCCAGGCGCCGTCATGCCACCCCCATGCAACCCAGAGTACATTGCTGCCCAGAAACCACCAAAAACCATGCTGGCGGCGTACCTTGGATTGCGAGGCAACGAGCCACCCGGCCAGGACGCTGGCCACCATGGCAGGCCATTGTAGATGATCGAGGAAGTCCATGCGTTACGGAGCTCGGGGAGGACGAGTTCTGCTTCCTCCGCGGACTGTTAATTCCGCCAGATGTTCGCGAGATTGAGTGGGTCTTAACGCAACGATCCCCGCACGACTCTCCTTAGCGACGTGCCGCGGCCGCTTCCCGAACACTCACGCTGACCGCATAGAGCGACTTGCGAGCAGTGATGAAGAGCGTGTTGCCCCCGGCTCCGCCGAAGCAAAGATTCGCCGGAGCTTCCGGGACGAGAATCTTTCCGACCCGACGACCATCCGGGGCGAAGATATGGACGCCGTCTCCCGCGCTGGACCACACCCGGCCCGCTTCATCCACGCGGATCCCATCGGGTCCACCCTTGTCGATTGTACAGAAAACGCGGCCATTCGTCAGCGTTCCGTCGGCGGTGACGTCGAAGATCCGGATGTGTCGGGGCGCACCCGAATCGGCCACATAGAGGTGCTTCTCGTCGGGCGAGAACGCGAGGCCGTTGGGTTGGACGAAGTCCTTCACGACGGCGTGCGTTTTTCCGGTCTTCGGGTCATGCCGATACACATAGTTGCCCGCCTGTTCCTTGCCTTCGCGCTGTTTCGTGGCGGGGTTCGTGCGCAGACCGTACTCAGGATCGGTGAACCACACGCTGCCGTCGGAACGGACGATCACGTCGTTGGGCGAGTTCAGTTTCTTTCCCTCGAACGCATCGACCAGCGTGCGCACGGTACCGTCTTTTTCCTGGAGGGCGACGCGGCGTCCAGTGTGCTCCGCCGTGAGCAACCGGCCGGCGCGGTCGAGCGTATTACCATTTGCATTACGGCTTGGCTGGCGGAAGGTGGTCACCCCTTCCTTTTCGGTCCAACGCTTCAGTTCATTCTTGGGAATGTCGCTGAACACCAGGTAGCCGCCGTCGCGGATCCAGACAGGACCCTCGGTGAACATCAGGTCGCCCGCCAGCTTTCGTACGGTGACATCGGCCGGCACGCAGCGCGCAAATTCATCGGGAAGATCGATCTGGGTGTCGGCGGAGTAAAGCACCGGAGTGCTGACCGCGATCGCAAGGGAAAACAGGATAACGTTTTTCATAGGGGCGGTGCTCATTCGGCCCAGGACGACGACCGATGCAAGCCGAAGACATGGCTGGAACGGTTCAGTGCCGTTTTCCCTGGGCCTTGATCCCTTCCCGTTACAGGTGATTGCGCGCGCCTGCGCTAATGAAGAGCACCGGCTCCGCTTGCAGCTGCTCAGCCGCGGATAATCGGCGGTTCGCCCGTGGGTGGGGGCAGGTCAACATACGCCCGCGCCAGCACGGCCCGCCAATGGGCGTCCTCGACGTCGCGGTGGCGCACGGCGCGATACTCCATTTCGCCCGCCACGAAAATGAATACAAACAGCACCGCGGTAAGCTCAGCTCCGAAGAACACCGCGGTGCCCGCCGCAATCGTGGCCAGGACCTTGGCCACACTCGCGGCGATAAACGTCGCGCGCAAATAAGGCAGCCGCGTCGCCAGCAGCGCGCGGAAAATCCGCCCTCCATCCATCGGGAACACCGGCACAAGATTGAAAAGGCCCATCAGTAAATTCCACTGCATCAAGAGATGCGCGAATCCGGAGAGGGTGGTGGGATCGACCTCGAAACCCCAGGCTTCCGGGGCGCCGAAAAAGATTCCGAGTACTGCCGCGATGGCAAAGTTGACGGCTGGTCCCGCCAGCGTGATGAGCAACTCGCGGGACGGCTGACGCGGGATGCGGTCGAATTCCGCCATGCCGCCGATCGGCATCAACAGGATCCGGCGCACGCCTACACCGTAGTACATGGCGGTAAACGAATGACCGAACTCGTGCAGCACCACGCAGGTGAAAAACGTCAGCAGCACGGCCACGTTCCAAAACATCCCGGTCCAGCCGCCGATAACGTGCGCTTCGGGATCGCCTTGCCAGCCGTAGTACGCGACGAAGGCGAGGAGGATGAAAAACGAGAAATGGACGGCGAGCTGGATGCCTCGCACGCGGAAAAGGTTCATTGACCACCCGAGCATGTGAAGCAACAAAAGCGCGCGCGCCGAATATGCCAGCGTTCCGTTCTCAAACTTTCTCCGTCCCGCCTTTCACCGTCGTGGCTTTTGTCTGTACGGTGAGGCTATCCTCCTCCTTTTGACCATGTCCGACGCTCCCGCGAAAACGCCCACCATCCTTGTCATCGATGATGACGCCGAGATCCGCTACTCGTTGTCGCGCGTCCTCTCGTCCCGTAATTACACCGTGACCGAGGCCGCCAGCGGCGAAGAGGGGATCGCCATGGTGAAGAAGGGGCCCGTACCCGATCTGGTTTTTCTCGACGTCCGGATGAGCGGCATGACTGGCATCGAGGCGCTCCAGCATATTCGCTCGGTCAACCCGAAGCAGCTCGTGGTCTTGATGACGGCGTTCGGCACGGCGCAAACTGCGATCGAGGCGATGAAGTACGGGGCGTTTGACTACGTGATGAAGCCCTTCGATCCAGAGAAGGTCCTTTCGCTGGCGCAGAACGCCCTCAAGACGCACGCGGATCTTCGCGCCATCAGCGATTACAAATCCACCATCAATCCGGATGATTACCGCGAAGGGATCGTTGGCAGTTCGCCGGTGATGCAGGAGGTCTTCAAGATTATCGGCCAAGTGACGGCCAGCGACGTCACTGTCATGATCACGGGCGAGAGCGGCACCGGCAAGGAACTGGTCGCCCGCTCCATTTGGAAACACAGCCATCGCTCGAACAAGCCGTTCATCGCGGTGAACTGTGCGGCGATTCCGGATAATCTCATCGAGAGCGAATTGTTTGGCCACGAGAAGGGCTCGTTCACCGGCGCCACCGGCCAGCGGCTCGGCAAATTTGAATTGTGTGACGGCGGCACGATCTTCCTGGACGAGATCGGCGACATGGCGCTGGCGACCCAGACGAAGATTCTTCGCGTGCTGCAACAAGGTGAGATTCAACGGGTGGGCGGCACCGAGACGACTCGCGTCGATGTTCGCATCATCGCGGCGACCAACAAGGATCTCGAGCAGATGGTGAAAGGGAAACTGTTCCGTGAGGATCTCTATTACCGCCTCAACGTGGTCCGCATCAAGATGCCGCCCTTGCGCGAGCGTCCCGAGGACATCCCGCAGATCGTCGACTTCTGTCTGCAGAATTTGCTGAAACAGAAAAAGACCAAGGTGTCGAAGCTGTCGCCGGAAGCGTTGACCTTGCTCGTTCGCCATCGCTGGCATGGCAATGTGCGTGAACTCGAGAACGTGGTGTATCGCAGCGCGGTGATCGCACAAGGTGATGCCATTCTCATCAAAGACCTGCCGGCTGAGATCCGCGAACTCGACGAGGCCACGAGCGTCCCCCCAACCGAGACCGCCACGCCCGCGCTCGCAGCTGACGTGGCGGGGACTGCGGCTATTGCCACCATCGTATCCGGGTCCGCGGCTTTGCCCATCACTCCCGCCCCCTCTGTCTCTCTTTCGGAAGCGCTTGATCTGGTGTTTGCGCAGCTGAGCACCGCGGACGAATCTCTGTTTACGCGGCTCGAGCGTGAGATGGTGACGCGTGCACTCGCCGCTGAAAACGGCGACGAGACTAAAGCCGCCAAACGCCTCGGGCTCAGTCGCACCGGCTTGCAGAAAATCTCCGGCTAAGCCTGCGTCTTTGACCTGCGGCAACGACACTCCCACGGGCTGCGGCTGGAGGCATCTGTAGTCATCCGCGATCGTCGTATCCGGCTTAACCTGACGCCCATGACGCGTTTCTTTCTCGCCTCCGGCAATGCTCACAAAGCCGCCGAGTTGCAGTCGCTCGCTGAGGCATCGGGCCTGGCGATCGAGATCCGTTCAGCCCGTGAACTTGGCGGCATGCCGCACGTCACCGAGGACACCGGAACCTTCGTGGGCAACGCCCGCAAAAAGGCGCTCGCGCTGCGTCCGCTCTTGCCGCTGTCGGCTTGGGCGCTGGCCGACGATAGCGGCGTCTGTGTCGACGCCCTTCACGGCGGACCCGGAGTGGAGTCGGCGTATTTTGCCGGCCCGCAAGCGGATCCGGTGGCGAATTTGAACAAGCTCGTCGACGCGATGGCCGACGTCGCCGCCGACCGACGCGGGGCGCATTTCTGCTGTGTGCTCGTGGCGATCGGC
>JBBQEG010000211.1:0-9210 GCA_038320495.1 Opitutales bacterium | reverse complement strand
CTTTCCCCGCAAGGGCCGATTACTTTCTTCCGTCAATCCCCCGTTGTCGTTGGCGAAGACCACCAATGTATTCCGAGTCAAATTCCTATCTTCGAGAGCGGCAAGAATGCGTCCCACGCCTTCGTCCATGATCTTAAGTGTGGCCCCGAACACACCGAACTCCTTTACGTATCGGGGTGCGTGATCCAA
The DNA here is from genome assembly GCA_038320495.1 of Opitutales bacterium. Lineage (GTDB taxonomy): Bacteria > Verrucomicrobiota > Verrucomicrobiia > Opitutales > Opitutaceae > ER46. Next base: position 9,021 of record JBBQEG010000211.1, on the reverse strand, counting down.
TGGGCCATGCACTGCATTATATGCCACGTAGAGGAAAAAGGGGCGGTCGAGATCCTGTGCCGCGATGATACGCTCTGCCTCAGCCGTGATCAGATCCGTTACGTAACCAGCTTCCTGCAGCGGCTCCTCGTTTCGATGCCAGTCGTAGACCGAAAAATGCGCCGGGGTATGGTGCAAGATCATTTTCGTCGAATAATCGATGCCCCACGCGTAGTGTCCGTACTGATGATCGAAACCACGCTGCAAGGGCAGGTGTTCTTTCTGCCATTCGCCAAGATGCCACTTCCCGGAGATGGCAGTGTAGTAGCCCGCTTCCCGTAACGCGGTAGCCAAGGTTCGCTCATTCGGATCAAGCCCATGGATGCGGCGTGTGTCCACTCCGTCCGCGGTTTTCGGCAGCGTCAGGCCCAATCGATCAAGAAACTCCGATTTGCCAAAGTCTTCGGAGCGCCAGTCCATCCATGTTCTGAACGGATAGCGCCCCGTCATGAATGCCGTCCGGGTAGGCGAGCAAACCGATTGCACGTAAAATTGTTCCAGCAGAAGTCCATTCTTGGCAAGTCGGTCCAAGTTCGGCGTGAGCCGCGAATCACCTCCATTGAAACCCGGATGCGACCAACCCATGTCATCGGATAAGATGAAAACAATGTTCGGTTTGGTGAACGGACCTCTCTTTTGATTCGGCTCGGCTGCCGGCAAGCGAACAGGGTATACGATCAAACAGAGAAAGAGGGTGAGCAAGGTCTTGGGCTGGGGGAATTTCATGGAGGCAACTCTCGGGCGTTCGGGACACCAGAATGGAGGGAATTCGGCCGAAAGATCAGAATATCACGTGGCGCACGAGGAGGTATTGTTGATTTTGGCCAATCAATATCATATTAAAGACAACACGAGTATCTTCCTCGGCCCGACCTGCTGGTACGAAGACATCAATCTTTCCCGAAATGGCAGCACGAAACAAGAATTCTCCTCCTCCTTTGGACGTCGGCCAGGTGGCCCATGACCGACTTCTGCTCTTTGCCCACATCAGCGATATCTGCTACTTCGTTAAAGACAGGGAGCGGCGATTTGTCGCGGCCAACGAAGCGCTTCTTCAATTGCTCTCGCTACGAAGCACAACCGAGCTCTTCGGAAAAACCGATCATGAACTGATCCCGGCCTATTTGGCCGACGCCTATGAAAAAGATGACGTTAAGGTCATTAGCCACGGTGTTTCGATTACGAACAAGATTGAGCTGGTCACCCACAACGATTTGTCGGTCTACTGGTACGCGACTACCAAGGTTCCGCTCCGGGATCCGTCGGGAGCCATTATCGGGCTGGAGGGGATAACCCGCGAATTTAGTCCGGCCAGCAGCGCAATGGGGCCCTACCCCGAACTGTTCAAACTGATCGATTTGATCGACCAAAAGTACGCGGAAAAGCTGACCGTTTCGCAAATGGCAAAAATCTGCGGGATGAGCGTCCGAACCTTCGAACGCCGCTTTAGAGAAGGTTTCCATACCAGCCCCTTCGCCTATCTGAAGAAAGTCCGGATCAATGCGGCCTGCCGTGAACTCATCCAAACTAATCACCCCTTAGCTAACATTGCCCTGACCTGCGGCTTTTGTGATCAGAGCTACATGACAAAAGAGTTTGCTCGGATAATGAAGACGACCCCACAAGCTTACCGATTGGCCCACATAGGCGTCCCCGCGTGGCCATCGGAAAGAGCAAAGGGCGACCCTGCAATGATCGGTTCCACTCAACGAGACTCAACCAAGGGAAGTGGCGGCAATGAAGGATAAGGGTAATTTGGAGGGCTGGGTCTGACTTGGTGCGCGCTTGCCCAACGCTCCCACTCCCCGGCAAGCTCCCTGACCAAACTAGGGTTCTGCTCCGCACGGTTGTTCAACTCAACACGATCGTTGCCCATGTTATATAGCTCCCATTCCCCGCCGTATTCGGCTACCAACTTCCATTCGTCGGCGCGCACCGCCCGATTCCCTTCGTGCTCGAAATACAATCTGCGTGACGGTAGCGTCTTCCCTTCAAATAAGGGAACAAGACTTATCCCCGGAAGCATGGGCACCGCACTTTCCCTGCGATGTCTCGGATAAGTCGCCCCCGATATCTCGATAAATGTTGGCATCAGGTCGATCAGATGGGTTGGCGTCGCATCGCGATCGCCTTTCCGCGACAATCCTGCAGGCCAATGGATCAAAAACGGGACACTAATACCGCCTTCATGCACGTAGTGCTTGAATAGTCGCCAAGGAGTATTTGACAGCGAAGCCCACCCCGAGCCCACGCTATGGTAGGTGCCTGGACCTCCCATGGACGCCAACGCGGCACCTTCATGTAGAATACCTACGGGACCCGAACGTATGTCAAAACCGTACGGCCCCCACTCCGCGCAGGCTCCATTGTCAGAGGTAAAAATGATGAGGGTATTCTCGAGTTCCCCTTTTTTCCGCAATCGGTCAACCAAGCGTCCAACATTAAAATCAAGCCGGTGCACCATCGCGGCGTAGATCGCCATTCGGCGCGCCAAATCTGCCTGCCTGGCGCGATCAAAGGTGCCCCAAGCCGGCGTGGGGTGAAACGATTCATTGGCATAGGTGGCGTAATCTGACAAAGGCGGCAAGGTGGTGCCAGAGCGGATCAATCCAAGTTGTTTCATCCGCTCCAAGCGTTCCGAGCGCAACGAATCCCATCCGCGAGCGTAGGTGTCGGAAAACTTCTCAATGTCCTCGACCGGCGCCTGCAAGGGAAAATGCGGAGCATTGAACGCAACATATAGGAACCAGGGAACCTCCGGCGTCGCAGCGGCGGTCTCGAGGAACTCCAACGCGTGGTCAGCCAGTGCATCCGTGCCATAGAACTTGCCTGGCTCATACTGACGCGACAACCGACCTGCGGGCAAACGCAGGTAATGTCCCGGATCCCAAAACGTGTGGGCGCTGGCCAAGGTTCCATAAAACTCCTCAAAACCACGGGCCGTAGGATCAGGCGTCCCCAAGTGCCACTTGCCGGAGAGGAACGTGCGGTAGCCTGCCGCCCCAAGCACCTCCCCCAGTGTCACGGCTTCTTCGGATACGCGATCGCGATACCCCGGCAAACCCAGATCTCGTATCATATGCCCAAGGCCGGCACGGTGAGCATAGAGCCCGGTCAACAGACTTGCACGCGAAGGCACACACCTCCCATTGGTGTAAAATTGCGTCAGCGCCAATCCATTCAAAGCAAGGCCATCAAGGTGCGGAGTAGGGATCTCCCCACCAAAACACCCGAGGTCACTGTAACCCAAGTCATCCGCAACGATGAGCAAAATATTGGGAGGTTTTGCCCAGACGAACGATGCGAAGCCCAACGCGAACGAGAGCAAGGTTGCGAAAAATCGCACGCCGCCACTCATTTCACGACAGATGTGATCACCGACCAGAGTCATCGAGTCCAGACGTTTGGATCGCTCACTCTCGACACGATCAAAAGGTGGCGAAATTTTCGGAATGAAGTGAGCGTTTGCCCAATAAGCCCAGATCGGAAACCCGGTATTCCGCATTATAGGTATGCACTTCATTCCCCTACGCCCGTTTATTTTCTCCATGGGGTGCTTCGCATCGGCGAGCGGCGCGGTTTCCGCGCGCTCGCCCGACGAAATGCCCGCACGCGGCGTTCTTGGGCGTCTGGTTCGCATTCCTGCGGCACGTGACTTTTTTATCGGGGGACTCAAGGGCATAGGTAGATTCATCTTTATGCAAAGTAGCAACAGACCTAAACGCACTTAGACCCGGTCGCTCCGTCGTAAGAATAACAGAGCACCTTTCCTGAGTCTGTCACCAATAGGCCAATCACTGGTAGTATATCGCCAAATTGACACCGGTCCGATCCGGCGAGATAGGACACGGATATCGATGACTCATTGGAGGCGAAGTGGAACGCCGAACAGGCGAAGACCCTCGATGAGCTCATTCAGGCTTCCGCGCTGCGACTGAAAGATGGAGAATTCTCGCGTGTTGGAGCGCCACCACACGCCGAATGGACTCCCTTCGATTCTGGTGATTTGGAATTCATCTATTCAGTGATCGGGAAGCACGCGTGAATAAAATTCGCACAAATAGGCACAACACAAAGCGCGTAGCCGTCCGCAGCGTTCCGCGAAAGACAAACCACCGCCTGTCCTACTCCGCCTTCTTCTTTACCGCGCCTTTTTTCTTGGCGGGCGGGTCTTTCATCGGCCAGTTCGGGTCGTCGACGCGCGCGGATTTCATCAGGCTTTCCGCTTGCGCGATGACCGACGGATTCGCCGCCGCCAAGTCACGTGACTCGGCCGCGTCGCGTCCGAGATCGTAGAGCTCGAGCGGACGATTCGGGCCGTTGCGCACCGCCTTCCAGTCCCCAAACCGAATCGCCTGGATCGATCCCGTGCCCAACTCGTGCAGTTCCCAATAAAAATAATCACGCCGTGGCGCCGGACCGCCCTTGAGAAACGAAACCAGCGAGTGCCCGTCCGGTTTGAACCGCGCCGGCAGCGTCGCCCCGGTCAGCTCGACTACCGTCGGCAGAAAATCCCAGAACGCCCACGGCTCCTCCGTGACCCGTCCGGCCGGCACCACCCCTGGCCACCACGCGAACGCCGGATTGCGCAGCCCTCCCTCATACATCGTGCGTTTGAAGCCGCGCAGCTTTCCGCCCATGGTCTGATCGAATTGTCGTCCGATTTCCGAGGTCTCGGAAAACGACGAGCCGTTGTCACCCGAGAACATCACCAGCGTGTTCTGATCGAGCTTCAGCTCGCGCAGCAGATCAAGCAGGCGACCGACGTCGCGATCCAGCCGCGTAACCTGCGCCGCATACGCCTTCTGCTGCGGGGTCCAGGGCTTGTCGGCGTACTCGCCGAGCTGATCGATCTCATGCCGGCCATGCGGCAGGGTGATCGCATAGAACAGGAAGAACGGACGGTCCTTGACGGAGCGAACCCATCGAACGGTCTCATCGGCGATGAGCTCCTGCGCATAGGTTTGCCCCACGGCCTTGCCATCGTTGCCGGGCAGCGCGAAACGCCGGTCATCATCATAGAGGTAAGTCGGAAAATAGCTGTGGGCGTGCCGCTGACAGTTGTAACCATAGAAGTGATCGAACCCCTTTTTCAGCGGACTCCCGGTTGTATCGAACATTCCCATACCCCATTTTCCCACGCACGCCGTGGCGTAACCCTGCGCCTTGAAGAGCTGGGCCACGGTCAGTGTCGCAGCCGGGAGCGGCATCTGCCCCTCCGGCTGAATCTCGCGATTGGCCCGAACCGGCGAATGGCCCATGTGCAGTCCAGTCATGAGCGACGTCCGGGCAGGCGCACACACGCTGGTGCCGGTGTACGCCTGAAGATAACGCGTCCCCTCCCGCCCCATGCGGTCGAGATGCGGCGTCTGGATCAATTTTTGCCCATAGGCCCCGACGTCCCCCATCGCGAGGTCATCGCTGAGAATGAAAATTACGTTCGGCTGGGGGGAGGCCGCCTCCACCTGCGGTAGTCCCAAAACGGATACTGCTGCGAGAACAAGGCTGGCGATCCGCGGGGTTTGGATGAATTCGAAAAACATGGGATTGAAACGAAGTGAGATTGAGATGCCCTGCGCTCGCACTCCGGCAGGGAGACCAGCGTCGCGGCACCCGGTGGCGCCTCTGCTCAGCCACGGTACAAACACCGCCGAAACGGCGCCTGAGGGCGACATGGGTGGCCAGGCGGAGGAGACCATTTCAGAACCACTCTTCGCACGCAACTCTGGAACCACTCCCGCGAAGGGCGCGTGTGATCTCCGATGGGGCCGGACACCGGTACCCTGATGGCGGCTCCGTGTTGGAACGACTAGGTTTCGCACCGGAACCGCGTCCATTCAACCGTTACTGTCATCAAGACGAAACTCACCCGTGTTCCTCTTCGGTTCCATGTCTTTGTACCAGGCCTCGGTGGCGTGAGCGCCGGGATCGAAACGTCGGCTCGCGCGCTCTCTTACGACGGAGGCACCGGGCACCGATGGATCTCGGTTCCGGCGTCCGGCACGTGACCGCGGCAAATGGGCGCAAATATTCAAACCAATGGGGGCGAAGAATACAGGGGGCAACAGCCAGAAGTGTTCTTCATAACCAATATACAGTTTAAATCAGTCTGCTCTAGCATCGCCATCTCACCCTGAAGACGCGCGGACTTCATCGTTTGACATTGTCCTCACGGCGTACCTTCGGTGCTTCAGTCGGGGTCCCCGCTTTTTCCGTCGACGGCGTTTGAGAGTCGCCGATAGTAGCGGGGCCAGTGTTTCCGCCGGCGGAGTCGGATGGCCGACCGACGGAATTGATTCCAGCCACTGCGGAGTCACTCTGGAGTCGGTCGTCGCTCGGCGGAACTGCGATGGGCGTGGTCGTTCGCGCACCAGGGCCGGGAATCCCGTCGACTTCCGTATCCCGAGCCCCGCATCCAAGTAACGCTACGACGACGGGAAGAGCGGCAAGATAGTGGCTATAGCATGTCTTGTTCATAGCTGTAACAGAGGGTTTTGTCCGAATAATCTCCGCGGCTTCTTTCTGGCGCACGCTGCCCCCGGGACTGCGCCGCGCTCGATCCCATCTCGAACGCCCGCGTGCAGACACACATATACGTCTATCGAGGCCCGCCCGCCATGGGATAGTCCTCTGTTTGCCGCTCGGGCCGAAGGAAAATCACCCCCTCATCCGTTTTCCGATCCCCCATGGGCCCTGCTCACCATCGCGGAGCCCGGCTCCCTCTGCTATTGCTGGGCGACGTTTAGGTGGGCGACGACCGCATCTGCGCCGACTTGATACGCCGCTTCAACCGCGGCGCCACGCTCGACCCAACTCGCCACGTTACCTTCGAGCGTTACGACCCCGCCATTCGCCTCAACGCGAATGCGGTCGCCCTCGGTGAACGCGCTTCGCGAAAGTTCCTCCCGAACCTCGGCCATCAAGTCGGCGTCGCTCTTGGACGCAGCCGCGCCCGATCGCGAATGGAGCCATGGGGTGGTCGCACCGCCACGGGGATAGGAATAGTCGAGCGGCAGCGCCCCGACTCCGCCTCGCATCAGAAGCTTATTCTCGACTTCGACGACACCCCGGGTGCGATCCGCCAGATCGCCCGCCACCCATTTTTCATAAATGCTGTCTCGCGATCACTGCGCGCTTCAGGCGTTACCTGAATCTGGTTAATCACGACCTGCACGCCCACGAGGCCCGACGCCACCCACGCGGCAATCCGATTTTGCGGCACCGTATCAACATTGCCCTGCAACGTCACACGCCGTCGCGCACGGAGACATCGATATCGAGCCCGACGGTGGCCGGATCGGATTTCAGGGCCGTCTTCACAAAACGTTTGACCCAAATATCGTCATCCTTTCCGGGGCTGCAAACGAAGGGGACTGGGAGAAACTTCGGTCTTTGTGTGGTGAACGACTCCCCTTGGCGGCGTTGCCGATACTTCAAGCAGCTCATTTTAAGCGGAGGCTATATCGTTCTGATCAGGCGGCGAACCGCGATGACGCATTTCCAATCTGGCGCGGCGCGGCGCCCAGGTGGCACGCTGCACAGGAGCGCCGGTCCATGGCGAGATGAACTGGTACGAAGCTCTAATTGGAACAGGATCCGCCCTCTTGCGCACGATGGTGATCGGCGTCGGGGCGTATATCGCACTCGTGACGGTCCTTCGCCTCTCCGGGAAACGAACCCTGTCCAAATGGAGCGCCTTCGATCTCGTGGTGACGGTTGCTCTAGGCTCCGCCTTTGCCAACGCGCTCGTTTCCAAAGACGTCTCCCTGGTGCAGGGAATCGTTACGTTCGCCGTGTTGGCTTCCCTGCAGTTTGTCGTGACATGGGCGTCCGTGCGTTCGTCCTGGCTGCGGCGGTTATCCCGCTCTCAGCCGCAACTTTTGTTGCTGAACGGAAAGCTCCAACACGATGCCATGCGCCAGGAGCGTGTAACCGAAAATGAACTACGCGCCAGCCTGCGATCCCAAGGCATCGCCGATGTCTCAAGCGTGGGAGCCGTCGTGCTCGAGACGGACGGCAGGATGAGTGTGATCCGCGTCCTGGGCTCGCCAGAGGAATCCACGCTTCAGGATGTCCGCGGCATGGGTGCCGGAGCCGTCGCAGGCGAACGGAAACATGTCACCAGCTAGCCCGATAAACCTACGAACCGACGCACGACGCGGGAATGCGGGCGCGGTTAAGGGGACGCCAGCGAGCGAATCGCTTCCGCCTCGGTCACGTCAGCGGCACTACTGTCAGACGCATCAACAGCGAGCGCCTCGCGTTCCTGTTGGATGAGCTCGCGCAGCCATTTCTCCGCCAGCCGGAAACTTGAAGCTCCGCCTGCAACGGTTGGGGCCGCACCGTACCCGTGACCATGATCACGCCGGGGCCGCCGCTATTTTGAGTTGGGAAACGTACTTCACATCACCCCGTCCAAACCCGACGAGGCCGCTCCCTCAGCAAGGGAGCGGGCTCACGAAAACCGGAGTGACTCACCCCGGGCCAGGCGGCCGACAAGGCGGCGCGTCGAGGTGCCGAGAAGTCCGGGTCTTCACCTACTGATTCACGCGCAATTGATTTTGCACGTCTTGTACGCCTTCCATTTGGCGAACACGTTGCTCGATGGCGCGCGCGGTGTCCTGATTGGGCACTGTTCCACTCAGAGTGACCGTGTTCTGCTCGATTCGGATTTGCATCTGATTGATCTGCTGCTCCTGCAATCCGAGATTAGCCTCACGCAGTTCGGTGCGAATGCGTTGCTCCATCGGACTCGATTGCGCGGACTGAGTCCCTGTCTGCCCGGCTAGGGTCTCAGTCCGCCCGGTTGCGGCGCCCGCCTGCCCGGTTTGAACTGAACCTCGGCGTTCAATATCGACGACCTCGCGGCGCAAGGTCGCTCCGACGTCTTCCTGTTCGACTGCACTCGTGGTCGTCGCGGTGACAACCTCACGGGGCTGTACTACTTTCTCCACTACAGCGACCTCGCGCTCGAGCGGAACG
>JBBQEG010000210.1:0-9295 GCA_038320495.1 Opitutales bacterium | reverse complement strand
CGGTGAACGTTTGTTGGCTCGGGTCGCCGCGCTGTCACCGTGCTTCCCCAATCCGTGACACACGCCTACACTTTTGTTCCAGATCGGCCTGAAAAGACGAATCATGAACTCCTCCACAGCGACCTGCATGCCGCTCTGTATCGTAGCTGCTCGATAGGTGAAGTCTTCAAGTTTGAGCTCCGTCTTGGAAATGTTGCCGGCGTGCTCGCGTAAGCGGCGAAAAAGAGTCTGCCCCTGAGTCTCAATCGTATCAGAAAACGCATCCACGGGATCGGCTTTACCCACGTAAATAGGCGTTTCGGTTCCCGAAAGCGGCGCGTATGCGGATTCGTTTTCCCCGACATAATAGATCGCATAAACACCCGACCCCCAAAAGGGCTTTGCGTTGAGCAATGCCAAGGAGCGTTTTTCCGTCGCGACAAAGCTGAAGGCGAAAAACTTAGAGATACCGTCGGCTCGTCCCAAAGTGATACCCACGGTCCCAAAGCGTTGCGGGGACAATAGACGCAACACGCGCTCAAGCTCCGCAAGCGCCTTGCCGCCTTCATCGATCAACAACTCTTGAGTCGGCCAACCCATGTCCATCTTTCAACGAAGCGTCGTCCAGCGAGGCGAGTTGCTGCCGTAGTGCCTTGGCCTTGGTCGCGATATCGGCCAGCACTTTCGCCTGGGAATGTTTCATGAAAACGATCTTACACGCGGTTTGCTCCTTGGCGGCAAGCGGGCAATCTCTGAGTCGAAATCTTCGCAGCCACTGAAGCGGCAACTACACGGGCCAACTCGACTGGCACCGCATTACCCAGTTGACGCATGCTTTCCGTCCACGAACCAGGGAGAACATACGCGTCGGGAAACGTCTGAATACGAGCCGATTCACGGACGGTGAAATAGCGTACGCTTTCATCCGGCCGACGAAGCATATTTTCCCCCCCAGGCACACCATGATCCCCAGCCTTAAGCGCCTTGGACGGCTCGTCCAAAGGACTGCCGGTATGGCCGGGATAACTTCGCGCTCCCGTTTGCAGACGGTGATTGGATATCGCGTCGGAATCCTGCGGATCAGGCAGCCCCTTTAACGCGTCCCGAACCGTATTCCAGCGCTGGCTGACAGAGAGCAACTCACCCGAACGTAAATTCTCGACCTTCCGAAGCAAGCGGGCCGAAGTCAGCTTAGGGCGTCGTCGAATCTCATGCTGAGCCCAATAATCGCCCGTGATGTATTTGGCGCGCAGAAGATCATCCTGTGTATGGGTGGGGCTGGGAAACGACCAGCCGATGTCGAGGTCGCGGCGAAATCCTACAAAAAATACACGGTGCCTGTGCTGAGGCACTCCATAATCGGCCGCGTTGGCCAAGTTAAGGGTTACATTGTAAACAAGTCCGCCAAGGCGGTCTCTGGACGTGTGGTGTCGCTGCAATCGCCTTAAGTTCAGTGTCCAATCCACGTTTTCCGAAACGGGAAACTCCGGATAGGTGAGCTGGAGACGAATGAACTCAACGTAGTTGGCGAATGCGCTGCGCAAAAGGCCTCGAACGTTTTCAAATATGAACGCTCGGGGCCTCAATTCGCGCACAGCTCGCACAGCCTGCGGGAACATGTCCCGATGATCTTCGCTGCCCTTCGCCTTCCCTCCCATCGAAAACGGTTGGCACGGAGGACCACCCGCAATCAAATCCACTGGCCCAAAATCGCTAAAATTCACCGTACACACATCGCGCTGAATGATATTCCAGTTGGGCCGGTTATGACGTAACGTCGCACAAGCGTCGCCATCACGTTCAAGAAGCGCCACGGTTTCGAACCCCGCTTGCTCCAGCCCCAGCGCCAGACCGCCGGCCCCGGAGAACAGTTCGATCGATTTCAAGGATGCGTCCGGCGCATGGGTGCTAATTTGATTAGGTGAAATTTCTGTCTTCATACGACACGCGATGAATTGCATTTCGGAAGTGAGGCACAGCTCATTTAGCCGCAGGGTTATCTACCCGGTAGGCGGCGGCGTCTTCCTGGAGCTGGGCGGCAGCGGCGGCGGCGAGCTCAGGGTCATCCCCGCATTCGCTGAACATTTTGCGAGCGATATACCGGCGTTTGAGTTCAGCCAAATGCACCCCGTAGGCAGCGGCTAAACGCCCCAAAGAGTCAGCTGTAGGAAGCCGTTGATCGAGTTCCACTTTGTTCAGATGGGAAGGTTCGACATCGGCAAGTGCGGCTATCTGCCTAACCAGCAAATTTTTAGTCTGCCGAACTTCCCTCAACCACGCACCCAGCGTCCGACCAGGGACCAAATGACTGGTTAATCTATTGCTGGCCATTCTTTGGCCAGCCAAAGAGTGACCGGCCGAAGATCAAGCTTTTTTGCGCGTAAATCTGAAAAATGCGCGACGGACCAAAGGGGTCGACGGACTTAAGGGGTCGTACTGTTGTTTGTTGCTTTGGTAGAGCATGGGCCGGTACCTGCATGACGACGAGCCCGCGACGAGGTGGTCATTGTGACCCCGTGATCTCACCTTCCGCCCAATACTCGGCCCCAAGATCGCCTCGCGCCCCCGGAACCCAGATTTACATGCAGGTCTCGATCCGCCAGCTCAAGGAGGTCGAGCCTAAGGGGTCCGGTCGAGTAGTGTTGTATTTTGGCTCTGCCGGCATGGCTTCGCAACCCATGCAGCAATGCTCGACCTGATCCCCTCGCGCCCCGGACCAAAGGTGTAGGCGCGGGCGTTGACCGCGCGGATTGGCGAACCTCGCGGTCGGCGTCCGAGACTATAGCAAACCGCGCGGTCAACGCCCGCGCCTACAGCGGACCCGATTCCACCGAGACCGTGAAGTTAACCGATGCCACGTCCGGCGCGATCCGCGAACACGTCCGCACGCCCAAATACAGCAACACTCGGCCTGCCCCCCGTCGACCTCGCCGGCTTCCACTCGTTTCCCGAGCGGGATTCTCGAAGCCGATCCGACGGGATCAAGGCGGGGTTTTATCCGGTGATCGGTTGCGTCCGGTGGCAACCGAAGTGTGAGCCTCTCCAGGCTTTCCCTTTTCGAGAGTATCCTCGACGTAGAGGTACCGGACCATGGCCACGACAACCACCGCGAGGGGGGTCGCGAAGATCACACCCTTGATCCCAAAGAGAAGCCCGAAAGCCACGATGGACAGAAGCGCCACGACCGGTGGCAGCTGCACCGCCCAACGCTGAATCACCGGAGTGAGGAGATTGCTCTCGATCTGCTGGACGGCAATGTAAACCAGCAGCACGTACAGCGCGGTTTCAGGCCCGACGGAGAACGCGATGAGAATGGCGGGAATCGCCGCAACGATTGGACCCACGACCGGCACGAAATCCAACACGCCGGCCAACAGGGCCAGCGAAAGCCAGAGAGGGACCCCGAGCGACGCCAATCCGATCGCAGTGAGCGCGCCAACCGCAGCCATGATGATGAGCTGGGCAATCAACCATTTTCGCAGGTCGATGCCGGCATCGTTTAAGGCTTCCCTTACCGTAGGTCGACGCGCGGGTGGGATCAGGCGCAATGCGCCGTCGCGGTACATCGCCGGGTCAATCGCGAAGTAAATACCGACCACCAGAATAAGGAGCAGGTGGGCTACACCCCCCGCCGCCGCACCGAGGGCCAGGCCGGCACTCGTCAGCGGATTGCCGGCCTCTGCGGCCTGATTGATGGAATCGATCATGACCTGCCCATACTCCAATCCGGAAAGCCAGGTCGTAAATTTTTCGAACGCTTCGGGCAGCCGCTCGGCCAGTTCCGAAAATTGTTTCATGGCCTGACGGCCAAAGAGCCAAAACATGCCACCCCCGGCCACCATAAGGCCGAACAACACTCCCACCACACACCAACGCGGCCCAACCTTGGTCCGCCGGGAGAGCGGGTCCGCCAGACCCCGCAACACGGCCGCAAACACCACACCCCCGAACGCCATCATGAAAATATCAGCCACCTGCCAGGCAAGCACTGCGAGCGCCAGAAGCGTGATCGCGATGATGATGTGGCGGGTGGCGCCATCGCTGGTTGACGTGGTGGTCTTCACAGGGAGATCACGTGTTAGTAGTCGCACACCAGGCCGGGTTCCTTCCTGATCCGACAACGCCCCGGGGCTACGCCAAGACCTCCTCATGCAGCAATGCTCGGCGTGATCCCCTCGCGCCCCCGACCAAAGGTGTAGGCGCGGGCGTTGACCGCGCGGATCGGCGGATTGCCAAACCTCGCGGTCAACGCCCGCGTCTACAGGGAACCCTAGACCACCGAGGGTATTCGGACCGAGGTCGGCGCCCTCGGCTACAATGGGACGCAGGCTGCGTTTTGGATGACGTGCGACGGTTGCTCGTCAGAGGGCGGCGTATGCCGTTTCGCCGGGATCCTGATCCAAAACCCTGTTCAGAAGCGGCCGCGCAGCGCGAGCGTGGCGAAGAAGCCGCCGCTGCCGTCGAGTTCGTAGTCGCGATCGTAAAAGTCGAACTCGCGTTCGAGCAGCGCACCCGCCTCGGCTTCCAAGGTCAGGGAGGGGCCAACCTTCTTTTCTATCCGCAATCCCGCGCGAAACTCGTTGTAGTCCACGTAGGTGTTGGCGAGGCGCGCCACTCCGGGAGCCGGCACACCGAGGTTGTCAGTGATCCGGTAATTGCCGCCCTGCGCGCTGACGGCCAGCCCTGCTTTGAAATCCTCCCGCACCGACCACATCAGTGAGGTGCGCGGATAGGCGAGATCGAGCGTCCAGCTCGGCGAGAACTGCCAGCGCAGCCCAATCGCAGGGAGGACCGGATTGTCGGAGAAGGGGTTGGCGTTCACGCCAAAGAACCACATCCGCGTCGCGGACTCCCGATACGACGTGAGCAACAGCACCGGCACGTTGAACGAGTCTGAGTTCAGCGACTCGAAGTCGCCGTAGAAGCCGGGACGGAGGAACACCGCCAGCCCCCAATTTGCCGACAACTCCCGACGCAGGCCGAGCGACAACGACAGTTCCTCCAACGTCTCGGGTAACGTCAGACCCGGATCGGCGTCGAGCTCGGTACGGCTATAAGCGAGGCCATAAAGAAATTGCCCCTTGGCCGCCGCCCACGCGGCGCTGCCCGTCACACTAAAGTCGAAGCGATCCACTCCCACTTCGCCGGCCTGGAAGCGTCCGTCATCAATGTCCTCGCTGGACGAAACGCTGTAGGTCGCCGACACCGTTTCAAGCAGGGCGGGCCGAAAGGTTCTGCTGCCTTGGGCAAGGGCGGAGCTGGCGATGACGGAAAGGCAGAGGACCGAGGAAAGGAACTTCATGATGGGTGATTGATCCCCACGGGATCCCCTTTTCTACGGTCCGCAATCGCCTGCGGATGTAAGCCGCCGCCTGTTTCCTGGAGGAGAGCGCTCGAATTCGCCAATCCACCGATTTTTTGTGCGATTTTGCCGTCGGCGGGTGCTATCTCTCGAACCGCCATGAAGGACGACGCCGATCTGCTCCGCCTTTACGCCCGCGAACGCTCGGAACCGGCGTTCTCCGAATTGGTGCACCGCCATCTGAATTTCGTCTATTCGGCGGCGTTGAGGCAGGTTAACGGTGACACCCACCTTGCCAGGGACGTCACGCAGCTCGTCTTCACCGATCTTGCGCGCAAAGCCGGATCCCTCGCCGGACATCGGGTGCTGGCCGGCTGGCTGTTCACCAGCACGCGGTTCGCCGCCTCCCGCCTCATCCGCACCGAACAACGGCGACGCATCCGCGAACAGGAGGCCAACGTCATGCACGAAAATGAGACGCCCGAAACCGACGCCGCCGTATGGGACCGCATCAGTCCGGTGCTCGACGAAGCTCTCGGACAGCTGAACGCGACAGACCGCGACGCCGTGCTGCTGCGCTTTTTTGAAGGCTGCGGTTTCTCCGAAATCGGACAACACCTGCGCCTGAGTGAAAACGCCGCCCGCATGCGCGTCGACCGGGCGCTCGACAAGCTGCGCGAGCAACTCGCCCGACGCGGGCTGACCTCCACCACCGCCACGCTCGGCGCCGCGCTCGCGACCTATGGAGTCGTGGGTGCGCCGATCACATTAAGCGCGGTGGTCACCGGAGCCGCGCTGGCCGGAGGAGGAGCCACGGCGGCCGCAGTCACTTTTATGAGCATGTCAAAATTGCCCGCGGCCACCGCCGCCGCGATCACATTGATCGGAGGCGCCGGCTACCTCATCCAAGCCGACACCCAGACGCAGCTGCGCGACGAACTCGCCCGCCTGCAGGCCTCGCATACGCAATCCGAAGGGCCCGCGAGCCGCAGCGAAGGCCCTGCAGACGCACTTGCCGCCGAGCGGGCGGACCTTCGTCGCGACGACGCCGAGTTCGCCCGTCTCGCCGCGGAAGCGGAAGCCCTGCGCGCGCGGTTCGGCACGGCAAATCGCGCGCCTGTATCCACCGCAGCCTCACAGCCGCTTGCAGGACCCGTGCTCGACGTACGCAATCTTGATGCCATGCCCTCACCTCGTTTTCAGGCGCGCCCTGTCTATCCGTTCGCAATGCGCAGGGCGGGGTTGAGCGGCGAGGTCCTCGTTGATTTCATCGTCGACAGCGAGGGCGTAGTCCGAGGCGCCAGCGCACGTTCGTGCAAAATCATCGTCAATGGCGCCGAGCTCCGTGTCTCGGATCCGGCGGTGGCCAGCGATAGCGTCGTGCTTCAGAGGATGGACATTCAGACCCCTCACGTCGCCGGCGGCGCAGCGTCTGCCTCGACCGAGACCGTGAATGCGGAGATGTTCGGCGAGCTGGAAAAATCGGCGATCGAAGCCGTGGGCAAATGGCAATTTCGGGCCGGTCTGAAGGGCGGAAGAGCGGTGAACACGCGCCTGACCGTGCCGATCGTCTTCAGTGTCCAGCCGCCGGACGCGGCAGCCAAAGCAAAGAAGCTCAACGACGAGATGCGGTGGTTCTGAGCCATGACAACTCGTGCGCAACCTTGGTGGCTTGTCGGAGTGCTGACGCTGGGAGCCGGTGTCGCGCTGGGCGGGCAGGCGTTCGAAACGGCGCACCTGCGAACCGAGATCGCGGGACTGCGCGGCGCTGGAGCGAGCAAGGAGGAACACCTCACGGTTTCGGGAATCTCCCCCCGCCGAACTTCTCAGATTGCGCGAGGATCGCGCGGCCCTGGATCGCCTGCGATTGGAAATCGAGACGCTGAAGAAATCCGCGTCCTCCGCCAACATTGAGAATATCCCACAATCCCGCGCCCCGGTCGCAAACAAACCCTTAACTGCTTCCGAGTGGAAGCACGCCGGCCGATCCACACCTGAACATGCTTTGGAAACCTTATTGTGGGCAGGGCTCAACCGAAACCTGGATGTCCTCACTGCATCGCTGGCGATCGAACCGGGAGCCGCCCAAGAGAAAGCCGAGGCACTTCTGGCATCGTTGCCCGACGAAGCACGCGGCTACTACGGAACGCCGGAGCGGTTCATCGCCCACCTCACCGCTGCTCAACTCGGCTACGAAGCCATGGCTGTGGATCAAACTTTGCCTCTCGGAGAAGAGGTCGTCCAAATAGTTCACCAGCATCAACCCGAGATAAGCGCCATGACCCTCGTCACGGTCGACCTGCACCGGAAGGAGGGTCTACCGAAACGAAAGACGCTCATCATGCAGCGCAGCTTTGACGGGTGGAAATTTGCCGTGCCCGAATCCGCCGTGGACACGTACGCGGCCCAGCTCGCGAACGGCGGGATGCCCAGCCCCTAAATCGCTCACAAGCGACAAGGGAGGAACTCGTCGGACTCTTTTCGCGCGTTGCGTTCAGCGCTTTTCAGGCGCACGGTTTCCGTATGAAGACTCGGCTTATCGTCTCCGATCCAGAGATTCTCGGCGGCACGCCAGTCTTTACAGGTACGCGTGTGCCGATCAAGAATCTCACGGATAGCCTCGAAGCCGGCGAATCCATCGACGATTTTCTCAATGACTTTCCCTCGGTAAGCCGTGCCCAAGTGATCGAATTTCTCGAGGAGGCACGTGCCCAACTCACTGCCAGCGTGGTTTGACGGATGCGTGTTCTCTTGGACGAGTGTCTCCCTCGACGCCTCGGACTGGAACTCAGCGGGCATCTGGTTTCTACGGTATCGCAAGCCGGCTGGGCAGGTATTTCCAACGGAAAACTCTTAGCTTTAATTGGCGGTAACTACGACGCGTTCTTAACGATCGATAAAAACCTCACCGCACAGCAGAAGACCAACGGCCTTTCGTTCGGCGTGATCGTGCTGCGCGCGCAATCAAATCAGGTCACAGACCTGCGGTCGCTCGTGCCGCAGATCCTGGCAGTCCTGATGACATTGCAACCGGGGGCGATCATAACGGTTCCCCGCGCTAAAGCTTGAAAGAACGGGCGGATCTCATCCTCGCGGTTATGAGCGACCTACTGCGCTGAGACGGGAGTGCCGTACAGCCAGATCCGCTTGAGCGATGGCATGGCGCGCAGGGCCGCCGCTCCCGTATCATCGACTGCGGTATCGGTCAGGTTCAACGCCTCCAGCTTCGCCAGCGGGCCGAGAGCCTGCACGCCGGCGGATGTCACCTTCGTGCGGGTGAGATCCGCCGCGCGGAGATTAGGAAAGTTCGCAAGCGTCTTCATGCCGGCATCGGTCACGCGTGTGCGCGCGAGTTCGGCTTCCACGATGAGATCCGCCAAGGGCGCCAGCCGCGCGAGCGTCGCATCATCGCAGTTGAGCGGGGCGCTGGCGGTGCGAAGAACCAATCCATCGGTCGGAGTGCGCGAGCGTGGCACGAGCTTTACGCCGAGCTTTTTCGCCAGGTGCGCGATCTCGGCGGCGCGCGGTTGCCAGTCGGGCGCCAACGGCTCGATCACACGAAAACGCTTCGGCACCGGCGCATCGGCGAAGGCGCTGAGCGGGGCCGTCGCGGAAGCTCCTCCCTTGATCCAAAGCTCGACGACCTTGACCTCGTCCGGGTCCATCGGCGGCTTGCCGTCCGAAGGCATGAAATCCTCGTCGTCGTGCGGCAGCGTGATGCGGCGAAAGAGTTCGCTGTCGGTCAGTTCACCAGGCGCGATGACTTCGCCGGCGTCGCTGCCCTTCATGATCAAGGCAAACGTGTCGAGACGCAGCTCGGCCTTCTCCTTCTCGGGACCGTGGCATGCGACACAATGCTGATCGAACAGCGGCGCAATACGCGCATCGTAGAACGTGGGTTCGGCGGCAGCGGGAAAGATCATCGCCAGCCCTAGCACCAGTCCACGACAGGTGGCCGCGCGGGTCCCTCCGCGCGTGGTTTGGGTGCAAGGCGTCCCTTTGGCCGAAAACGCG
>JBBQEG010000209.1:0-9323 GCA_038320495.1 Opitutales bacterium | reverse complement strand
TCCTGCTCGGTGAGCCGGTGCGTCGGCGGCATTTCGAGGTCCGGGTCTTTGTAGGAAATCGCTTCGAGCAGCAGGCTCTTCTCGGGCTTGCCCGGCACGATCGCCGGCCCGATGTCGCCGCCTTTCAGCAAGCCGCCGCGCGAGTCCACCACCAGCCCGCCCTTGATCTTCTTCGCCGAATGCGAATGGCACTCGTAGCAATGCTTGCGCAGCATCGGCTCCACATAGTCGGTGAAGAGCTGCTCGCCATCCATCGTGGAAGAGCGAGCGGTGCCCACAAGTCCGGCGAGCACGAAGGCGAAGGTGAAGCGTGAGATCGAGCGCATGGTGAAAAGTAAGCGCGTCTAACGATTCGCCGGCACCACGCTTTCCCACGTCGTGCCGATGCGCAGTTCGTCGAAAGCGAAGCCGCCGTGCGGGCCGAAACCGAGGTGCAGCTCGTCGAGCCGGGCGTCGAGCCGGTTCGATTTTCCGGCCACCGTCCAGCGCTTAGGCTCGCGCAAATCGAGCGCGTCGCGAGGACCGAAGATTTTCAGGAAAATCTCGTCCGGCGTGTCCCGGCCCGTCACAAGTTTGCCGACGAACAGATAGGTCTGCTCCGGCGCGATCGGCTCGGCGGCGGCGACATTTGGAACGCCCTGGCTGAAGACAAAGGGCCGGTTGTTTCCCAGCACGCCAAAGCCGCACCGCTCGGCTTTCGCCGCCCGCGTCGCCCAGATCACGCGCATCCACTCCTCGCCCGCTTCAGCATCCCGCGGCGCGGTCTTTCGCACGAGAAAGCTGACATAGCGGACCGAATCGATGCGGAGATCCAAAGGCTCTGCGAGCTTGCGCTTGTAGACCGTGAAGTCGCCGCCATCGAAAAGCATCTGTCCTCCGGTTGCAGTGCGCGACAGCGCATCCGGCCCGCGCAAGCTCGGCTCGGGGAGAAAGCGCAGCACGGCGTCCCGCACACCGAAGCCGCCGCGCACCCATCCGCCGGACCAGCCTTCGCCTCCATCCGGCGTGCCGCTCTTCATTTCTGCGGCGTAATCGAACCCATCGTAGGCAAGCACGCGGCCCGGCGTCTCCGCGCGCGGGACGGGCGGTGGAAGCACCTCCGCAAAAGGTCGCGCGAGCATCGGCACTTCGACCGGCGCGTCTTTTCCTCCGCCAGCAAATCGCAGGGCTTTCCCATCCGAAATCAAATGCGCGTCGTCCGGCGTGCCGTTCCTGGCCGTGGCCTCGACCAGCCCCTCCAGCACATGCACTTCGCTCGCCCCGCCGGACTCTACGGACACGGCGAACTCCGTGCCGAGATCGACCACATCGCTCGACGGCGTGCGCAGCGTGAAACCAAACGCTTCATCTTCCGCGCGGACAGTGACGCGGCCCACGCGCAGGGTGGCGGTGGTCGCGGAATCGAGCGCCAGCTCCGCGGGACCGGTGAGAATAGCCGTCGCGCCGCTGTCGAATTGCAGCATCGCCGAACCCGAGGCCAGGCGCAGCTTGCCCGGCACGAGACGTTGTCCCTCGCGCGGAGCGCCGCCCGTCCACTGCGCCCCATCCGCGCGGACCAAAGTGGCCACATAGTTTTGAGGCGCCGCAGCCGCGGTTTGCGTCGCGCGTTTCGGCACGAAGAGCGCCTGAATCGCGAGCGTCGCACCCACCGCCACCGCCGCCGCCAGACCATACCGCGGCCATGCCAACCGCGCCGCCTTTTTATCCGGCTTAGCGACCGCGATACGGCTCACGATTTTCGCCGTAAACGCATCGGCGTCGACCGGCAGCCGCGCGACGGTGGCTCGCACAAACGCCTCTGCCGACTCCGCCGCCCGCCCGTGCGCCAATCCCAGCAGCCGGTGCGTCTGATACAAATCCGCCGCGCGCCGCCGCAGCGCCTCGTCTTGCGCGAGCAGTTCGCGCAACTCGCTCATGCCCGCGGCGTCGAGTTCGCCCTCCATGAAGTCCGTCCAAAGCTCGTCGAATCGCGCGCTCATATCCCGCCCTCCGCCGCGGTCTCGAGCTTGCGTTCGATGCACCCCTGTAGCTTCTGCCGCAGCAGGAATAGATTCTTTTTGATCGCCCCCACCGAGCGTCCGGTGCGCTCCGCCATTTCCTGGAGCGGGATGTCTACATCGTACCGCCAGTGGAGGATTTCGCGTCCCGCGTCGCCCAGCTTCTCCATGCACGCACGCAACGCAGTCAGACGCTCCGCGAGATGTTCCGGCGCCTCCTCGACCGCGCGTCGTTCGAGTTCACGATCCAGAAGCTCGGGCGCAAACCGGCTGTGATAATCCGCCAGCCGCCGCAGCCGCGTTGCCTCGGTCATGAGTTGGTAGCGGGCGATGGTGAAGAGCCACGCTTGGAAACTCGTTCCCGGCTCAAAATCCGCGAGCCTCTCATAAGCCGCGATGAACGTCCGCTGCGCCACCTCATCCGCATCGCCGCCGGGCGGGCAATGCGCCACCGCCCACGCGCGGATCGGTGTCTCGAACCGCCGCACGATTTCCTCAAAGGCGCGTAAGTCCCGCCGCTGCGCGCGGCGGATGAGGGGATCGAGAGAGGTCGGTTCGATTCTCAAAACGGGATGTAACAAAGAATGGCAGAAGCTGGCGAATGGTTACCCCACGATCCGTGAAATGGACACTCCTCTCCGTGCAGGGTGCTGATAAGAGTGTCCGGGGATTTATGGAAATGAAGTCTCACACCCGTGGTGAGAATTCCTGTCACGGGCGGTTTGCATTTGGTTCACGAACCGTCATTGCCTTGGCGCGAATCCGTTTGAGAATGATCTTCAACGACCGACCGCTCTGCCCATTCCATCTGGAAAATCTGTCTTTGTTCATCGGGATCGTCCCGTTGGGCGGAGAATTCGCTGAACTGCGCGACCGAGGAAATGAAGATTCTCATCGTTGAAGATCAACCGGTGACCCGGGCCCTCTTACGCGCGCAGCTGGCAGGGGAGGGCTTTCTGGTCCTCGAGTCGGCTGACGGGGTGGCGGCCCTGGCGCTGCTGGAACGCGAAGCGGTGGACGTGATCGTATCCGATATCCTGATGCCAGGGATGGATGGTTACCGGCTCTGTTATGAGATTCGGGCGCAGGCGCGATACGATGCCATTCCGATCATCATTTATACCGCGAACTATACTTCGGCGGAGGACGAAAAAGCGGGAATGGAACTTGGGGCGGACGCATTTCTGCGCAAGCCGGCGGATGCGGCGACGTTGCTGGCCACGGTGTACCAGGTGATGCGAAAACCGAGGCTTTCGCAGGTGCGGGTCGCGGAGGAGGGGGTGCAGCGGATGAAGCTCTACAACGAGCGGCTGGTCGCAAAACTCGAGGAACGGAATCGGGAGCTCGAGCGCATGCGTGACGAGCTTCACCAAGCCAACGAGTCACTGGAAGCACGCGTCCGCGAGCGCACCACGGAGTTGGAGGCCGCCAATCAACAGCTGGAGTCTTTCGCGTTTTTCGTTTCTCACGAACTCCGTTCGCCGCTCCGGGCGATCGAGGGGTTTAGTTCCATCCTGCGCGAAGATTATGCCGGGTCGGCGTCCGCGGAAGGGAAGCGGATGTTTGCCATTATCGAACGCAACACGGCTCGGATGGGGCGCCTGATCGAGGACCTTCTGCGTTTTAGCCGGCTTACTCGCGAGCCGGTGCAGAAGCAAGAGTTCGACATGGTTTCCTTAGTCCATTCTGCGATCGCGGAGCTTCGGCCGCAATGGGAGCCAAGGAAAGTGGAGATTGTGGTCGGAGAGATTCCTCCGACGGTAGGCGACGAATCGCTGTTGAGACAGGTGCTGCTCAATCTCCTGAACAATGCCCTGAAGTTTACCCGTCCGCGTGACTCCGCGAGGGTGGAGATCGGATCCCATCAGGTTGATGGCGAGCGGGTATATTTTATTCGCGACAACGGCATCGGGTTCGACATGCGGCTGGCCGACCGGCTGTTTAATGCCTTTGAACGGTTGCACACCGATGCGCAGTTTGAAGGCTCCGGCATCGGCCTGGAGATTGTGCAGAACATCATTCGTCGGCACGGTGGTCGCGTCTGGGCGGAGAGCGCGCCGGATCAGGGCGCGACGTTTTTCTTCGTGCTGACGCCCGCGTGCTCTTCGGGCCTTGCGCCTCCTTGAGTCCCTTGACTCGCCCGGGGGCGAGCCAACCGGGCAACGCCGCTGACCCTCACCCGCTTTGCCGCCAGGCGTGGTGAAACGCCGGGCGGGCGGGTTGTTCGATCCGACCGGTTTAAAGTGCCGCAATGATCGCGTCCGTCATGGCGCGTGTGCCGACCGATGCGCCGCCGAACGCGATATCACCGGTGCGGCTGCCACTCGTGACCGCCTTCTTCACGGCCGCTTCGATCCGCGTCGCGATGGCATCGAGGCCAAAGCTGAAGCGCAACATCAGCGCGACCGACAGAATCTGCGCGCACGGATTGGCGACGCCTTTGCCGGCGATGTCCGGCGCGGTTCCGCCCGCGGGTTCGTAGAGACCGAACGGCAGTCCGAGCGAATTCTTGCCGGCTCCGAGCGAAGCGGAGGACAGCATGCCGAGAGAGCCGCAGATGACGGCCATCTCATCCGAGAGAATGTCGCCGAACATGTTTTCAGTAACGAACACGTCGAACTGGTTCGGATCACGCGCGAGCTGCATGGCGGCGTTGTCGACATACATGTGGCTGAGGTCGAGGTCGGGAGCGTGTTGCGCGACGTACTCCGTCACGGTCTTGCGCCAGAGTACTGACGTTTCAAGTACGTTGGCCTTGTCGACGGAGCAGAGTTTCTTTTTGCGGGAGCGCGCGGCGGTGATGGCGGTCGCGGTGATGCGCTCGATCTCGCTCTTGCGATAAACCATCGTATCGACTGCCTGCACATCGCCATCGGGCAGCGTGGTAGTTTGTTTCGGCAGGCCGAAGTAGAGACCGCCGGTGAGTTCGCGGATGCAGACGATATCGATGCCGTCGGGAATGCGGGAGGTCTTGAGCGGCGAAGCGTCCGTGAGTTCCCGATACAGCAGGCCGGGCCGGATGTTCGCGAACAGGGTAAAATGTTTCCGCAGGGGCAGGAGGGCGGCCCGCTCGGGCTGTTCCTTGGGCGGAAGCTTTTCCCACTTGGGACCGCCGACCGAGCCGAAGAGAATCGCGTCGGACTCCTCGCACAGCTTCAAGGTCGAGTCCGGCAGCGCCTTTCCGTGCTGGTCGATGCCGGCGCCGCCAACGGGGGCTTGGGCGTAGGAAAGCGTGAGGTTTTCCTGCCGGGCAACGTGCTCCAGTACGCGGAGCGCCTCGGTCATTACCTCGGGCCCAATATAGTCTCCTGGAAGAACGGCGAACTTCAATGTCGGCATAGAAGGAATGGAGCTAGCGACGCGCCTTCGTGAGGGAAAGGGAATTTTCGCGATTGCGAGTCACGGAAATCCGATCCGGATTGGCCTTCGTGAATCTTCACGTGTTACCTGCCGGGCCGATCCAGACCAATGCTTACCTGCTAACCGAACCCGAGAGGGGCGAAGCGGTGCTGATCGATGCACCCGGGAACGTGTGGCGGGATGTCTCCCCGCTTTTGCTGAAAGAAAAGTGTCAGCTGACTGAGCTTTGGCTGACTCACGGACATTGGGATCACACGCAGGGAGGCGCAGAGGTTATCCGCCAGACGGGGGCCAAAGTGCGCGCTCACGCGGATGATCGTGAGCTCATTGAAACGCCTGAAGTGATGGAGCGTTTCATGGGCGAGCGGATGAACCTTGAGCCGGTGCGGGTTGATCATTGGATCAAACAGGGCGATGCGTTTCCTGCGCTGGGCACGAGGGTCGAAGTCCGCCATGTGCCGGGGCATTGTCCGGGCAATATCCTGTTTTATATCGCCTCCCTTCAGGCGGCGTTCGTCGGTGACGCATTGTTTAACGGCAGCATCGGGCGAACGGATCTGCCGGGCGGAGATTTCGAGCAGCTCGAGGATGCGATCCGGCGCGAGATCTACACCTTGCCATCGGAGACAGTGGTATTTCCTGGGCACGGGCCGAAAACCACGGTGGGGCACGAGCGGGTGAACAATCCTTATGTCAGCGCCTGAGCACGAAGCCTTCATGCGACGGGCGCTGCAGCAGGCGCAAAGTGTCTGGGGGGAAACCCATCCTAATCCGATGGTCGGGGCCATCATTGTGGAGGAAGGGCACGTTGTGGCCGAGGGGGCGACGGCGGCTGACGGCGGACCTCATGCGGAGCGACTCGCCTTGCTGGCCCGGGGCAAGACGCCCCGCCCGGGAGCGACGATGTACGTGACCTTGGAGCCGTGCTCGACGCACGGAAGGACGGGGGCGTGTACGGATGCAATCATCGCCTCGGGCATCAAGCGCGTTGTGATTGGCGCCACTGACCCGAATCCGGCTCACGCCGGGCGGGGCTTCGAGGTGCTGCGCGCTGCGGGCATCGAAGTGATTTCCGGCGTCCTCGAACGGGAGTGCTCCGATCTCAACCTGATCTTTAACCACTGGATCACCAGGGGCGGCCCGATGATTGCCGCCAAAGTGGCCGCTACGCTGGACGGAAAGATCGCGTGCCGCACCGGAGAATCAAAGTGGATCACAAACGAAGCGTCGCGCGCCGATGTGCATCGCTGGCGGCGGCTTTTCCCCGCCATTGCGGTGGGGGCGATGACCGCCTTGAAAGACAATCCGCGCCTCACGGCGCGGCATCAAAACGAGGACTGGTCTCCGGTGCGTTTTGTGTTTGATGGCTTGCTCCGCACGGTGGTGGATAAAAATCTGCCCGACGTCTTCACGGATAAATTTCGCGATCGCACGATCGTGGTGACGACCCCGCACGGAGGCCTTGGCTACGTTCGTAAACTGCGTGAGATGGGTATCACGGTGTGGACGTTCGATTCGCCGACGCAACGGGTGTCGTTTGCCGATTTTCGGAAGCGCTGTGTCGAGGCACGCATTTCGGGTGTGTTCGTCGAGGGCGGGGCGCACCTGATCAGTGAGTTTTTGCGTGCGAAGCAGCTCGATTATCTTTTCGCCTATCATGCGCCCGTGTTGTTCGCGGATGATAGAGCCAAGACCGTTTTCAACGGGCTGCGGCCGGAGCGGCTTGATCAAGCTGTGCGTCTGACGGACCTGCGCCATCAGATCTTCGATGACGATGTGCTGATGCGCGGGCGCGTGACGTATCCCGACAAACTGCTGATCGACGAGACGACGTTCGGCGGCCACTAGCAGTTCGCGCCGTTGGGCGTGCGACCCACGGTGACCGCTGCTTTCTCCTTTTTTCCCCATGCTCCATTCCCTGTTTACCCTCCGCAGCGCGTTGACGCTCGTTTTTCTGGCTTTCGCCCCGGTCGCCGTTTTGGCCGCGGCGGATCAATACCCGCCGCATCCCGATGCTGTGCGTCAGGCCGGCGTGCCAATAGGCGAGTTGATTAAGTTCGAATTTGCGCAGTCCAAGATCTTTCCCGGTACGACTCGCGAAGTGACCGTGTATGTGCCGAAACAATACGACCCGGCCAAACCCGCATGCGTGTACGTCAACCAGGATGGCGTGCAGTGGAACGCACCGGTTGTCTTCGATAACTTGATCGCTCGCGGCGAACTGCCGGTAATCATCGGCGTGTTTGTCCGCCCGGGCGTGGTCAAAGCGCAGAACGGCGATGGGGCGCTGGATCGTTTTAATCGGAGTTACGAGTACGATGGTCTGGGCGATGGTTATGCGCGCTTTGTGCTGAACGAGTTGCTCCCCGCGGTGGAAACGAAATCCACGAG
Source organism: Opitutales bacterium (assembly GCA_038320495.1). Classification (GTDB taxonomy): domain Bacteria; phylum Verrucomicrobiota; class Verrucomicrobiia; order Opitutales; family Opitutaceae; genus ER46. The sequence continues at coordinate 1,575 of JBBQEG010000209.1, read as the reverse complement.
CGATGGGCGTGCCATCCGACTGTCGAAGTCCGGCAATGATTGCGCCATTGGCGGCTCCAGCAGCGGCGCGATTGCGGCTTTCACGGCGGCGTGGGAACGACCCGACGCGTTCACGCGGGTATTTAGCACCGTGGGCACCTATGTCGGTTTGCGCGGCGGTGACGGTTATCCGACCTTGATTCGCAAGTATGAGCCGAAGCCTCTGCGCGTCTTCCTGCAGGGAGGAAGTAACGATAACAATATCTATGCCGGTGACTGGTGGATGGCTAACCAGACGATGGCGCGGGCGCTGGAATTCTCCGGCTACGATGTACGGTATGTGTGGGGCGAGGGTGGACACAATGGCCGTCACGGCACGTCCTTGTTTCCTGACGCGATTCGCTGGCTTTGGTCTGGTTGGCCGCAGCCGGTGCGGAGCGCCCACCCGACCAAGAACACGGTGCTTTCAACGATCCTGATCCCGGGTGAAGACTGGACGTTGGTCGGAGAAGGCTACCGCTTCACGGAAGGCGCGGCGACGAATGCCAAAGGGGAAGTCTTTTTCACCGACATTCCCCAATCCAAAGCGTACAAGATCGCCCTCGATGGCGCCGTCAGCCTCGTACGAGAAAATACCAACCGTTCCAACGGCCAGGCTTTTGGTCCGGATGGCCGGTTGTTCGTGGCGGCCACCGGCTCGCAGCAAATTGTGGCGATCGATCCCAGCGGAGCGACGACTGTGGTCGCCGAGGGAATCGCCGGGAACGACTTGGTCGTGGCGAACAACGGCAATATCTATGTCACGCATCCGCCTGCCGGTGCGAGCAACGAACCCAGCAAAGTCTGGTTGATCAAAACGGACGGCGCGAAGCAGGTCGTCGATACCGGGATCCGGTTCGCCAATGGCGTCGCCCTTTCCGCGGATCAATCGCTGCTCTACGTGGCTGATTATCGGTCCCACTGGGTTTACAGCTTTCAGATCCAGCCGGACGGCACCCTTGCGCACAAACAGCGTTATTACTGGCTGCATGAGCCCGATCAAGATGACGCCAGCAACGCGGACGGAATGAAAGTCGACCGGGACGGACGGCTTTATGTGGCGACCAAGCTGGGTATTCAGGTCTGCGATCAACCCGGTCGCGTCAATGCGATCATTCCGACGCCGAATGGCCGGGTTTCCAACCTCGCTTTTGGCGGCCCGAAGTTCGACGTGCTGTACGCCACGTGTGGCGACAAAGTCTACCAGCGGAAACTCAATACGACCGGAGCGCACGCTTGGTCCGCGCCCCACAAACCGGCCACGCCGCGTCTCTGAGGGAAAGATCGCCGGAGCGAGGGGAACGAACCAGGCCGTTGCGGTGCCTGAAATTCTGGAGCCGGTAACCGGCGATGCGCGTCTCGGCGGGCAGACCGCGCCGCGGAAAAGGAAAAAAAGGGAGGGCCGAGCACGCGGGTTGTTTTGTAGGACTCCAGAACCCCTTCTAGATCCGACCCACGGCTTCATCGCTCGGCCCTCCGCAGCCAGCTTCAATAAGCCGTTCGCGGAATACGCTCATGAAAACTACCGATTTTTCGGTAGACGAGGCACTTGACGCG
>JBBQEG010000208.1:0-9353 GCA_038320495.1 Opitutales bacterium | reverse complement strand
GTGACGAGCGAAGGCGCGTTCCCGTATCTGGCGCGCGACTTCGGAATCCAGGAACTCTTTCTGTGGGCGGTGAACGCCGATCAACAAGGGACTCCACAACAAGTGCGAAAGGTCATCGACGCGGTGCGGAAGCACAAGATTCCCGTGGTCTTCAGTGAGAGCACCGTGAGCGACCGGCCGGTGCGCCAGGTTGCGCGGGAAACCGGGGCGCGGTACGGGGGCGTCTTGTATGTGGATTCGCTCACGCCACCCAAGGGCCCAGCGCCCACCTATCTGCGCTTGATGGAGTACAATGCGAAGACGATCGTGAACGGCCTGCTCGCCAAATGAGCTCCTTTGTCGAATAGTCGCATCATGTCCCCGCATAACATGGTTGCTCCCCGCCGCCCGATGCTCCCCACCTGCCGATGACCACCGCCGTTTGTCCGCTTAGCATTGATGTCAGCAAGCTCACCGTGACCTATGCGAACGGGCACGTTGCTTTGCGCGACACGACCTTTGCGCTCCACGAAGGGACCATCTCGGCTCTTGTGGGAGTGAACGGCAGTGGCAAATCCACCTTGTTCAAGGCGATCATGGGGATTGTCACTCCGGTCGCGGGCGAAGTTCGGATCGCGGGTCTGCCGGTGCGCGCCGCGTTGAAGCAGAACCTCGTGGCGTATGTGCCGCAGTCGGAGGAGGTGGATTGGAGTTTTCCCGTGAGCGTCTGGGATGTGGTCTTAATGGGGCGCTACGGGCACATGAATTTTCTCCGCATTCCGCGCGCGGAAGACCGGCGCATCGCCGAGCAGAGCCTCGAGCGGGTGGGGATGCTGGAGTTTCGCGAGCGCCAGATTGGCGAACTCTCGGGCGGCCAGCGTAAACGCGTTTTTCTGGCCCGCGCGTTGGCGCAACAAGGCCGGGTGATCCTCCTCGACGAGCCGTTCACCGGGGTCGACGTGAACACGGAGACCGCGATCATCGGCTTGCTTCGCGAGCTCCGCAGCGAGGGCCAAATCATGCTCGTCTCCACCCACAATCTGGGCTCGGTGCCGGAGTTCTGTGATCATGTGGTGCTGATCAATCGCACCGTTCTGGCCTTTGGCCCGACGAGTGACGTGTTCACTGAGGAGAATCTGTTGCGGGCCTTCGGCGGCGTATTGCGCCATTTCCGGTTCGACGAGTCCACGGTCCAGAAACACGACGGGCGGGCGGTTACGCTCCTCACGGACGACGAGCGGCCGCTGGTGTTTGGCAAGGGAGGGCACGTGGAGTACAGTCAGCGGCTCGGCCGCGAGGACGTGGTTAAGAAGCGGGCGGAGGGCGAGGAGGATGTCTGAGCGGTTGCACCGCGGACGTTCCGAATTTCAGCGCTGGCTTCGAAGCAGGCGGACCGGGTACCGCGCGCATCGATCGGTCGACGCGGAAGCCGGGACTCCGCATGGGCGGTTGGCGCCTTCTTCCGGTCAGCATTGGAGCCTATGATCGAGACGCTCCTCATTCCGCTCCAGTATGACTACATGCTGAAGGCGATCGCCGTCAGCGCGTTGATTGGCGGGGTGTGCGCGTTTCTCTCGTGTTTCATCACCTTGAAGGGTTGGTCGTTGATGGGTGATGCGCTCTCCCATTCGGTCGTGCCGGGCGTTGCCGTGGCGTACTATCTCGGCTGGCCCTTTGCGGCTGGGGCATTCGCAACGGGTCTGCTGGCCGCGGTGGGCATGGGCTTTGTCAAAACAAAGACGAGGCTCCGCGAGGATGCGGTTATCGGCGTCGTCTTCACCGCGTTCTTCGCGTTGGGACTGTTTTTGATCTCACGCTTCCCGAGTCAGGTGGATCTGCGTTCGATCATCTTTGGGAATATCCTCGGAATCTCGAATGGAGACATTTTCCAAGTCATCCTGATCTCAGCGATAACTCTGCTCGTACTCGGCCTGAAATGGCGCGACTTCCTGTTGCTCTGTTTTGATCCCAATCAGGCGCGTGCCCTCGGGCTCAATACGACCGCGCTGCACTTCGCGTTGCTCACCTTGCTGTCGGCGACTGCCGTAGCCGCGCTGCAAACCGTCGGCGCCGTGTTGGTGGTGGCGATGCTCGTGACGCCGGGAGCGACCGCGTACCTGCTCACGGATCGGTTTGGCAGGATGATCGCCCTGGCGGTGGCCATGGGCGTAAGTACCTCGGCAATCGGGGCGTATGCGAGTTACTATTTCGATGGGTCTACGGGTGGCTGCATTGTCACGCTGCAAAGCGCCCTTTTCGTGGTCGCGTTGATTTTCGCGCCGAAGCACGGCATGCGGGCGGCCCGGGCGGCCCGCCAGGCCGCGAGTCTGGAAGCCGCTGGACCCTGATGCGCCCATGACGACCCTACTCGAACCCTTTCAGTTTCCGTTCATGGTCGACGCCATGATCGTGGGTGTGGCGGTTGGAGCAGTGAGCTCCGTGCTCTCGTGTTATTTGGTGCTAAAAGGTTGGTCGCTGATGGGCGATGCGATCTCCCACGCTGTGCTGCCGGGAATTGTGATCGCGCATGTGATCGGGATCCCGCTTGGATTGGGCGCATTTGCCTCGGGCTTGGTCTGCGCGCTTCTGACCGGCTACATCAAGGCCAACAGTCGCGTGAAAGAGGATACCGTCCTCGGTGTCGTTTTCACGGGCATGTTCGCGTTTGGCTTGGTGCTGTTCACTAAAGTCGAAACCGATCTGCATCTGGACCACATTCTTTTTGGCAACATTCTCGGACTTGAGGCTGGTGATTTGCGCGACACCCTGATCGTGGCGGGCGTCACCCTTGGCATCGTGCTCGTGCTCCGGCGCGATCTGTTGCTTTATTGCTTCGACGTGGCGCACGCGCGGGCCCTCGGATTGCGGACCGGAATGCTTTATTATCTCCTGCTGTCATTGCTGGCGGTGACGATTGTTGTGTCGCTGAAAGCGGTGGGAATTATCCTGGTGATCGCGATGTTGGTAACTCCCGGGTGCATCGGTTACCTGCTCACGGATCGTTTCAATCGCATGCTGGTGATCGCCGCGGCGAGTGCGATGCTCTCGAGTTTCCTGGGCGTGTATGTGAGTTTCTTCGTCAACGCCTCGACGGGCGCGTGCATCGTTCTCCTGCAGGCGGCGCTGTTTCTGGTCGTGCTGGTGTTTGCCCCGAAACACGGGCTGCTCGTCGCGCGGCGGCAACGCCGTGAGCACGCCGCCCAGTCCGTTCTGGAGGCGGCGGGCAGCGCGGTCGCGTCCGGCGAAAAAGGCACCCCGGTGCTGCCATCGTTGTAAGGCAGATTTATCGGTTGCGTGACGGATGCGAAATACCGCCGCAAGCTGGGCGGGGTCCGTCCTACGCCGCAAGGAGGACGGGATGCGGAGCTTACGAAAGGTGGGTGGAGGGGGAGGAAGCCCCGACGGGAAACGTCATCCCACTCTGGCCGGGGGAATAACGCTCTTTCCCATCGGGTTTACGAAAAACCTGATAGAACCTTCACCGCCGCGCTTGTGAAAACCCAAGGTCCGCGCATCACTCTTTGCCGTGCCGGGCGTCTTCCTTCCGCTTGTTGCAAACTTCGTTTCGTTCCGTCCTCGCTCCCCATTCCCTACGCATGACCGGCCACTGGAAAGCTCATCTCCCCAACCCCCGCAGGACGATGTCGCTTCGCTTAATCCGGATGCTGCAGGTCACCCTTGTTCTGCTGACCTCCGCCGTCACCAGTCGTGCCGATGTGGCCTCGGCCCAACGTGATTTGCTGGCCGGTAATTACACCACCGTGATTCGCGAAGCGGAAGCGGCTTTGCGCGATAATCCGACCACCGAGTGGTCCCTTTTATTGGTTCAGTCGTTGCTTGTGACGGGAAGGAATCGCGACGCCGACATTGCGATGGCTGAGGCCCTCGCGCGCGATACCCGGAGTATTCGGCTGCGTTGGCTGGCTCGGGATGTGGCGTTTGCGAATGGTCGGCCCGAGGAATCGCCCGTGCGGGTCGACGAGATTCGGCGCTCGGTGCGCGATGCAATGTGGCTCTATCGCAACCCGGCCGATCTTGTCGTGTTTGGCCGTGCGATTCTGAAGCTGGGGGCGGATCCCCGGGACGTTTTGGAAAAGGTTTTCGCCAGTGCGCAGAAGTCCGATCCGAAGTTGCGTGAGGTGTATCTCGCGCGTGGTGAAGTGGCGATGGAGAAGCACGATTTTGCCCTTGCCGCGAAAGCCTATGAAGAAGGCTTGAAGCATCATCCCAAGGATCCAGATCTCCTGAGCGGTCACGCCCGGGCGTACGCCGGCGGTAATCGCGAGATCGCGCTTAAATCGCTGAACGCCGCGCGTGAACATAATCCGCGCCATATTCCGACCCTGCTGCAGTTCGCCGACCACTATATCGATGCGGAGTCGTACCAGGAGGCAACCAAGATTCTGGATGACATTATCGGCATCAACCCCGTGCACCCGGAGGCTTGGGCCTATCGCGCGGTCATCGCTCATCTGCAGACCGATCTTGTTGGCGAGAAATTTGCCCGCAGCCGCGCGCTGAGTTCGTGGGCGCGTAATCCGCGCGTGGACCATTTGATCGGCGATAAACTTTCGGCCAAGTACCGCTTCGCCGAAGGGGCGGCATCGCAGCGTCGTGCGCTGGAATTCGATCCGGATTACATTCCCGCCGCCGCGCGCCTTTCCACCGATTTGCTGCGCTTGGGCAACCATGATGAAGGTTGGAAACTCGCGCAGAAGGTGCACGAGATGGACGATTACGATGTGCAGGCCTACAACCTCGTGACGCTTCGCGACACGATGGACAAATACGCCTCGCTCGAAGACGAGGACTTCGTCATTCGCATGGCCGCTCCGGAAGTCGCCGTGTATGGTCCGCGGGTTCTCGCGCTGTTGCGCCGCGCGAAGGAAGTGCTGGTCACGAAGTACGGCGTCGAGCTCGCGAAGCCGACCTACATCGAGATTTTTGCCGATCAGAAAGATTTCGCGGTGCGCACCTTCGGGTTGCCGGATGTCGCGGGTTTCCTTGGCGTGTGCTTCGGTCGCGTGGTCACGGCCAACAGCCCAGCCACGAGTTCCAGTCCCACGAATTGGGAATCCGTCCTTTGGCACGAGTACTGTCACGTGGTGACGCTGCAGATGACGAAAAACAAAATGCCCCGCTGGCTCAGCGAAGGCATCTCCGTCTATGAAGAGCGGCAGGCGGATCCGGCGTGGGGCATGCGGATCGACCCGACCTATCGCGAGATGCTGTTGGGCGACGATCTGGTTCCAGTGGGCCAGCTGAGTGGCGCGTTCCTCGCGCCCAAATCGTCCCGCCACCTGCAGTTCGCTTACCTGCAGTCGTCCTTGGTCGTCGAATTTATTGTCGGAAAGTTCGGGATCGATAAGATCCGGGGGATCTTGGCCGACCTGCGGGAGGGCAGGGAGATCAACGAGTCCCTCGCAAAACATACGCTGCCGCTCTCGGAACTGGAGCGTCAGTTCAAGACCTACGCGCACGACCAGGCGCGGGCGCTGGCACCGAAGCTCGATTGGGCGAAGCCCGACCCGGATTTGCTGGTACCGGCCGGGGCCGGGGAACTGGCGGCGTGGGAGCGCAAGCACCCGGACAATTACTGGCTGCTGCGACTGAATGCACAGCGGTTGGTCGGGGAGCAGAAGTGGGAGGAGGCTCGGGTTCCACTTCAGCGTCTGGTTGAACTTTATCCGCAACAAAAAGGCGGCGACACGGCTTATCGGACGCTGACCGCTACGTTCCGCGCTGTGGGTGATACGGCGGGTGAACTCAAGGTCCTGCGGCAGTGGTGCGAGGTCGACGATGAGGCCACCGATGCGTATATCCGCCTGATGGAACTCGCCGCGGCGGAGAACGATTGGAAGACCGTTGCCCGCAATGCGGATCGGTATTTGGCCGTGAATCCGCTCGTGCCGCCGCCCTATCGTTATTTGGCCCAGGCCGCGACGGAGCTCGGGGATGTGTCCACTGCAATTGTGGCCTCACGCACGCTGATCGAACTGGATGTCCCGGACCGCGCCGATGTGCATTATCAACTTGCCCGTTTACTCCACGGCCGGGGCGACACGGTGGAGGCGAAGCGGCATGCGCTGCTCGCGCTCGAAGAAACGCCGCGGTATCGGGCGGCATTAAGTCTGCTATTGGATTTGAGCCGGGCTCCGCTCGGTGATGATCGCGCTGCCATCTCTCCCGACACCCTCCTGCCCCCGAAGAAAGCCGAATGAAACGACTCCTGCCCGCCTTGATGCTATTTGTTGCGTTGGCTGGAATCGTCATGGCGCAGCGCCGCTATGGGTATGGCTATGGTTCATCGGACGGCCTGAGGACGGCGCGAGAAGTGCCGACTGGAAGCACGGGAACGCCCCTGTGGCATTATCCCAAAGGATTCGAAAAAGATGTTTTTACCTTCACCCGCATTCGCTATGGGAGTCGTGGTGGACGCTGGGGCTGGAGCACGGATCTACCGGATAGCGATTTGAATCTGTCGTATCGACTGCAGCAGATGACCTCGTCCAAGGTCGATCCTGACGGCCGGATCGTGAACATCATGGATCCTGATCTGCACGAGCATCCGTGGACCTACATGGCAGAGCCGGGAAACCTGTATTTCACGGAAGCAGAGGTCCCGGTGTTTCGGAAATATCTGTTGAATGGCGGCTTCGTCATGTTGGACGATTTTTGGGGTGACTCGGCGTGGCGAAATGTGGAGCGGGAGTTCAAGCGGGTGTTTCCCGAATACAGCTTTGTTGAACTGCCGCTTGATCATCCGCTCTATACCTGTGTATTTTCCATTAAGGCCAAGGGTCAGGTGCCTAACATTCGGACCGGGGACCAGAGTCAGTATACCGGAGTGACGTGGGAAGATAATCACGATGGGGACACGCGGACGGTTCACCACCGGGCGATCTTCGATGAAAAAGGGCGGCTGCTGGTTTTGGCGACGCACAACACGGACAACGGCGATGGTTGGGAACGTGAGGGCGAGAGCGCCTACTATTTCGCGAACTTCTCCGAAAAGATCGCGTATCCTCTTGGGATTAATATTATTTTCTACGTGATGACGCACTGAGGAGGGCGGCCCGATGACGGATTTATTATCAATGGCGAATGAGGGACGAAGGGTGTGCCGGCGCCTTCTGCTCGGGGCATGTGTGGGCGCTGGGTGCTGGGCGGGATCGTTGGTAGCGCAGCCGGTGAATTCTCTGCCGGTGCCGCGGCTTTTCGACCCGAGGCAATTTGGTAATGAAGGCGACCTCGGGGGCTCGCTGGTTCAGACCGAGGGCAGCGGAATCATTGACGAGGACGTGGTTAAGACGGCGCGGGAAGTGGATTCGCATAGCACCGGCACGCCCATGTGGTCGAATCCCGTCGGGTTCGAAAAGGACGTCTTCACCTTTGCGCGAGCCATTTTCAAGGTCACGCCCACGACCTCGCCCGTTCCGCGTTTCCATCAGGGACGCCGCATCGGCTGGTGGGTGGATTTCCCGGATGCAGACCTGAACATGTCGTATCGTCTGCAGCAGATGACCTCGGCCCGGGTCGATCCCGACGGGCGCGTGCTGAAGCTGAATGATCCGGATCTGCACAATTATCCGTTCCTCTTCATGGAGCATCCCGGCTACATGGTCTTGCGGGAGCCGGAGATTGCGGGATTGCGCAAGTATCTGCTCGCGGGCGGCGTATTGTCGGTGATCGATTTCTGGAATAAGGGTGAGTGGGACGGCTTCGCTAAGCAGATGCGGCGGGTGCTTCCAGAGCACACCTGGACTGAGCTGACAATGGATCACCCGATTTTTAATTCCGTTTTCAAAATCCCTGGACCGATGCAGCGCATCCAAGTGCCAACGATGCAATTCTGGGATCGCCGGCATAATCCTGACAATCCCACCTCACCCCCGATCCAAATTGATCGCGGGGAGGGCTCGGAGACCGTGTCGGTGCGGGCGCTTCATGACGCCAAGGGCAGGATCATGGTGATCGCCTTCCACAACACCGACATCAGCGACGGTTGGGAGCGTGAAGGCGAGAATGCCGATTATTTTGCAACCTTTGCTGAGCGGATTTCGTATCCATTAGGAGTGAACTTGATTTTCTATCTCATGACGCACTGAGGCGGCGGTCCGATCGTCTGCCCCTCGAATTCCACCGCCCCTCTCTTTCCCACCCCGCTTCACTCCATTTTTTGTTTTCAATGAGTACTCCCACACCTCCACTCCTCGAAACCGCGCCGGCGCCGCTGGTTCCCTCTGCTTCGAAACCGGTTAGCAGTTTCGAGCAAGAGCGCGCAACGGCTGAGCGGTTGATCGCGGGCCGGGTGAAAATCGATGCCGAACTCGCGAAAGTGATCGTGGGACAGCGTGAGGTCATTGAGCAGATCATGATCGCGCTGATGGCCGGCGGACACTGCCTCATCACCGGTGCCCCCGGCTTGGCGAAGACGCTGCTCGTGAAGTCGATCGCCCAAGTCTTCCATTTGCGGTTTCAACGGATCCAGTTTACGCCCGACCTCATGCCGGCCGATATCACCGGCACGGAGATTCTGCAGGACACCGGCGATGGTGGCCGTCGCCTCACGTTCGTGCGCGGGCCGGTGTTTGCGAACATGCTGCTGGCGGACGAAATCAATCGGACGCCACCGAAGACCCAGGCGGCGCTGCTTGAAGCGATGCAGGAGCATCAAGTCACCGCGTCCGGCGTGAGGCATCCGCTGGAGGAGCCGTTCTTCGTCCTCGCCACGCAGAATCCCATCGAAATGGAAGGCACGTATCCGCTGCCCGAAGCGCAGCTGGATCGTTTCATGTTTAACATCGTCATGGATTACCTGCCCGAAGATGACGAGGTGCAGGTCGTGGCACGGACCACGGGGGGCCGCCCCACGCCCATCGAAGCCTTGTTCACCGGAGAAGACGTCCTTAGTTTTCACGATTTGGTGCGCAAAGTTCCGGTGGCCGACGACATGGTCCGTTACGCCGTGCAACTCACGTCATCCTCGCGACCCGGGCAAACTGGGACGCCTGACTTTGTCAACGAATGGGTGAGCTGGGGCGCCGGCACGCGTGCCGGCCAGTTTCTTATTCTGGGGGCCAAAGCCCGGGCTCTCCTGCAAGGGCGGGCGCATGTATCGGTCGCAGACATTCAGGCACTCGCCATCCCGACGCTGCGTCATCGCGTGCTACTTAACTACCGGGCCGAAGCGGAAGGCATCCGCGTCGACGACGTCGTCAAAAAGCTCGTGGCCGCCGTAAAAGTTCCAGGTAAACCCGCCTAAGCGAGCGCACTGAATCCTCGGCTCTTTCCACGCGGGTGGGCAGCCGTTCCGTTTGACCCATGGCTGTCTCCACCTCCGCTTCCAAACTTTCCTCGGCGAAACTCATCGA
>JBBQEG010000207.1:0-9366 GCA_038320495.1 Opitutales bacterium | reverse complement strand
TTGCATCCGCCATCCCATAGTGCCGCGCCAGCGGTCGATTCACGAACGTATAGTCCGCGTCAATAAAGCGCAGCAGACTTTCATTGCGATCCACCAGATCGCGCATGAAGAGCTGTGTTTCCCGCTTCATCGCGGGCTGCAGGTTGTGCGCGTAAAACCGCGCAAAGGTGCCGCGGTCCGGCGGCATGTCGCCGAGGTTGCGGAGATTCAGCCAGGCATCAAGAAATCCATTCACGAACGCGTCGGCCCGCGGGCTCACCAGCAACCGCCGTACTTGCGCCACCAGGACGCCCTCCTCCAGCAACTCGCCCGTGTCGGCGAGTTGGCGCAGCTCGGCATCCGGAGTCGTTGACCACAGAAAATACGAGAGCCGCGACGCCAGGGCATGCGCGGAGAGCTGTCGGGACCTCGACTCCTCCGACCCGCGTGCGTCCGGTTCAACCAGGTACAGGAATGCGGGTGAACAAAGCGCCGCCTTCAACCCATCCTTGAGCGCCGCAAACGCATCTCCCTCCCGCTGGCGCCGCGCCTCGACCACGCCCATCAAGCGCTCCACCTCATCCGGGCGCGCTGGCCGTCGATAGGCGCGACTTGCAAAGGTCGCCAGGATTTCACGGGTCCGTTCCGGGGCAAACGATTTTCCGCCCAATATCAACTGCTGCGTTGCGTTCGGCCACGCTTCGACCAACGGCCCGCGAATCTCGACGTCGTGGATGCGGATCTGCGGCAGTTGTCCGTGGCGCATCACGACTACCCGCGCCTCGACGATGCCGGTCGTTTTGCGCGTCTCCACCGGGAACGTCGAATTATATACGCGAATCAGCCGGTTATAGGCATTTCGTACACTCAGCATGCCATTCGGGAACGTGAAACGCGGCGTATACCCCCGATCCAGCCAGACCTTGATTGTATGCCATTCGGGTTCGTCATCCTTCACGATGGTTTCACCCAGCTGCGGCTCGATCGGCTGGGGCAGGTGCAAAGGGCCCGCCTTGGCGTTTCCCGCCACCACTCCCAGCCGAAAGGGCATCGACGGATCGGTGCCAAAAAAATCCGGCGCGTAGCTATTCTTCCGGAATTTCGCCTCCGCCTTCACCCGGATCTCGTAATACCCATCCGCCGGCACGCCCTGCGCAAATGCCAACAAAGGCCCATACGCGCCTTCATGTTTGTCCGAGTTGGTGGTTTCATATAACGCCATGTAGCTATAATTTTGCACCCGACTATGCGAGTGACGCAGCTCGGGCTGCTGACGAAAGTCGTCGGTGAACCGCCAGGTCTGCTCCTCGGGGCGGGTGGTCTGGTTGAAGGCTTTTTCAACGACCTGATCCGCCGCCTCAAGGTATTGGGCAAGGAGATACCCGGAGGTCTTCAGCGTGTCACCCAGGTTGTCCATCTGCTGCGCGACCTGATCGCGCGGGAAACTCGTGGTCGGGTCGAACATCACCATGTTCATTCCGAAAAGGTCACCGACTGTATTGATATATTCGCGGCGATTTAACCGCCGCAGCACCGTCTGCCCGCCCGTGCTTGCGAGCCGGGCATGCCCGTCGGCCACGAGTGCGGTGAGCTGGGCCACGATTTCACGTACCTCGTTTCCCTCGGGATGACGCTCCGTGTCCGTCGGCGGCATTTCCCCCAGATTGAGTTGGTCGATCACGTCCTGCAGCAGGAAGATCGTATCCGGATGCGTGGCGGGCAAAACGAGCTGATCGAAGCGGCGTTCGCCTTTTTGTTTTTCGGGCCCGTGGCATTCGTAACAATAACGTGCGAAGAAGGCTTGGATTTTTTCCTGCGTGGCCGGAGCAAGCGGCACCGCAGGGTCGGCGGCGATCGACGACGCCATTGCCAGCGCCCCCAAGATGAAACCGGTTACGATCAGCCGCCACGCGGCCCGAAACGAGGCTGTAGTCATCAATCGAAGAAGTGTCGTCCGTCTCACGCCAACTCGAGATCCCGCATGGTGCCGGTGCTGAGGCCGAAGCGATCCGTCTCCAGTCCGAAGCGCTGGAGCAGACTGAGGTAGAGATTCGAAAGCGGAACCCGGCCCAATCCTTTTTCTGGATACGCGCGGAATTCACCATGTTTATAGCCGCCGCCGGCCAGGATCATCGGGAGGCTGGAATTGGTATGGGCATTAGCATTGCCCATCCCACTGCCGAAGAGCACCTGGGTGTGATCGAGCAGTTTGCCGTCTCCGTCCTCGAGTGACTTCAACTTGCCGATAAACCGCGCGAATTGCGCCATCTGGTATTTCTCGAGCTTCAACAGCCCATCGATACTCTCCTGCACCTGGCCATGATGCGACAGCGCATGATAGTCTTTGCGCAGACCCAGGGCGGACGCTTCAAAACCGCCCGCGATCTCAAGTGTCGCGATGCGCGTCAGATCCGTCTGCAGCGCGAGAGCAAGCAAATCGTAGAGTACCGGCAGGTCGGAAACGAACCCGGTGTTCTCCGGCTCGGGCATTTCCGGTTTCGGCTTCGGCACATCGGCCCAGCGTTTGCCGAGCTCCATTTGTTTTTCGACGTCACGCACCGCGGTGAAATACTCCTCGAGCTTTTCCTGGTCGCGCCGGCCGAGATGGCGCTCGAGCGACTTCGCGTCACCGTTGACCGCGTCCAGGATGGAGCCATGCAGATGAAAACGATCGGCCGTGCGCGTGCGATCGCCCGCGCTGTCGCTGACGAACAACTTTCGAAACAATTCCTTCGGCCCCGGAATGGGCGGCACCCGGGTTCCGCTCCGCGTCCAGCACATCATACACCCACCGTGCAAACCATCTTCCGATCCGACGGTGAGGGACGGAAAGCGGGTCACCCCGCCGACGGTTTCGGCCGCCCGCTGATCGAGACTGATGTTGCCCTCCGGCATTCCCTTTGCGTCCACCTGACGCACCCCGCTGAGGTACGAGTGAATCGCGAAATGCCCGCCTTTCACTCCGTGATCGAGCCCGGCGAACAGCGTGAAGTCGCTCTGATGCGGCGCCATGGGCTGAAGCAGCGACGGCAATTCGTAGTGCTTGCCGGTTTGCTTGGGGAAAAACTCCGGTTGGTAAAACCCGAGCATGTTGCCGATGCAGACGAGACGCATCGGGCGCTTCGCCGCCACGGCCGCTCCCCGCTGACCACCGATCGCGAGACCCGAGCCGAGGACGCGCGGGCTCAGCGACTCCAGCAACGGCAGCGCCAGTGTGATCCCGGCCGCCCGGAGGAAGAAACGGCGATTGATGAGATGCGGAGATGGGGTGTTCGGCATACAATCAAGCTAGACGTTCGCAACCCGGTAAGGAATCGAAAAACACGAGGCGAGGCCGCTTATCACCGCCCCCACCTTCCCTTTGCGACGCGCGAAAGCCTTCAACCAACCGACGCTTTCACTAATCGACTCGCAAATGTACAATACGCCTTAGAATCCATCCGTATGGACAGCTTGTCCGAGTTCCTGGCATGGCCCTTTCACATTTGAAATCTTCACTCCTCCTGCTGTCAGCCCTTCTCATTCCTGGCAGTGTCGATCGAGCCAACGGCGCCGACCCGAAACCAAACATCCTCCTGATCGTGAGCGACGACCAAGGTTGGACGGACTACGGTTTCATGGGTCACGCGCACATCAAGACCCCTCACCTCGACCGGTTGGCGGAACGCAGCGTCCTTTTCGAGCGGGGCTACGTGGCCGCGCCGCTTTGTCGTCCTTCACTCGCCTCCATGATCACGGGCCGCTACCCATTTGCGCACCGCATCACCGGAAACGATGTGGACGGGAGAAATAATCGTGAGGCACTGGACATGCCGTTGCGTGCCGCTTTTCACACCTTGCCCAGTTTCATCCGGGAGCTGACCGCGAACGGCTACCTCGCCCACCAATCGGGCAAATGGTGGGAGGGATCGTACTCCGACGGCGGCTTCACTCACGGCATGACCCGAGGAGGCCGGCACGGGGATGCGGGTCTCGAAATCGGCCGCACGGGCATGAAACCCGTAACCGATTTCATCGACGCCGCGATTGCGGAGAAGAAACCGTTCCTGGTTTGGTATGCGCCGTTTCTGCCCCATACGCCGCACAATCCCCCGAAGCGCCTGCTTGAAAAATACACCCGCCCGGACCGCGCGGAGGACGTCGCCAAATACTATGCCATGTGCGAGTGGTTCGACGAAACGTGCGGCGACCTGCTCGATCATCTCGATCGCAGAGGGCTGAGGGAAAACACCGTGGTCATCTACATCTGCGACAACGGCTGGGCCGCCCGCAGCGCGAATGCGGCTGACCCCAACCAGGAACGTTGGCAAGGATATGCCCTGCGATCGAAGAGTTCGCCCTACGATATGGGCATCCGCACCCCTATCCTGGTCTCCTGGCCGCACCACGTGATACCCAGCCGCTCTCAGGATCTCGCCCACGCGATCGACTTGTTTCCCACCATCGCAGCAGCAGCGGGGATCGATCCTCCGAAGCATCTACCGGGCATCAATCTCCTCGACGCGAACGCCCGGGAAAAGCGGGACACGGTGTTTGGCGTATGCCACTCCGTCTTTAATATGACCCCCGACAATCCCGACGCCACGCTCCAATACCTATGGTGTGTCTCCGGGGACTGGAAGCTGCTGCTCCGCTATGAAGGCAAGGACACGACCCACTATAAAAACATCCATAATTGGGACACGCAGCCGGTGAGGCTGTATAATCTCAGGGACGATCCGCACGAAAAACACGAGCTATCAACCGCCCATCCGGAGATCGTGGATCGGCTGCGAAAGAAAATCGAGGCCTGGCATCCCGTCGGCAAGAATTAGCCCCGGGGCCATGCGAAGGGATCATGTCGGTGATTTCCACGGTTGATGGAGTGATGGATCGCTTCGGGAAAATTGAATTCGAAGCCGACGCACCACCGCAGCGGCAAGCGATGAATTGATTCTTCCCGCCAGACGATCATCACTCCAAACTGGAGTGGGGGCGGCTCGTACGTTTGTTAACAACCTGAGGTCTTCGGCTGCCTCCCAAGCCGCCGGTCAGCGAAAGTCCACCCCGCGCCGGCCGCGGCCGCGCCCGACTCAGGCGAGCAACTTCTCGATCGTGATCGGCAGATCGCGAATGCGCTTGCCGGTGGCGTGATAGACCGCATTCGCCACCGCCGCGGCAATTCCCGTCAGGCCGATCTCACCAATGCCCTTTGCCCCAAAGTCACCGATCTGCGGATCCGCAATGTCGAGCAGGGTCACATCAAGCTCGGGCATCCCGGCGTGCACCATGACACGGTAGTCGGCCAGATTGTCATTCACAACCCGTCCACTGGGAGGATCATAAACCGTTTCTTCGAGGAGCGACATCCCGAGCCCCATCACGAGCGCCCCCTCCACCTGATTGCGCGCCGTCTTGGCATTGATGATACGCCCGGCGTCGATGACCGTCACCACCCGGGACACTCGCAGTTTCGTGATCTCCGGGTCCCAGCGCACCTCAACGCAGTGTGCGCCAAATGAACGGAAGGCGAACGCGTCCTCCTCGTCACCGGGTTCGGCATGACACTCGCCGACCACGGACGTCCGCCCGACCTTGCGCCACGCTTCAGCCCAACCGGCGCTATGGGCCACTCCCGTTTTACCATCGCCGAACAGATGGTGAAGGGCGTTGCGGGTTGCGCCGGCAACCGCGGGCACGAGGGTGGCGGTTGCCATTGAACCACCGGAAATCGGGCCGCGGGGGAACGTACTGTCGCCAATCGCCACCTCAATTTTTTCGGGAGGCAGGCTTGTCAGCTCGGCCACCACGGCCGCGATCACTGAATAGGTGCCGGTACCGATATCCTGGGTTGCGCATTCGACCCGAGCCGTGCCGTCGGACCGCAGTTCCACCGTCACGTCCGCCTGATCCCGCCAGGCCGGCCAGGTCGCCGCCGCAAAGCCCCAGCCGAGAATCTCGCGACCTTCGCGCATCGCACCAACCTCCTGCCGTCGGCGGCTCCAGCCAAACCGCTCCGCCGCTCGAAGAAGGCAGGTCTCAAAGTGATTGCTCGACCAGGGCGTATCCTTTTCCTCATCACGTGCCGGCAGGTTGAGCCGGCGAAGCTCGATCGGATCGAGCTTCAACGTCACGGCGAGTTCGTCGAGCGCCGACTCGAGGGCGAACAACCCGGGACAGTTCCCCGGACCGCGCATCGGGGTCGGCGTACCGACATTCACCGGCACGAGTTCGTGAGTGACCGCCACATTCGGACAACTGTAAAGCGCCGGCGTCGATTCGCCGCAGCTCTCGACGTAATCCGTCACGAGGGAAGTATGCGACTGGCTGTCATGCCGCAGCGCGGTGAGGCGGCCATCTGGTGTCGCTCCAATCCGGATACGTTGCCGCGTGAACGGGCGATGGCCGGCGGTGGTGAAATGGTACTGGCGGGGCAGCACGAATTTCACGGGCCGACGAAGCATGCGAGTGGCCACGGCCGCGAGAACAGTGTGAGGCCAGAGGAACAGCTTGCTGCCAAATCCACCGCCAATGAACGGCGCTTTCACGATCACCTTGTCTTCGGGAAGGCCGAGCATGGCTGCGAGCGTCCGGGGCTGTCCGAACACCCACTGGGTCGAATCGTGCAGCAGCAGACGTTCGCCATCCCACTCCGCCAGCGTGCTGTGCAGCTCCATCGCACAATGCGCCTCGACCGGCGTCGTATAGGTGGTATCGATCCGCACGGCCGCCCGCTCCAGAGCGGCATCGGGATCGCCCCGCAGACTTTCTTCATCCTCCTGCGGCTTCGCGCCGTGCGTCTCGATTCCCTCGTCCAATGTCAGGACGTGCGGCTCAACCCGATACTCAACCTCGACGAGCTGCGCGGCCCAGCGCGCCTGCTCCAGAGATTCAGCGATGACGACGGCGACAAACTGGCCGAAATAGTAGATCCGGTTGTCCTCGAAGGGCGGACGCTCCTCCGCGGCTTTTCGTCCCTCGTCCATGTCCTCGTCAATCCGGTGGAGCTCAGGCACGCTGCCATGGTGCAGCACCGCAAGTACGCCAGGAGCCTGCTCCGCCGCAGTGGCATCGAGCCGGACGATTTCCCCGGCTGCCACCGCACTCATGACTCCAGCAGCGTGCACCACACTCGACGCGGGGTGGTCCGCCGCATAGAGAGCCCGTCCCGTGACCTTGGCCCGACCCTCGTGGCGATTGAGCGGCTGGCCGATGACTTTCGTATCCGCACTCATGATACGGCGTCGGACAGGGCACGCTCGAGGGCCTGCCGGGCGAGCGAAAGCTTGAACGCATTGTGCCGCCGCGGCTGTGCCTCCCGCAAAGCGGCCGCCGACGCGGCCCGGAACGTCTCCAACGTGGCAGGCGCCCCGCGCAGCACCTGTTCCGCCGCCGCGCTCCGCCATGGTTTGGTCGCCACGCCGCCGAACGCCACGCGGGCCTCGCCGATTCGATCCCCCTCTCGCGTGAGCAGCACGGCAGCCGAAGCCAGGGCAAACTCGAAACTCTCGCGATCGCGCAGCTTCACGTACTGCTGGCGGGCACCCGAGGGAGCGGGCGGCAACGTGACCGCGGTGATCAGCTCACCTGGTTCCAACGCGTGTTCGCGCTCGGGCGTGCGGCCCGGAAGAAGATGAAACGCCGCGAACGGCACGCTCCGTCGGCTGCCCGGTCCCTCCAGTTCGACGGTGGCGTCGAGCACGGCCAGTGCGACGCACATATCGGAGGGATGCGTGGCGATGCATGCATCGCTGCCGCCAAGGATGGCGTGACTCCGGTTGCATCCCTCGAGCGCGGCACAGCCTGAGCCCGGCTCGCGCTTGTTGCAGGCGGAATGGTTGTCGCGGAAATAGGGACAGCGGGTCCGTTGCATGAGATTACCGCCGGTGGTGGCCATGTTGCGCAGCTGCGGGGACGCCCCGGACAGCAGCGCCGCGGACAGCACCGGATAACGCTCCTGAACGGCGGGATGCCAGGCGAGATCGCTGTTGCGCACCAAGGCGCCGACCCGGAGTCCGCCATCGGGCAGAATTTCGACTCGAGCCAGCGGCAGACGATTGACGTCGATCACCTGCTCCGGGCGCATGACGTCGAGCTTCACCAGGTCGAGCAACGTGGTGCCACCGGCCACGAATGACGTGGCCGACGCGAGCCCGGTGGCAACAGCCTCGGCGACGGACGTGGCCCGCTGATAGGCAAAGGCACGCATCGCGTTCAGGCCCGGCGCCGCACCGCCTGGATGGCGTGACAAATATTCTGATACGCCCCGCAGCGACACAGATTCCCACTCATCGCCTCGCGCACCGCAGTGTCGCCGACACCAATCGGTTCATCGACAAGTGCGACGGCGGACATGATCTGCCCCGACGTGCAGTAGCCGCATTGAAACCCGTCATGATCAAGAAACGCCGCCTGCATCGGGTGCAGCTGACCATCCCGTTCGAGTCCCTCGATGGTCGTGAGCTTGTCGCCGTCGTGCATCACCGCGAGCGACAGGCACGACTTGATCCGCCGGCCGTTTACCAGCACGGTGCAGGCGCCGCACTGGCCGTGGTCGCAACCCTTCTTGGTCCCGGTGAGACCAAGCGTCTCCCGCAAGAAGTCCAACAGCACCACGCGCGGCTCGATCTCGGCGGAACGTGAGGTGCCGTTTACTTCGAGATTTACCGAAACCCGGGGAATGGAGAGCGCCGTCGGCATTACCGTGGGATCGTAGCAAAGCCGGCCCCAAAGACAAACGTGAGTCGCAGAAACGGAGTTTCTCCGATGGGCGGGGTGAAGGATGCAAAATGCCCGCGGCATTTCGCCGGAATCCCACACGGCAGACGCCAGCCTGGAAACGCCGAACCAGCGGCTCCCGTCCCTGCCTTTACTTTTTTGCGCGGGGCGCCGGAACCTCGCGCTCGGGGCCGTAGCGGTGACGGAGAAATTCGAGCCACCAGTTAATTCCCGGATCGTCAGCCGTTCCCGTGCCGCCGGGAAGCATGTTGGGTCCGTGCGGCGGAGCCGCCTGCAACCAGGTTGACGCGAAGACATACCCATTCGCCTCCTCGATCAGCCGAATCGTATGCGCCAGCTGGTTCTGCTTCATCGCCTCGGTGTACACACCTATGTTGATATAGTTATAGTATCCGTCGCGCTTGCTGTAGTTACCCCAGTAATTTGCATTCGTCGGCGTTCCTTCGGTTTCAACGTAAGGTTTTCCAGGAATGGGCGGACTAAAGTGGACGGCGAGATCCGCATTGGCCGGCGCCGGCGGCTTCGAATTGTAAGCAATCACGCAGGCGGGGTTCACCGCATGCCCCGCGTCGATCATTTCCGCGATGCTCCAGCCCCGGGCCCGGCTGGCCATGCCTTCATTGTCAGGGTCGACGAACACGTTGCGAAAATCGTGCTGGTCGAGCCACC
>JBBQEG010000206.1:0-9374 GCA_038320495.1 Opitutales bacterium | reverse complement strand
AACACGCTCTGGTGCGCCAACCGGCATCGTCCGTGGAGTCGTCATGACTGGCGGCGGCCGATCGTGCCCATCGCCCCCACGTTCACGCACGTGCCTCCGCCCGGCGTCCGGCCTTGGCGCCCTTCCGCTCCCCTGCCCGCGCGCCCGTTCGGTTTCCCCCACCAACCCGCAGTTGGAGCCGTCGTGCGCCCGACGCCGTTCGGCTTCAGCCGCTCCACCGTGCGATCGTCCCACTCTCATCCCGGGCCCGCGATTCATCATCGCACGCCCGCGTCCAACGGCCGCCATCCTCCGGGACCGTCCCTCGCTCCCACCTATTTCCACCGCGTACCTCCCGCACGATCCGCGATTCACTCCCGCGGCGTGACGCCGGCGCCTTCACCCGCGGCCCGCGCATATTCTCAAATTACGCCCACGGTTCCATTTCCGTCCCTGTCGCCCCGCCCGGCCCACCCTCCGCACGTCGCCGTCCCGTCCCGAACCCAACCCAACCACCCACCCGGCGTAACCCATTCAGGGATACGCCGCGGCAGCAGTAACAATGAGCAATCGAGGGGTGGATTTGGCCGCTCCTCCTCTTCCGCCTCATCCGCTCCGGTCATGGGTCCGATGCCCTCCGCGCGCTCCCTCACACCGAATCCTACGCTCAGCCAGCCGGCTGCTCCCGGGATCGCGCAAGCCCGTAGTTTCCCCCGGATGACGCCGCCGTCGGCCGCGCCGGCTTCACCGGTTCCACCCGCGACGCACCCCGCTTCGCCACCCACCCGCGAACTTACTCTACCCGGCACCCGCGGGGGGTCGGGGAACGAAGCTCGACCCAACTCGGGGGGTACGTCGAGTCAGGGCTCCAGCGGACGCCACGGGCGCCGGCCCTCGAACCCCTAACATCGGCTCCCCCTGGCCGGTCCGCTGGGGTTCGTCCCTAAAACCTGAATACGCTTTGCGCGTGCTCCGGCCGGCTGAGCGCCGCGCCAAGAAATTCAGGAGCATAGCGGGGATTGAGCTGACAGCGAATCAGCTCGCTCGCAAAGTTCAGGGGTTCGGCCGACCCAGCGAACGCCGCCCAATTGCCTTGGATCGCTTGAATCTGCAAATCGCGCAGATAGTCGAGTCCCGCCCAAACGCCGGCGCCTTCCGCACTGGAAACGAGGTCACGAATTCGCAGAATCGCATTCTCCTCGCTCTCCCGAATTTCCGCCCATGCAGAGAATTCCTTCGCGGCGGCCTCGAAGCCCGACTGCACCTCTTCGCGCCGGGTGACGAGCAACTCCAGAGACAACTCCATCAACGTGCAAAACGAGGCGGGTTCGTCAAAGTGAAGGTCACGCCAAGGTTTCTGCACCGCCTTTGTCACCTCGGATAGAATCGACTCCTCTTGATACGGTTTGATCAAGTAGCTTTGGACCTTCAACGCGAGCGCTCTGCGCACCATGCGGGAATCCCGTTCCGTGGTGTAGGCAACCACGGGCAGGATTTTCCAAAACCAGTCGTCGCGCAGCCTCCGGAGGAAGTTGATTCCGCCACTTCCAGGTACGTTGAGCTCCAGGAAAACGAGATCGAAGAGTACTCCTTCCCGCAAAATCCGCCACGCGTCGTCGGCGGTGGCGGCCACGAACGTCGCGTGGTGCTCGCGACCCAGGATATCCTGCATCGCACACCCGGCGACATCATTGTCGTCGAAAAGAAGGATGTTAGCCATGGATGGAAAGTGTGGCGGAATTAACGCGGAGACCGCCTTGGATCCCGAGGGATGAGCAAAGCATTTCGGCGTATATCGACCCATTTGCCTCTGAACTGGAGCGTGACACAGACATTCCTGTCTTTCCTGTCTGTTCCCCGGTGAAAACCCTTCTCTGTCGGAATCTCCGTTTGAAAAACGTCAGGCCCGCCGCCATCGACACGAAGCCCGGTTTGAAGGTGACGACGACAACGCCATGCCCTTTTGCCGCAATGGTACGACGTAAGCCCTTCAACACCGCGAGTTGACTCTTCCCGCGAGCACTGCGCCCTTTGACCCAATGTCGAGTTCGTTGCCGCCGTCGCCCTCTCCCGCACCCCTCGCTCCTTTTCGCGCGGCCAACGGCGCCTTCCCCGATCCCGACGCCATCCTCGAGCGTTTCTTGAGCGCGATCACCGCACGCGGTCTCGAACTCTATCCCGAGCAGGAGGAAGCCATTCTCGAGCTCCTGGCCGGGCGTAATGTCATTCTCAATACGCCCACGGGTTCCGGCAAATCGCTTGTCGCGGCCGCGTTTCACTTCAAGGCCATCTGCACCGGCGAACGTTCCGTCTACACGTGCCCGATCAAGGCCTTGGTCAACGAAAAGTTTCTTTCCCTCTGCCGCGACTTCGGCCCGGAAAACGTCGGCATGATGACCGGCGACGCATCGGTCAATCCGCGCGCCCCCATTCTCTGCTGCACGGCCGAGATTCTCGCCAACATCGCCCTTCACCGCGGTGACACCAGCGATGTTCGCGTCGTGATCATGGACGAGTTCCACTACTACTCCGATGCCGAACGCGGCTACGCCTGGCAGGTGCCGCTGCTCACGATGCCCCAGTCGCGCTTTCTCCTGATGTCGGCGACCCTCGGCGCCACCGAATTCTTCGAGAAGCAAATGACCCAGCTCACGGGCGTCCCAAGCGTCACCGTGCGCAGCGACCGCCGGCCCGTGCCGTTGGAATTTGAATACTCGGACGTCTCGCTGACCGACCGGATCGCGGACCTGCTCGCCGTCAAACGCGCACCGATTTACCTCGTTTACTTCACGCAGCGTTCGGCCAGCGAAGCCGCGCAGAGTCTGATGAGTTTGAACGTGTGCTCAAAGGAGGAAAAGGCCGCCCTCCAAACCGCGCTCGAAAATGTCCGCTTCAACAGCCCCTACGGAAAGGAGATGCGGCGCTGGCTGCGTCACGGCATCGGCGTCCACCACGCCGGCCTGCTCCCCAAGTACCGCATTCTCGTCGAGCAACTCGCGCAAAAGGGCCTGCTCAAGCTGATCTGCGGCACCGATACGCTGGGCGTCGGAATCAACGTGCCGATTCGCACTGTCATCTTCACCCAGCTCTGGAAGTACGACGGCAAGAAAGCCGCCATCCTGACCGTACGCGATTTCCGGCAGATCTCGGGACGCGCCGGACGCAAGGGGTATGACGATAAAGGATACGTCATCATCCAGGCGCCCGAACACGTGATCGAGAACAAGCGGGCCGACGAAAAGGCCGCGGCCAATCCCGGCAAAAAGAAAAACGCCCCCAAAGCGCGCGCCCCGGAAGGCGCCGTCAGCTGGGACGCAAAAACCTTCGAACGGCTGCGCACCGCGCCTCCTGAGGAACTCCTCTCCCGCTTCGAGGTGTCGCATGGCATGCTGTTGCTCGTCCTCGGTCGGGAACATGACGGATGCCGCGCGATGCAGCGCCTCATCCGTGATTCGCATGAAACCGAGCACCGCAAGCGCGGCCTGCGCAAACGCGCCTGGCAGCTGTTTCGCGCCTTGGTCGATCGCAAGATTGTGGAGATCATCCCGCGCCCGACCCTGCCCGCTGCGACCGCAGAAACCTCGCGTCACGAAAACGCGGATACAGACGAAGGCCACGCCTCGCTCCGCGTCAATGTCGAGCTGCAGGATGACTTCTCGCTGCACCAGGCGTTGTCCCTCTACTTGATCGACACCCTGCCGCTGCTCGACCGCGAATCACCCGATTATCCGTTCGATGTTCTCACCCTCTGCGAGGCGATCGTCGAAGATCCCGACGCGATTTTGCGCCGGCAGGTCGACAAGCTGAAGACCGAGAAAATGCAGGAGATGCGCGCGGCCGGCGTGGAATACGACGAGCGCATGGAGAAGCTCGACCAGATCGAACATCCCAAGCCCTTGCGCGAATTTCTCTACGACACGTTCAATACCTTTGCCCAGGCGCATCCGTGGATCGAGCAGGAGAACGTGCGCCCAAAGTCGATCGCGCGCGAGATGTTCGAGCGTTACCAGTCGTTCGCCGATTATATTCGCGAGTATGGTTTGCAGCGCTCCGAGGGCCTCCTGCTCCGGCATCTTTCACAAGTGTGGAAGGTGCTCGCGCAAACCGTCCCGACGACTGCCAAGACCGAGGCCGTCATCGAGATGGAAGATTACTTCCGCGAACTCATTCGCGGCATCGATTCGAGTCTGCTCGAAGAGTGGGAGCGCCTGCGCAATCCGGACTTTGTTTCCGCCGTGGGTGACGGCGCCGACAAGCCGGCGCGACCGGCGACGTTCGACATCACGCGGGATGGTCCCGCGTTTCGACGGCTCGTGCGGACCACAATCTTTGGTTTTCTGCAGGACGTCGCGGCGCGCGAATGGGAAAGCGCCGCGGTGCGACTTGCGACCGGCGAAGCCGGCGTCGGTCTTCCGGAGAACGCCCCCGCCTCACCGGAAGCCAAGCGCATCGAAGCGGCCTTCACACCTTACTTCGAGATCCACGGCCGCTTCCGCCTCGACCCGGAAGGGCGGTCCTCAAAACACACGCATTGGGATGACGACCAAACCGCAGGCGGCGCCGAGTGGCGCGTCGCCCAGGTCCTGATCGACTCCACCGAGACGAACGACTGGGAGACGACCTTCACGGTCTCGCTCCCCGAATCACGCGTCGCCAATCGGGCGGTGATGCACTTTGCCGGCGCAGCGCCCATCGGGATGTAGCCCGGTCCCGGCGAGAAAATCCCGGCGTGCCCGTACCAGACGGGCCGACACCCAACCACGGAGGGAGGGTTCCACCGTTAGCTGACGCTGTTCACCCAGATCGATCGGCCGGAGTTCGCGGGGGGGCGGAAAACTGCTATCGGGAAAAAACGACGGGGGTTCACGGAGAATGGATCATGCCCGTATCAACGTTTCCACCACGCCCGCTTAGTCCCGCGCGTCTGGGGAGATTTCACCAGCGGTTCTTCAGAAGAGTAATTTCGGAACGAATGCATCCAACTGCGGACCAGCACCGTAGAACCCTTACCGTGCGAGCCCCCACCGGGGTCCGGTGCGGTTAGAACCTCAAAATACAAAAAAAATATGTCTTCATATATTGATACTAATAGCAATCACGCGCCAGATGCCGCGGCACCGCTCACGCGCCGTTCATTGTTGAAACGAATCGGAGTTGGAGCCGCCGGCTTGGGCGCGCTGGGAGTCCTGAGCAACCGGGCGAACGCCGGGTTCGCGCAGGCAGCGGCGTCCAACCCGACGGATCTGGCTGTCCTGAACTTCGCCTTGAATCTCGAGTACTTGGAAGCCGAATACTACAGCTATGCGGTCGACGGCCGTGGCATTGAGACCTACGGCATTGGCGTCAGCGGATCTGGAACGGCCGGAACGACGACCGTCAAAAGCAATCCGCAGGTGAACTTCACCACTCCCGCACTCCGGCAATATGCGAGCGAGATCGGCGCCGACGAACGGGCGCATGTCACCTTCCTGCGCACCGTCATCACGGGCGCCGGGTCCACCCCCGTGGCGCGTCCGGCCATCAATCTCCGCGAGAGCTTTGCCGCCGCTGCCCAAGCGGCTGGTTTGGGTGCGGGGTTTGATCCGTTCGCGAATGAAACAAACTTCCTTCTCGGCGCTTTCATCTTCGAGGACGTCGGAGTGACTGCCTACAAAGGCGGAGCACCCCTCTTGACCAATAAGACCTACCTGGAAGCAGCGGCGGGCATTCTCGCGGTTGAAGCCTATCACGCCGGCACCATCCGAACCAAAATCTTCGAGGCAGGTGCCACGGCGCAGCAGGCCGCCCAGGCGATTTCGGATCTTCGTGATGCGGTCGATGGCCCCAGCGATCTCGACCAGGGAGTCACGATGTCCGGCAACGCCAACATCGTGCCGACGGATGCCAATGGCGTGGCGTTCTCCCGAACACCCCGGCAGGTGCTCAACATTGTTTACCTCGCCCCGGATGCTTCGAGCGGCGGATTTTTCCCGAATGGCCTCAACGGGGGCATCCGCTAAAAGCCCCGCAATCGCACCCACCCACGTCTCTCTCTTTATATATCAAATGAAAGCTTTAAAAATTCTTTGTCTTATTGCCGGTTTTGGCGCAGCCATCCTACCGGTCCACGCCCAGGAGTTCGCTCCGGCTAATCTCAGTAGCACGATCTTCAACGGCACGATCACAAGTGCAACGGGCGGCGCCAATGGCGCTGGAATGATCAGTACATTGTTCGCGTCGAACGGAGTCGACTATTCGCTGGGAGCCGACGGCACCCTGTCGAATCCGGTTCCGTTTACCTACACGAGGACCAGCGGAACCACTGCCACCGTAACGGAAGGCCCAAGTGGGACGCTCCCCGGTGTCACGGTCGCGATGACGTTCACCAGTGCAACGATGGGCAATTTCGTCGCGACGTATACAAATGGCGGCACTCAGCGCGGCACGTTCATGCTGGCCCCCGTCGCATTCTCATCGCCCCTGATCAATGTATCCACCCGAACCACGCTCGCCGCCAATGGCTCGGCCATCACCGGATTCGTCATCGGCGGAAGCGGTGTACGCCGGGTGCTAATCAGGGCCGTGGGACCAGGCCTTGCTCCTTTTGGCGTCACCAATCCACTGACTAATCCTTCGATTATGCTTTGGCGCGGATCGCAGCAAATCGGGGGTAATGACGACTACGCTTCCGGCTCAGCGGTCGACACCACGCTTCCCGCCACGTTCAATCGCGTCGGTGCCTTTACCTTGCCGGCCAATAGTCGGGATGCCGCTTTGGTCACTACGCTCGAACCGGGCGCCTATACCGCGCAAATCCGCGGCGGCACCGCCACTGAGACAGGAGAGGTTTTGCTCGAGGTCTACTTCCTGGATTAAATCGAGGGTAAGGCTCAACTCGAGAGCGGTTTCCCGCGGGCTCCGTCTGCGATCCCGGGAAACCGCTCTTTTCGTTTGCGCGAGACGTGACATTAGCTTCGCCCCGCCCGGGCGGTCAGCGGAGACCCAGTTGCGACCGCGGGTCGCCCTCTGCGGGATTGGCTCTCCTACGCCCCCTGTTCGCTTCAGCTCACTGACACCCCGGAGGATCCATCTCCTCCGACAATCGCGCAGCAATTCCGATAACAGGTTGCTTTTCCCTTTTCGGAGCGGTAAAAACACCCTAGAGCGCCCCTCGACACTCTGCTAACATCACGCGAAATATGAAGAAGTCCAACGCAACAATTCTTATCGCGGACGACGATTCAAATGACTTGATGTTCATTCAGGGAGCTTTCCGGGCCGTGGGCGCCACCTCGCAGATTCGAACGGTGGACGGCGGGGTTGAGGCCATCGCCTACCTTAAAGGCGAAGGAAAATATTCGGACCGCAGCGTCTTTGCGTATCCCGATTTTCTTATCACCGATTTGAAGATGCCTGAAGTCGATGGATTCGGTGTCCTTGAATTTCTAAAGCGAAATTTGAAAGCGCCGGTGATACAGGCGGTGATGCTGTCGGGTTCGGCGGATGACGACGACATCCGAAAAGCCCACTGGCTGGGCGCGAGTGCGTATCACCTGAAACCAAGTTCCCCCGCCGCGCTCCGTATCCTGGTGAAGGCGCTCCATGACTATTGGATGCTGTGCGAGTTTCCCGAGTCGAATCGCACGGATACAGCCAAGGATTCAGCTGACATTCTCCGCAAGCTGGGCGCAAGATTCATCAACCAGTGCGCGGAAAACGCCGCCACACCGTCGGTTCCTTAAACGGATGCCGTCTACGCCAAGGCGCACCGGCGCACCTTAAACGATGTCCATTCCAACTTGGAACAACCGGACGATTGCCGAGCGCCTGATTGCCGAGGAGATTCGGGTGGGCGACGGCGCCACCGTAAAAACTCCTGCTGCTTTTCGGGCCTGCGAAAAATTACGCCGCTCCTTGACCACCTTGGTCGGGCCCGCAGGGTTTCATTCTGTCATGGCGCGTGCGTTGACCCTCGCCACGTCAGAAGTACCCTGGCTGAGTGACGTGCAGGTCAAAGCTGACGGATCGTTGGAAATTCCGGCCGAACTCAAGGAACAACGGGAAAGCGTGAAGGGTGGCACTGCCCTCGTCGCCCACTTACTTGGTTTGTTGGCGACCTTTATCGGCGAAGCGCTCACGCTGCGTCTGGTGCAGAATGTCTGGCCGAAAATAGTGTTCGAGAAATCACCACCGGGAATGGAGAAGTCATGAAGAAGAAGTCCAAAGCTCCGCCACGACGTAATGCCAGTCTAGATACGCCTGGCCACGAAAAGGTCACGATCCGCCAGTTGCCCTCCGGCGTGCGGGGCCTTGATGAAATTCTGGGAGGTGGGCTGCCCGAGTTCTCGTTCAATATCATCGCGGGTGCCCCGGGCTGCGGCAAGACCACGTTGGCGCACCAGTTTGTGTTTGCCAATGCCACTCGCCAGCGTCCGGCCCTGTATTTCACCGTGCTGGGAGAACCGGCGATCAAGATGCTGCGCTACCAACAGCAGTACTCATTCTTCGATGCGGCCAAACTCGACCATTCCATCCGCTTTATAAATCTCAGTGAAGTGGTCGTGGAGAAAGATTTAAGCGCGGTCTTCGAGGAGATCAAAAAAGAATTGGACGCATCCAACCCCCGAGTGGTGGTGGTGGACTCGTTTCGCTCGGTCCTCCGGAAAATGCCGCGAACGGGCGGGGGCGAGCAGGATATGGAGCTGCAATCCTTCGTCCAGCGACTCGCCATGATGCTCACGAGTTATCAGGCGACCACGTTCTTGATCGGTGAGTATTCAGAGGGAGAAGTGCGCGATAACCCCGTGTTCACGGTCGCCGACGGCATCATTTTGCTGAGTCAAACGGCGGAAAGAAACTCGGTCGTGAGAAAGTTGCAGGTCGTCAAGCTACGCGGTCAGGGTTCGGTGCCAGGATTGCATACGATCCGAATCGGGGATTCTGGCATCCAAGCGTTCTCGCGGACGCTGGGCCTGCGTACCGCGTCGGCAAAGCATGGCTCCCGCCGACTTTCCATGGGCATCCCTGAGCTGGACAGCTTGATGGGCGGAGGTGTTCTCGAAGGGGATAGCGTCTTGCTGGCCGGACCCTCGGGCACGGGCAAATCGGTCCTGGCGACTCAATTCATCGTCGCCGGCGTCCGGAAGCGGGAACCGGGCATTATCGTGATCTTCGAAGAACGCCCGCTCAGGTATAAGTCGCGAGCGGCAAAACTCGGACTGGATCTGCAGTCCGCCCAGGATTCGGGGAACCTCGAGATTCTGTACCTCCGTCCGCTCGACCTCTCCGTGGATGAAACGATGCATGAAATTCTCGATGCGGTTAAGCGGATCGGCGCAAAACGCCTGGTGATTGATTCATTGGTTGGCTTTGAAATGGCACTGGCTCCGGGATTTCGCGTGGACTTCCGCGAGTCA
>JBBQEG010000205.1:0-9388 GCA_038320495.1 Opitutales bacterium | reverse complement strand
GACGGCGGGAAGCTCGTTTTTGAGAATGACGAGGACAGAAAGGCGTTCATGTTCCGTCTGGAGAAGGTCTGTGGTAGCCACGGGTGGCGGATTCATGCGTGGGCGCTGATGGGTGACGGACTGGTTGGTGATGAAGCGTGTTCTCGGCGCGTTCGAGCTGGCAAAAGACGGGCGTGGACCGAGGTGGCTTCGCTGGAGGGGAGGGAGACAAACGCGAAGGCGGAGATCGATGTTGCGGCGGCGCGGCTGGTATCTGGGAGAGCCGACGTTCGCTGAAAAACTGCCGACTCTGGCGGGTGATAGTGGATGCGGGAGTGCCACCGGGCGCAACGGGGCGGCTCGCGCGTGCCGAGGCGTAATCAGAGAACTTGGCGGGGAGAGCTTTGGTGTCGCTGGGTATGCCAGCAGACCGACAGATGCTTGCGGCATTGCCTGAAGGGCGACTGGCGGTGGTTTCTCGTGGGGATCCTTGTGTGCGAGAGAACCGCGGTGGGGAACCAATGGCTCATAGACCGGTTGGCGATGGGGCATACGGCAGGGGGCGGTGAGAGCGCGGGTGTGTGGAGGGGTGATTCATTCCTCGGTTGGCGGGCCGATTTCCGGGACGGTTCGTACGAACCCGCTCCCGCTCCGGCGGGAGCGGGTTTTTCCGTTCCCTTCAAACGGGCGGCTGCCGTAGCCTCCGCGCATGCCCGCCGAGACCCGCACCCAGTTTTTCCATTCCGGCAGCCCGGAAGAACCCCTCCGGCTGCGGGACGGCGGGGTCCTGCAGGGCTTCACCCTCGCTTACGAAACCTGGGGAGAGCTCGATGAGGACCGCTCGAATGCGGTCCTGCTGTTTCACGCGCTGTCGGGCTCGCATCACGCGGCCGGCCACAACCCGGAGATCGAAGGCGTGGGGGATTTGTGGAAACCGGAGCTGCACGACGGCTGGTGGGAGCCGATGATCGGCCCGGGTAAGGCGTTGGACACGGACAAGTATTTCGTCGTCTGTGCGAACTATCTGGGCGGTTGCTACGGCAGCACCGGCCCGGCATCGATCAATCGGGATTCGGGCAAGCCATGGGGCGGTGACTTTCCCGCGGTGACCGCGGCCGACCAGGTGGAGGTGGTCTCGCGCTTGCTCGACGGCCTCGGCATTGATGTCCTGCACGCGGTGGCGGGCGCTTCCGTCGGCGGCTTGGTCGCCCTGACCTTCGCGACGCGCTGTGCGGAGCGGGTGAGAAATGTCATCTCCATCGCCGCAGGATACAAGACGACCGTGCTGAACCGGCTGATCCTTTTCGAGCAGATCCTGGCGATCGAAAACGACCCGCATTTCAATGGCGGAAACTATTACGGCGCGCGGGCCCCTCTCTACGGCCTGGCGCTCGCACGCATGATTTCCCACAAGACCTTCGTCCATCTCGACGCCTTCGAAAGGCGCGCCCGCCAGGATGTGGTGCAACCGGATGACGTGTTGGCCTGGTACCGGGTGCGGGACCAGTTCCAGAGTTATATGTTGCATCAGGGAAAGAAATTTGTCGGCCGCTTCGATGCGAACACTTATCTCCGGATCATCGACATGTGGTCCCGCTACGATGCGACCCATGAGGGCGATGCGGAAACGGCCGAGGATCTTTTCTACCGGTCGTGCAAGGCCGGCCAGCGCTGGCTCGTTTTTTCGATCGATTCGGATTTCTGCTTCTATCCGGAAGAGCAGACGGAGCTGGTGAAACATCTGGAGAACGCGAAAGTGGAGGCGATGCACATCACGGTGCACTCGGACAAGGGCCACGATTCATTCCTGCTCGAGCCGGATCTCTACACGCCGCACATCGCATGGATGCTGGGGAAGTGACGGCGATGCCATGCTCCATGGACTGCGGTGGCAGAGCGCAGCGGCGACACCGCTTTGGATCCGGGGGGCGGCGGGGGCGTTCCCCGGCTCAAATTGCCATCGGAGCGTTTAACGAATCCAAAGCGGCGTGGCGCTGGCGCTTCCCGCCGCACTCCAAAGTCTCGACTCGCGGGTGCTTTTCCGCGACAGCATCCGCCGCATGAAACCTCGCCCGCAGAACCGCCCGCACGGCCGCACCCCGAAGGAAGCCCGCGAGAACCGCCACGTCCGTCCGATGGAGCCGGAGAAAACCACGCCATCCCTCGACGAGGACGACCTGATGCGGATCGTCGCGGAGCATGCGGTACCCTTCGTGCTCATCCTCGACTGCGTGCAAGACCCACACAATCTCGGCGCCATCCTGCGCACGGCGGACGCGGCCGGCGTGCATGCCGTCGTCGCGCCGAAGGACAAGGCGGTCGGTATCACCGAAACGGTGCGGCGGGTTTCGGTGGGCGCGGCGGATCACGTGCCCTTCGCGCAGGTGACGAATCTGGCGCGGACGATGGAGAAGCTGAAGGCGTCCGGCCTGTGGCTGGTCGGCACCTCCGACCGGGCGACGAAGTCCGTTTATGAAATCGATCTGAAAGGTCCGCTCGCTCTCGTGTTGGGCGCGGAGGAAAAGGGCATGCGGCGGCTCACCGAGGAGAACTGCGATTTCCTGGCGATGATCCCGATGGCCGGCAAGGTCGAGTGTCTGAACGTTTCGGTGGCGACGGGGGTGTGTCTGTTCGAGGCGGTCCGCCAGCGGCGGCCGGGGCCATGAAGGAGCCCGTGCGGGTGATTTCCGATCTGCACCTGGGGCACCGGGTATCGCGGGTCAAGCGGGTCGGGACGCTGCGCCCGTTGCTTGCCGGGGCCGGCACGGTCGTTTTCAATGGCGACACCTGGCAGGAGCTGGCACCCGGCTTCGCGGAGCGCTCGGCGGCCATGGTGGGTGATCTCAAGTCGATCTGTGCCGAGCTGGGATGCGAGGCCGTTTTCCTTGCGGGCAACCACGATCCGGGCTGGCCGGGGAAGGGATGGGTGACCCTTGCCGGGGGGAAAATCCTCATCACCCATGGCGACGCGCTGCTTTTTGACGGCGCGCCATGGAAACGCGAGTTGCTGACCCAGCAGGGCAGGGTGCGCGGGATGTGGGCGGCGCATCCGCGGGCGGACCGGGATGCGGGCGAGCGGCTTCGGCTGGCCCGGGAGATTGCGAGAAATTTTCCCACCCGCCGGCATTCCCGCGGCCGCGCGATCTGGCAGCGCGCTTGCGACGCCATCTTCCCACCGCAGCGGGCGCTCAAGATCCTCGAAGCGTGGATCACACAGGCGAGTGCGGGTGCCGGTTTCTGCGACCGCTATTTCCCGGAAACCGAGATCCTGGTCATCGGTCATTTCCATTTCGCCGGGTGCTGGCGGGTGGGGGGGCGGCGGGTGATCAATACCGGCGCGTTCGTCAGCCCGGGCCCGGCCCATTGGGTGGATTGGGAGGACGGCTGGCTGAGCCGCGGCACGGTGGACGAATCGGCGGGGGACTTCCGCCGCGGGAAGGTTCTCGACCGCTGGCGCTTGCCACAGCCGGCAGGCTAACAGGATCGAACCGATGGGAAGCCAGGTCGTGCTTCAAATCACATTTTCCATCGTATCCAACATGAAAATCCGTCTCCTTTCAGCGAAATACCGAAGGTTGTGAGCCGAGCCGATAAACATCAGCGGCAGCCCAATCTTCAGCCCGACCACTTCCCAGTCTACACGAACTCGAGCCACCCCGCCTGCTCCACTTGCAAACCATGCTCCCGTAGCGCTGTCCCAAGATCGAAACTCGTGGCTACCATCGATTGGTCGGGGAGGGAGGGGTGGCTTCCAGAGCGAAGCGAACCAGTGGCGTTGTCCGCCGTTGCCACCACTGGCTTGTTCGCCGGTCACGGTTCACTAGTTGCCGGTGAACATGTAGTGGTGGATGAAGTAAAGCTCCCGAATCAGAAAGCTGAACTTGGTCGGGAACGATCGGTATCGGGTCGTGGGGGTCGGAGATGACACGGCATCGATATCGAGTCCCTCAGCCATCATCATCGCTCTCTTCATGTGGAGTGGGTCACTGACAATGATTGCGGACTTCAAGCCATGCTTCTGCATCACGGACCGTGCCTCTGACAAGTTCTGCCGGGTCGTTCGAGACCGCTCCTCGATCAAAATGTCACCTGCGGGAACGGCTTGTTGAATCGCAACTGAACGTCCAACGCTACCCTCGGAATGCTTCTGTCCTTCGCCGAACCCGCCGGTGAAAAGAAGCATGGGAGCGAAGCCCGTGTGGTAGAGATCAATGCCATGGCGGACGCGCTCTTGAAAAACTGGTGACGGAGTAGTCCCGCTCACGGCAGCTCCCAGGACGATGATGCAGTCAGACTTGCTCGCGTGGTCCTGGGTGCCAAAGTGCCAAATGAGCGTCGCCACGATCACACACCAGACGAATCCTGCGAGGAGCAACCAAAGTGCTATTCTCTTGAAGCGGCTGCGCATTGTGAATTTCTTGATCGTGATGGGAGATCGCCGAATGCGGATGGCGAAGACTCGGCTGAACCCGAGCACCCAACCCCTTCCGGAGACTCTGCGAAGACTCGGCGGAAGCCAAGCACATAACCCGAGCCAGAGACTCGGCTAAGGCTCGGCTAAGGCTCGGCGGAACCCAAGCACACATGCCCAGCCGGAGACTCGGCATGGACCCAGCCGAGAATCACGCATCATACTGATCAATGGCGCGCCGGGGTCAAGCTAAAATTTAATCAGACGGCTTCCTCGGCGTCGCCATCTGCGCCTTGTTCGCCTTCTTTGATTCATGACATGATGAGTGCAGTGACTAATAGAGTGATTATCAGCACGGTGTAGCTGGCAACGTGGGCAATACATGTAGTCCGGAATAATTTGGGGAGATCCATCTTGCGGCCTAAGGATCTCCAGACGGGATACTCAATTAAGATGGATAGGATGAAGGCGAGAACAAACGCTGCGATAACCAAGCTTCCGAAGTTATCTCCGCGTGATAAAACCGAAACTTCCTGCCCACCAGCTTGGACGATCTTGGGAGCGAGTCCGCTTGGGAGGAAGTGGCTTAATACGATACCGAATATCCACGACGCGATATTGGCGATAACGACGAATCCAAGAGTTTTGAAAAATTCGAGTGAGCTATATACCTTGCGGAACACGAAAACCTCTGTGAGTATCGCGGCAATCCCTGCAATGGGGAATAGCAGCTGGGAGAAATATGGCGCGGAGAACGCCGGAAATATCACATTGGCTAAGAGCATAGAATTTTCTTTGGCGAACGTCAAAGTCATCTTACGTTTGACTGAGAGAGCACTCCGACTTCTGGGTTGATGGTTGAATGGCCTTGGCAGGTTGAACTCGGGGCCGGTCAGGCGTTAGGATCGACGCCTTGTTCGGCCCGATTATTCTAGCACGCGATCCTGAAGCCATGCGATGAACTTCGTAGGATCATTCGTCTCTATTGTCCTATTGTCAGAGCATTTGTCCGATGCGTAACAGATTCCCGTCTGGATCAACGATGGCAAATTCTCTCATCCCCCACGGTTTGTCTTCGAGGACATCTTGACGTGGAATACCTTTCTGGGGCAGCTCCGCCGAAGAAAATGCCCGGTATAAGTCCTCAGCGTCTGAAACCCTGATGTAGCACATCGCAGCCGACTCAGCGGGACAAAGCTCACGATGAGTGAAGAAGTGAATTTCCACTCCCCCCCGCGTGACTATGGCGTAGTCGCCATAACTATGAATCGCTCCGTCAAAACCCAGCCGCCGATAAAATACCAGCGTGTCACTCAATGACCGGCTGGGCAGAATCGGAATTGCGATATCATGTTGTTGCATAATGTCTGTGATGTGTAATGCCGCCGAACGTCAGAGTGATGGCAACCCCACTAGCGGGAGCCAGTGTTGATCGCGAGAATGAGGTTGAAATTACGTGGAAACATCGAGAACAAAGGGGCTAGTGGGGGTTGCCATCCACGGCTTGTTCGACTTCTTGATTTCTTACAGCTGCGGCCCAAAATGCAATGGTTCCAAAGCTTAGGTAAAAGGCGCCGAACACAACGTCCGAAAGGTCAGCCTTCAGAAGACCCAGAAAACCACCAAGGAGCATTGAAATCCAGAACGCAATGAAAGCGCCCTTCCTGTTCGTAAGTGCGTCTCTACGAACTAACCATCGAGCAAGCTGAACGCTCGGGATGACTGCAAACACGAAAACGATGGCACTCACAAGCAAACCGGTTACCGGAATCATGAACAACGAAACAGGATATGACCTATCATCATACATCCCGCGAATCCCACCGATACTCTGTAACCATATGCCGCCATAAAGCAGGGCCATCACAACGATAGACGCCAAGAATCCCCGAAATGGATATCGAATCGAGCTCATTTCTGATCGAACGTTAGAGGAATGGCGCGCCGGGGTCAAGCTCCAATTTGATCAGACGGCTTCCTCGGCGTCGCCTGCTCCGACTTGTTATGCTTCTTATTATTTGGTTTTGGCATCTCATCCCGCAAAGTGTACTGCAGTTAATTTGATTGTTCCTGTGCTTGTCCTTGTGAATCGATAAATGATGCTCCATTCGCGCTCAGAAACATTGTTCGGTTCGTTGTGGACAATTACCCAGCTCGTTGACTCTGAAATATCATCTCTTTCAGACGTCGGAGATTCTCGAAGCAGCGTTCTTATGGCGGATTCGGGAAATATGGTATTGAAGTGACGAACAAACTCTGGACGGTTCTCAATACACTCAAAGCCTTCCATCTCTGCTAGATCAATATTGATCGGAAAATTGGTGGATCGAGACACATCTCTGTCTCTCAACTCAGCCCGAAATTGTTGCCAGAATTGATCGATAGGGGAGCTGCGGGTCTCCAGATTATGGTCTGCTTCGTCAGCATCATCAAGTGGCCTTACGTTATGAGCGCACGATACGGTTAGCGTGATGCAAAGACCAATCAAGCTACTGAGAAATGACGCAGTGTTCTTCATTTTCTTGTATAACGTTAGAGGAATGGCGCGCCGGTGAAAAGCGCTAATTTAATCAGACGGCTTCCTCGGCGTCGCCATCTCCGGCTTGTTCGTTTTAGTTTTGGTCGAGGACGAAGATTTGTCGATTTGCTTCGTCGATCCACACTTTAGGCTCCCAGAGAATACCAGAACTCGAACTCTCGTAGCCGCTTGTAATTGCGGTAGGCTGGAACCAAGAAAGAGATGCGAATCGGTGTTCTGGGACGGTGGCAAGAGCTGTGGAGTTGATCTCTACCCAAGGAGCCACTGATCGAAGATGTGTTGCAGCTTGGGTCTTAAGATCACCGCGAGGAAAATGATAACGTGCTATCGAAGCCCCGCCCTGCCAATACAGCTCGTAAGCGTAGTAAATATCAGTTGCTGCGCTTGGCAATTCGATTGGGCTGTCGGAAGCTGCACTCAGTGTAATTCCCTCTTGTAGTCCGCTTTGAACGTCTTCAATACCAACGTGCCAGATCCAATACATTGCACCGTAAAATAGGCCAATCACACATCCAGTCGAGAGGGCACCGATCAATAGCTTCTTGCGTAGTGTCATGGTTTATTTTGAAACGAACGTCATAGGACAGGCGCGCCGGTGTCGAGCTTAAAATTAATCAGACGGCTTCCTCGGCGTCGCCTGCTCCGACTTGTTCGCCTTCTTTTTTTATTGAATGTTGATTATTCGGTCGCTGTCTCCTGAGCAGGAGAGCCGTCGAAGTCAACGCGATGAACCAAGTTGACGGCTCTGGCACCTGAGTAAGG
The DNA here is from genome assembly GCA_038320495.1 of Opitutales bacterium. Classification (GTDB taxonomy): domain Bacteria; phylum Verrucomicrobiota; class Verrucomicrobiia; order Opitutales; family Opitutaceae; genus ER46. The sequence goes on along the minus strand of JBBQEG010000205.1, from coordinate 1,697 downwards.
GTAACATCATCCAAAAACGCGCTTCTGGATTGGGAGCCATTCGGGAAAGCAATTGATAATTTACTGTTGCCGGTCGAATCCCAGTCGGCGGGAATACTCAACTCATACGAAAATAACTGCCAATTCGTTGATTCCAATGTCGGCGTATTCACTGGGCTAACGGCGGCTGATCTTGAAAAGCCTGATTCGGATAGCGAAACGGAAAGAGATTCAAAGCCCCCACTCGCCGGGACTCGACCCCAGAAACTCAAGACTAGATCTTGTCCTGCGTTGGGCTGAATAATTAAGAACTGAAAAGCATCGCCTCTTGTGCCACTAATCGTTGCGAAGTTAGAACCTGTGCGAGCGAATGAAGCATCTATCGTCGTAGTTAGCCCTCCCCACGGTGATGCGCTTGCCGATTCAAAGCCACCGTTCAGTGTGGTCGCGTCAATCAAGACGGCCGCTCTGATTTCGGATAATGTTGATCCTAGTGTTAGGAGTGTAGCAAAGGCTAATTTAGTTTTCATAATATTGGTTTCTTTGGCGAACGTCAAGCGATGGCAACCCCACTAGCGGGGGCCAGCGTTGATCGCGGGGTTGAGGTTGAGCTGAGGTAAAGCATTGAAAACAGGAGGGCTAGTGGGGGTTGTCCATCCGCGTCTTGTTAGGCGACGTTCGTTGCGGGCGTTGCATGATGTGTCGTGAGATAGGAACGCGTGGAAGACAGATAGAGGTCAGGCCGACTTCGCCACTCGTGCGCAATGCCGCGCATGAGCAGCGCACAGTCCAACTCGGCTGTGCCGGATGGGAACCGCTGCCGATCGTCGAAGAAGCATGACTGTGCTTCGTCGATGGCGAGTGGCGAGACTGTCCAGTTGAGGGAGTGAAGCTCCATTCCGTGGTAATGGTCGTCCGAGTAAGTTGCGGAGTAGCCTGTAGCTCCGAGCGAGAAGAAGCCTGCTGCTGTCTCAATGGAGGGAAAGATGCTGGTCGCCGGAAGGCTGTCGGCGAGATGGCCTGCAAAGGCGATTTCGGTGCCGCCGTCCGAACGAATGATGCGTAGCGAAACAGAGGAATCAGTCTCGAAGGCCTCGAATCGGCTGCGCTGGAAGATGCCAGGAAAGACGCGTCCACCGAGAGTCTGGTTGAGCCATGAGTTCGTATCGCGGCGGGGAATGAAAACGCCCTCGCGCTGCTCGCCATCCTGCTGCCACTGAACCGCGATGCGGTGAGCGGCGTTCTCAGAGCCGAGGCCGAGCCACGAAGGAACAAATCGCGGTCGAAGCTCCTTGAAGCGGATCATGCACACGCCGCCGACACCGTGCCCGTCGTAAAGCTTGGGTTGGAAAGGCGGCGGAAGCACGCGCCCGAGAGCATCAGGATCAAGCCGGTAGTTCAGCAACACTCGCCTGTCGATTATGCCGTGGATGGTGTCGAGTAACATAAACGTGTGGCTAGTCGCCTAACGTCAAAGGTCTGGCACCGCCTACCGGGGCCCACCTTTGACAGCGGGTTAAAGGTTGTAGTTACGGGAATCATTTCGACTCGGAGCGGGTAGGCGGTTGTCCAGCACCGTCTTGTTAGCGCTTGATCGTTGCATGGGCTTCGGAAGCTTGAATTAAGATTACAGCTCCCGACTGAAATTGAAAGGCACGAAGCCAATCGGGTTCGGGTGAGGCTGGTGTTACGAATACCCCATCTCCCCAGTCCTCATC
>JBBQEG010000204.1:0-9496 GCA_038320495.1 Opitutales bacterium | reverse complement strand
CACGTGACCGATGATCCAGTCTGTATAGTGACCCAGCGCATTGACTGACTTGATTGACAGGAGAGGTCCCTCAAACGTCGCCATGCCGTAGAACGTGACGGCGGCGGCCATGAATTTGAGGACCGGATCGGTGCGCAGCTTGTGCCAGGCGCCGCGCAGGGTGAGGAGCCCGTTGAGCATGCCGCCCCAGGAAGGAGCCCAGAGCATGAGGGAGAACGTCATGCCGAGTGTCTGCAGCCACTCCGGCAGGCTGGTGTTGAGCAAGTGATGGGGGCCGGCCCAGATATAAACAAAGACGAGGGACCAGAAATGAATGACCGAAAGGCGATAAGAGTAGACTGGACGTTCGGCGGCCTTCGGAATGAAATAATACATGATCCCGAGGATCGGGGTCGTGAGAAAGAACGCTACGGCGTTGTGACCGTACCACCATTGGACCAGCCCGTCCTGGACCCCGCCGAACAGCGGATAGCTGTGGGTGAAGCTGGTGGGAAGGGAGAGATGGTTGACGATATAGAGCATCGCCACCGTGATGATCGTCGCGATATAGAACCAGATGGCGACGTAGAGGCTGGGCTCGCGGCGTTTGGCGAGGGTCCAGAAAAAGTTTACCGCGAAGACCACCCAGATGAACGCGACGGCGATGTTGATGGGCCAGATGAGTTCGGCGTACTCTTTGCCGCGGGTGAGCCCGAGTGGCAGCGTGATCGCAGCTGAGACGATGATTGCCTGCCAGCCCCAGAAGTGCAGGGCGGAGAGGAAGTCGCTCGCGAGCCGCGCTTTTACCAGTCGCTGCGTGGAGTAATAGATGCCGGCGAACATCATGTTCCCGACGAAGGCGAAGATCACTGCATTGGTGTGCAGCGGCCGCAGGCGGCCAAAGGAAAGCAGCTCGTTATTGAAATTGAGCTGCCAGAAGTTGAGTTGGGCAGCGATCAGAACGCCGACCAGCATCCCGACGACGCCCCAGATGAGGGTCGCGATCAGGAACTGGCGGACGACTTTATCGTTGAACTCGAGGGTGACTTTTTGCGCGGGCATCGGAAGTGGAAACGCGGAGAAGACGGAACGCGGGCAAATCCCGGATTAACGGGCGTGAGTGGTGCCCGACGGGGCGTTATGCTCATGGATCACCTGACGGGCGAGTCGGGGAGACTCTTCGCCGAGTGGGAGCAAGGAGTCGCGCTCCGCACTGCTGAGACGGCCGCGGGCATGTTCGCGGAGGAAGAAGATCACGAAGGTGAAAACGAGACACAAACTGATCGTGAGGGTGAGTGGAACGACGGCCATGGGAGTGCGGGATTGAGAGTCGGGCGGGAGGTTGGAAGGGCGACTGGGAGGGTGACCTTACTTTTTGGATACGGCGGTCTCGTCGGTCGGAATCGCCGGTGGAATCGGGTTGGCGGCCCGGCGGCGCGGCCCCTTGCTCGGGGCGTGGTGGTGGCGGAGCAGTTCCTTGGCGGCCAGCCAGTTGTCCAAATCGTGATCGGCCTCGCGGCCATTCTCGAGCCAGAGCAGGTAAGCCGTGTGTTGGATCTCCGCTTCGGATGGTTCTGGCAGGTTAATAATAGGTGAGGGTTTCATAAGGTGGGCTTCGGTTGCGTTCAGACGGTTTAGTGTAGGGTTTAACCTTCAGTTCTGCTCCGCACGCGTTGGCGCTCTTTCCGCATTTTTTGGCGAAGCGATTAGATTAGGCGGCAAACGGCAGGGCCGATCCTTGGCGCTGCGACGTGGAGCCGGTGCCATGCAGGTGTTCGCGGTAGGTGGTGGGTGATTCGCCTGCGACCCGCCGGAACACCCGGTTGAATTGCGAGAGCGATTGGAAGCCCGCTTCAAACGCCGCCTCGCTGATCCGCGTGTGCGGGTGCAAAAGGAGTTGCTTCGTCTTCTCGATCCGGGCGCGCGCAATATAATCCGTGAAGGTCAATCCGGTGGCGGCCTTGAAGACTTTGCAGAAGTAAAACGAGCTCATGCTCGCCGCGCGGGCGACTTGCTCCAGCGACATCGGCTCGCCGAGATGCGTGGCAATAAAGGCGCGGGCTTTGTTCACGGCTGGCGGCTCGGCGGCGACCGAAGTGATCATGAGCTCATTCGCGACGAGCGAGAGATGTTGGGCAAAGCTCGACAGGAGCCGCAGCACGGCGTGGTAGCGCGCCTTGGTGAGCACGCGCGTTTCGAAGTACGCCGCGTGCAACTGCGCGACGTCGACGGTGCGATTCCATTTTGCTAGCTCGCTCATGGCGGTCTTGAAGCTCTTCTCCGTGGCTGGGCGCAGCAGGACTTGTCCGGTTTGCAGGTAGCCGACGACGTGCTGGCCGATGCGCACCGGGACCACTGACTCGCTTAATCCAGCGAAACACTGGACGGTCTTGCAGTCCGTCACCGCCTGGCTTTCGACTTCGGCTTGGAGTTGCAGGCAGGCTGCGCAGGACTTGCTGGTTCCGCCGATCAAAGCGCAGAACGATGAAACTTGTTTTGAACCGGCCAGAGGAGCTTGGAACGAACCGACGGGGCGGAGCACCAAGGGCAGTCCGGTGGCGGTTTCGAATGCATCCTGATAGTCGCGGAAGATCACCGATTGCTGCAGGCGAGTAACGAGGTCGGAATCGCGATGGTCCGCCGTGTCGGTGCGTGGGGTGGGCGTGAGGGTGGCGTTCATTGCGTCACCACCATAGCGACAAAATATGCGCAGCGTAATTGGAGCTGCGGCGGCATCTCGCTAAAGAATTTCCCTAGTTGGAGGCTTGGCGCGATCAATGCGAGTGCGCTCGCCGGGTATATCGGTGTCGAAATTGGGTGCGCGTCCTGTCAGGGGCCAGGTTACCTGGATGTCCTACCACTCGACTGTGAGTGGAAAACGAGGGCGGCGGCGGATGGGATGACCACGGGAGAATTCGTCCCGAAGGGGCGCGAATGCGTCGCCGCCGGCACTGCGTCTCTTTCCTTGCGAACGCGCCCGGGGTGGCGACGATCTCCATTGTGCCGAATCACGACTATTCAACGCTTTCTCAGGCTGAGCTCGTGTCGCGAATCGAGGCACTTGAGCTTTCTGACGACGCGAGTGAAGTTTTGGTGGTCCGCCGGCAGCTTGAGCGGGATCTATTGGCCACGGTGAAGGAGTTGCGGGACGTCAAGGCGGCCTTGGACGAGCATTCGATCGTGGCGATCACCGATCCCTCCGGGAAAATCACTTATGTGAACGACAAGTTCTGCGCGATCTCACAGTATTCGCGGGACGAGTTGATCGGGCAGGATCATCGAATCATCAATTCCGGGACTCACTCGAAGGCTTTCTTCCGTGATCTCTGGAGTACGATCAGCCAAGGGCAGGTGTGGCATGGTGAGATCAAGAATCGCGCGAAGGACGGTACGTTCTACTGGGTGGACACGACGATTAATCCCTTCCTCGACGAAGCGGGAAAGCCATTGCAGTACGTGGCGATTCGCACCGATATCACGACGCGGAAAGCGAACGATGAAGAGTTGCAGCGCGTGGTGGCGGAACTCGCGGAGAAGAACAAGGAGCTCGAGGCGATCGTCTATACTGTTTCCCACGACTTACGTTCACCCCTCGTCAATGTTCAGGGCTTCGGCAAGCAACTCAACCGCGCGTGCGACGTGATTCGGACCGCGGTCGCAGCGGCCGGCCCGGACGGGGTTGTGCCCACGGCGGTTTTGCAGGCTCCGTTGGACGGGGCCATTCCGCAGGCGCTCAAGTTCATCAACGCCGGGGTAAGCAAGATGGAGACGCTGCTCGCCGGCTTATTGCGCTATTCGCGGTTGGGCCGCGTCGCGTTAACGATCCGGCCGTTGAACGTAAACGGGATGCTCGCGGAGATTCTCGCGGCGATGACGTTCCAGCTCGATGAGGCTCATGCCGAAGTGCACGTGGACGCCTTGCCCACCTGTTTGGGTGATACGGCGCAAACCAGCCAGGTATTTGCCAACCTCCTTGATAACGCCCTCAAGTATCGTCATCCGGAACGCCCGCTTCGAGTGACGATCACGGGTGTACTCGTGGAAGGGCAGGTCGTGTATTCAGTTTCTGATAACGGAGTCGGCATCGCGCCAGAGCACCAGGCGAAGGTGTTCGAGATCTTTCATCGGCTGAACCCGCACTCCACGCAGGGCGAAGGCCTCGGCCTGACGATTGCTCAGCGCGTCCTCGAACGTCAGAACGGAAAAATCTGGGTGGAGAGTCGCAGCGGCGAGGGGTCGACTTTCTTCGTTTCTTTGCCTGCCGTGGAGCCTCAGGGCCGCGCCGGATCATGATGCGCTTCATCGAAACTTTCCGGATCCTCTCGCGGCGGCGCACATGCCTCGTTTGCCTTTCAGTCCAAGACACATGACTCAGAACTCTCCCGTTCCGACCATCCTGATCGTCGACGACGATGAAGGCCACGCTATCCTTATTCGTGAAAATCTGTTGGGGGCCGGTCTCCCGAATCGGATTGAGCACTTTTGCGATGGTCAGGCGATTCTCGATTTTTTTGCCCGACGGCGGCAGGATGGGAAATCAGAAACGTATCTCGTGCTGCTCGATATCCGTATGCCCAAGGTGGATGGCATCGAGGTGCTGCGCCGGCTCAAAGCCGACCCTGAATTCGGCAAGCTTCCCGTGATTATGCTCACCACGACTGACGACTCGCGCGAGGTGGAGCGATGCTACGAACTCGGTTGCAATGGCTACATTCAAAAACCGGTCGACTACGACCGATTTGCCGAGGCCATTCACCGGCTGGGATTGTTTGTTCCGCTGTTACTCGTTCCGGCGGTCAGCAATCGCTGACCTGCGCTGTGCCCGTGGGATCAACGGCTCAAGTTCCGCGCATCCTCGTTGTCGATGACGACGAAGGTCTGCTCATCCTGATGGCCGGGACGCTGCGCGGCGAAGGCTATGAGGTGGCCACAGCCGCGTCCGCCCGGGCCGCCGAGGAGTCGCTGGAACAACATGTACCCGATTTGATGATACTGGATCTAAAACTGCAGGATGGGAACGGCCTGGCGCTCGTCGCGCGGCTGCAGCGTCATCGCACCGCGGTGCCGTTTGTCATCGTTACCGGGCAGGGGGATGAGAAAGTCGCGGTCGAAGTGATGAAGCAGGGTGCGCTCGACTACGTGATGAAGGATACCGGGCTGCTCGATCTGCTGCCTGCGGTGGTGAAGCGCGCATTGGCCGCGGTGGCCGCGGAAACGGCTTTAGACGCCGCTCAGGTGGAACACAAGCGGCTCGAGCGCGAGATTCTCGCCGTGGGCGAGCGCGAGCGGCACTCCATCGGGGCGGATCTGCACGATAATCTCGGCCAGCAACTGACCGCTCTCGAGTTGATGTGCATCGCTCTCAAGGGAGATGCCGCCGATCATCCTCCGCTGGCCAAACGCCTCGACTTGATGGGAAAAATGTTACGCGAGGCGATTGCGCAAACCCGGTTTCTGGCCCGCGGGCTCGTGCCCGTCGGGAGTGATCCGGATGCGTTGCAAATCGGTTTGTCCGAGCTGGCGGAGCGCACCGACGCGATCGGTCGGGTCCACTGTCGGTTGGAGTGCCCGCGACCGGTGGCCGTGTCGGACGCGTTTGCCGCCGGTCATCTTTATCGCATTGCGCAGGAAGCGTTGAACAACTCGGTCAAACATTCGCGCGCGACCCACGTCACGCTTCGGCTCACGCAAACGGCGGATCGTCTGGAGTTGCAAATTTCCGATGATGGGATCGGGTTGCCGAAAGTTCGATCTGACGGACGGGGCGGCCGCGGGCTCGGCTTGGGCGTGATGCAGCACCGGGCGAGTGTGATTGGCGCCGAGCTCACCACCCTTTCGAAGCGCGGCGAAGGCGTCACGATCCGGTGTTCCCTGCCGCTGCAGCCGTGAGCGCCGGGTTCGCCTGAAGTTTCCATGAAATCTCCCCGCCCGAAACGGTCCCAGCCAGCTCCCGCCGTCAGCGTGCCGCCTCCCGTCGCCACACCGGACGCCGTGGCACGTAAACGCATCCTGCTCGTTGATGATCATCCTTTCATGCGGGCGGGATTGGGGGCGCTGATCGACCGCCAGGCCGACATGATGGTTTGCGGCGAAGCGGGAAATCCCAGCGAGGCATTCGGCCAGCTCACACGGGCGAAACCGGATCTGGTGCTCACTGATCTCACGATGCCGGGCCGCAGCGGGCTCGAGTTCATCAAGGACCTCCTGGCGACTGCGCCGCGGTTGTCTGTATTGATAATCTCGATGCACGACGAAGCCGTCTACGCCGAACGCGCATTGCGGGCGGGAGCTCGCGGCTATATCATGAAGGAGGCCGGTGGAGAGAACCTTCTCACGGCGATTCGGCAGGTGCTTCGTGGCGAAGTGTATGTAAGTCCGAAGATGTCCGCGCGTATTCTCGAGGGGCTTTCCGGCGGCCGCCCGCGCGGGTCGACCTCGCCGATCGAGAAGCTGACCGATCGCGAGTTTGAGGTGTTTCAAATGATCGGGCAGGGAAAGAGCACCCGCGACATCGCGGTGCAGCTTCACCTCAGTCCCAAGACCGTCGATGTCCATCGCGGTAATATCAAGGAGAAGCTTGAGTTGAAGGATGCGACCTCGTTGATCCGCCATGCCGTGCGTTGGGTGGAAACGCAGAGCCCGGGCTAAGATTTTCCGCGGCGGATATACGGGTCGGGGGAGTGCTTACTCATCTTGAGTTGAACGGACGCACCCAGGAGCTAGGCGCTTCGCGTCAACGGGTGCGCACGAATGGCCAACATCCGCGGAGCCAGTTTGCGGACGTTCGGTTACGATTTATACAATGCAAGAGGAGCTCTTAAACGCGTTACGGTTTCGCCGTCCGCAGATTGGGATGCGATGGGCCGAGTTGCTTCACGTTGAACCGACCCTCACTCCTTTGGGGCACCCGGATGCCTTGGTCCACCTCCTCGATTGGACGCTGGACGAAATTGACCACGCGTTAATGGATCCGTTGCTGCGCCGACGGCTCGGACGACGCCTCAATCTCGCGGCGGCGCGCTCCGAGTGTCCGTGCGGTCGTAATCCGCTCCTGGGTTATTTTGCGGCCGGCCAGCAAGTGCTGCAGGAGGCGCTGGTGCTGGCGCAGGCCGCCAGTCCCGGGTTGGACCCGCTCGAGCGCGACGCTTCACTTGAAGAACTGACATTGGTCTTAAATGAAATTGCGCGGCGGGAGATCGAGGCGTTTTGCGGAGTTTGCCAGTTCCGGGATCGCAGCGCTGAAGCACGCGCCGCTTCCGACACTAACGCCAACGCGCCTCTCTCGGCAACGTCGTGAGTGGCGACGGTTGCGCTTAGTCCGCGGCAAGCGCCACACGGAAGCCCAGCGTGTAGTCGAGTCGGCCGGGCGATCCGCCGGACCGGGCGGCTGATCGTCCGAGGCGAAGATCCGTTCTCCAACTGCCGCCGCGGGCGATACGATAATAGCCACGTTCCGGACCACTCGGATCGATCTGGGGGCCGCGAGGGTAATCGTCGTACCAGTCGAGACACCATTCCAGGACGTTGCCGGACATGTCGTGAAAACCCCACGCGTTGGGTAGTTTCTGCCCGACGGGGTGCGTCGTCCCGCCACTGTTTCCCTCCCACCACGTCATCGCATTGGGTTCGCCGGCGTAGTGGTCGGTTGTTCCGGCGCGGCAGGCATACTCCCAATGTGCTTCGGTGGGCAGGGTAAAATGATAACCGGTCGGCAAGCGCCCCGCATTGCGCTCGCGCTCTGTCAGCGTGCGACAAAAAGCCATCGCTTGGAGCCATGACACGCGTTCGACCGGCGCATCTTTCCCAGCTGGTTGGAAGGTGCTTGGATTCGTTCCGATCACGGCTTCGTATTGCCCCTGCGTGATCTCGGTTTTTCCGAGCCAGTAACCTTTCGTCAGCGTGACCCGCCGCGGCGGTCCTTCGGCTTGGTGGCGCAACGGTTCGTCGGGCGGACTTCCCATCGTAAATGTGCCCGCGTCGACCCAGATCAATTCGAGTTTGAGATCGGCGACAAGGTGGCGAGATGGCTTTGACGCATGGGCGGCGTACATCGTCGAGCTCGGCGCCTCGCTGGCCACCTGCTCCGTTGGGGTAGAAGGCTTGGACGGCTCGCCGAAAAGCGGGATGGTGATCAGCACACCGATCGCAAGTGCAAGTGCGGCTGCGATCGCAACGGTGCTCGAGGTGCTCGTCGGCTGTTTCATTGCTTGCCGGGTGATGCGATCCCTGACGCCGGGCTGATCCTTCCGGGCCGGTCTCAGTGCGCCGTCTTTCCATGCAGCCGCTCGCGATAGACTGTGGGCGTTTCTCCGGCAATGCGGCGAAAGACGCGATTGAACTGGGACAACGATTGAAAACCCGTGTCGTAGGCCGCTTCGCTCACGCGTTTGTGCGGATTCAGCAGGAGGTTTTTCACTTTCTCGATTCGAACGCGCGCCAAGTAGTTTGTGAAGGTCATCCCGGTTGCCCGCTTGAAGCTTTTGCAGAAGTAAAACGAACTCATGTTCACCACGTGGGCGACTTCATTGAGCGAGATTTCCTCATGGTGTCGCTCGACGATAAAGGTTCGAGCGCGCGTCATCGCGGGTGACTCCGCCGACGAGCCTTTGACCAGTAACTGATTGCTCAAGGCGGCGAGATGCTGGGCGAAGATTGTCAGCAGGCGGACGATTGAGTCGTATTGCTTGCGCGTGATGACCCGAGTCTGGAAATACGCTTCTTCCAGCCGCTTCAGGTCGACCTCGGTTCCGAGCTTGAGCAGTTCGCGCGTGGTCCGGGTGAAGTCCGCCTGTCGCGGTTCGTGCAGCAAGATCTGTCCCGTCTGGAGGAACGCGACCAAGTTCTCCCCGACGCGTACGGGCACGGCTGAATCGCACAAACCGGCGAAGCACTTCAGTGTTTTCGGTTCGAGCTGCGCTTCCTATTCCACCCGCCGTTGCTGCTGGAGGCAGGCGGCGCAGGAGTGGTTTGAGCGCGACATCAACGCGCAGAACGGGCTCTCCTTCGGGTCATTGTGATGCGGAAGATCGAACGCCTCAAATGGCCGCAGCGTGATCGGTAAACCGGTGGTCTCCCGGAATGCCTGCTCGTAGTCACGGTAAACTTGGGAACGGCGCAGTTGGTTGACGAGGAGGCGACTCTCTTGCGCGCAAAGTTTGCTCGCGCTGCGCGCGGGAACGGTGACCGGGCCCGGTTGGGCGCTCGGATGGGATGCGGGAGGGGCAGGGTGAGTCGTGTTCATACGACGGGGAATCAGGCGGCGACTTGCGCCGGAAAATGGCGGGCTTGAGCGAACTCGCGCCCGAGTTCTGCGCGGAAATCCGGATGAGCGATCGAGATCAAGGCTTCGGCGCGTTCGCGGAGGGACTTTCCATGCAGATTAACCGCACCATACTCCGTGACAATCCAGTGGACGTGACCGCGGGTGGTCACGACCCCGGCTCCTGGATTAAGAGCGACGACGAGTCGCGACAGGGTTCCGCGTGCGGCGGTTGAAGGCAGTGCGATGATCGGTTTG
>JBBQEG010000203.1:0-9510 GCA_038320495.1 Opitutales bacterium | reverse complement strand
CCAGCCTCCGATCGAGTGAAAGCGAACTGCGATCGCGCCCTCGGGCAGCAGCGAGGGTGTATCCTTGCTGATCACGGCGTAGGGGTGATCCACGCCGAGGACGAAATACGTTTCGCCATCCCGGGCGGTCCGCCCGTCCTTACGCGCTGTCTGGCCAACGACAAATTCGTACGCCCCCAAGGTGTGTTCGGGCCGGAAGTCACGGGAGCCGATGCCATAAGCGCCGCGGAAGAGGCGCGGCGTTTCCGCGGGCGTCAGCGCTGGCAACGGACCGGACCCGAATGTCGCGGCTTCGTTCGCCTTTCCGAGGGCAACGCGGATATCGCGGGCGAGCGGATTATCACCGGACAACCCCTCATCGGTGCGCTCCAGAATAATCACGTTCTTCTTGCCGCGCAGTGCGTTGATCACGGCTGCCTCGGGGAACGGGCGGATGACGTTGATATGAATGGAGCCAACCTTGGCCGCGCGTTGCTCCCGGAGATAATCGCAGGCGGCCTCAATGTTATCCGCGGCGCAACCGAGCGAGATGAATACGGTATCGGCATCCTCCGTCCGGTATTCGTGGATCAGGCCGTAACGCCGGCCGGTCAACGCGCCGAATTCCGCGAAGGCCGTCTCAAGCATGGGCAGGATGTGCTCGTTGAAATTGTTCCGACGCGCGACGACGCCGTTCATGTGGTGCTCCTGATTCTGCACAGGCCCGAGGAGCACGGGGTTCCGCAGATCGATCATCTGCGGAACACGTCGACGGGTTGGGCCGAACAGCTCGAGTTGGGCCGGAGTGGGACACGGGATCTGGTCGTCGACCGCGCCGAGGAATTCGCGGAGAAACTCGGCTTCGGGCGCGAGGTACATGCGCTCGCTATGCGTCGTGAGCATGCCGTCCTGGATGTTCATACCCGGGTTGAGCGAGAGTTCGTTTACCTTGCGCAATATGATTCCCTGGTCCGCAGCTTGTTGCGCGTCCTTGGCGATCAGCATGGTCCACCCCGTATCAAGCGCGGCGTTGAAATCATCATGTCCGCAGTGAACGTTTAGAGCGTGCTTTGTGAGCGCGCGCGCCCCGACCTCCAGGACCATGGTGGAGAGTTTTCCCGGAGCGTGATAATACTGCTCCATCGCGTACACGATGCCCTGGCCGGAGGTGAAATTGACCGTGCGGCGACCCGTCACGGCATAGGCGGTGGCGCCCCCTTGGGCGGCGTGCTCACCCTCGGTTTCCACCGCAACTTTCTGCTGCCCCCACACGTTGAGCTCGCCCTGCGCATAGGAGCCTTGATAGATTTCCCCACCTTCCGTGGACGGCGTGATGGGATAAAATACACCGCCCTCGGTAATGCGCGTTTCGACGTATTGCGTGACCAGCTGGTTGCCGTTGCAGGAGACGCGAATACCTGGGTATTTCGGTTTCGCATGCGGTGTCGGGTTCGACCTCGGCGACACCTCCGAACTCGGAATCAGTTTCGACGCAGGGGCGGACTCACCGGCAGCGGAAGTGCTCATAGGGATAACAGCTGGGGCGCGAGAGGGGCGCGTTGAGGGGGAGAGCGCGATGAGGGGAGTCGCGCTCGGAAAGCAACGAAGTCAATGGCGGGATCGTTGCGATGGGGCAAAGATATTTCACCCGCGAGGACGAGATTTGTGCGTCATGATCCCTTTCCCGCGCCTTTATAGGGAAATCCGCTATAGTGGCGGGGGCTCACGCCGATCCGCCGGACGAACGCAGAGGTCTTTGGGAGGAACGACTTCCGCGTTGTCCGGACGGGGCGGAGCCCGGGACTGCCTATGAGCGGTCGTGAAGGTTTTATTGGCCAGGCTGACAGAAGCACGAGCTCTTGATACTAAGGTCGGCCTCGCGCCACATCTGTCGGAACTGCGCCAGGACGGGTTCTGCTTCGGGGTGTTTCCCCTGCTGGCTCAAGGCGTCGCTGAGGCCGAAGAGTGACCAGCCATTTTTCGGCAAGCGGGCGAGGTCGTCGCGATAGACCTGTTCCGCAGCCGCGTAGCGGCCATGCGCCATCGCTCGGCGCGCGCCGCGGTAACGTTCCCTTTCGCTGCGAAGGCGATAGTCCTTGCTGCGTTTCGGCTGGAAGCAATCTGAGTCCCGCGAAAAAGGAGCGTTTCGCTGCCGCGTGCCGGTGTCGCCGACAGTGGACAGACCACACGAGCGAGAGCGTCGCAATTTCGGGTGGCGCGTGGCAGGAGAGGTTCGTCTATATCGTCGCCTTCCTCCTTACGACTCTCGCCGGGCCCGGCGCGGGAGCGGCGGCGCCGGAGTGGAAAGTCAATGCCTCCCGGAGGCCTTCATTCCGCTCCCGCTTCTGACCTCGCGCATCGGCCGCGCCGATCCGCATCCGACGCCTTATATTTTGGGCACCCGAATGGTGCTGATCATGGCGCTGCCGCTGAGCAGATAGAGGAGCGACACGGGATGGAGCACGACGTTACCGATGCTCCACTGGCCGAGCCAGAGATTGGCGCCAATGCGGTCTTGCGAGTAAAGCACCGCGAGGAAAGCCACCAGCGCAACGCTCGTGGGAATAGGTGTGCCTTCGAAGTACTTTACCTTGCCGCTATCGTCCGAGAGCGCATCGGAGGTGGCGTTGAAACGCGCCAGGCGGCTGATCCCGCAGACCACGAAATAGAGCAGAATCGCGACATCGAGCGCTCCCCGCAGACCCATGGCAAAGCCGAGCGCCGCCGGGGCCATTCCGAATGAGATAACGTCGGCGAGCGAGTCGAGGTCGGCGCCGAGCAATGATGCGTTCCGTCGCCAACGCGCCACCCGCCCATCCGCGAAGTCGAAAAGGAGCGCGACGGGCAACAGGATGATGGCTACGACGAGCCAATGGGCCTCTGCGGTGACCAGGTATTGCATCGCGGCGAGCACGGAGCCGCTGCCGCAAAGGCCGTTTCCCAAGGTCAGGAAATCCGCCAGCACGAACGAGCGGATCATGGAAAAGCGTCGTCGCTTCAAGGGCGGATTCGGTTCGGCGGGCACCATCCCTCATAGTGTCCAGTACGCGGAACACGTTCCGCACGGCAGAGCTACGAATTCTCTCTTTAGGTCGGCGCCGGACGGCCCGGCCGTGCTCGCGGCTGCGTCCGAGTATCGTTCCGCCCAAACCGAGCCTCCCGCCAAGGCGCGTACCCGGACGTCAGGGCGTCGCGGCCAAGCGGGTGCTCGTGTTGCCAACGGCCTGGACTTTGCGGCGGAAAATTTTGTCGCCGTTGGTCACGTAGAGATATTCCCGGTTCGGACCCGAGAGCACACAACTGGTGAGCGGCTTGTCCAATTGCGGTTTGGTTAAGACACCGCAGAGTCGGCCGGTGGGGTCGAAAACTTGCAGCCCCACGGCCGAGGTCACGTAATAGCGCCCGAGGGTGTCGCTGGTCATGCCATCCCCGCGTGACGCTTTTTGATACGGGGGTGGTTCGTTGTATTTAAATTCGCCCTTGGGGTCGATGGGACGGCGCAGCGTCATGTACGGCCCCTTGGCATCCAGCGTGCCGTTCGGGTTCACCCGAAAGGTATAGACGAACTCGCCGGCGCTTTCACTCACCGCCAGCGTGCCATGATCGGGCGACAGCGTGATGCCATTGGGATTCAACAAGCCGGTGTCGGCCGCCCGCTTTTCCTTCGTCTTTGTATCCAGAAACGTGATCTGCTTTTTCCCGGTTTCGGTAATATAGATGTGTCCGTGGTACGTGACGGCCAGGTCGTTGGGCTGAACGTCCTCTGCCATAATCTCGATTGCACCCGTGGCCGGAGTGATGGCAATCACGCGACGCTTCGCTCCCTGGCAGGCGTAAAGCCGGCCATCGGGTCCAAACTTCATTCCGCTTACCCCTTCATCGCTGAGTTTGGTTTTCGTGCCATCCGGTGCGACCCGATAAATGCCGGCCGCGGGTGGCCGCATGTCAGAGAAATAAAAGTTGCCGGCCTCGTCCGTACAAGGGGCGTCGGCGAACGCGAGGCCCTCGATCACGGGCGTCCAGCCTTCGCCTTCGATCAGGAGTCGGTGCAAGGTCATGTCTACAGCGAGGTCGCCTTTGGTGACGATTTGCGGGACGTGTTTTTCCTTGCGCCAGAGCCATCGCAGGGCGTCGGGGAAGATCGAACCGCCGTGCTGCGCGTTGTGGCCGTAGCCTTCGACATAATCAAACCGCACATCATAACCCATATAGCGCAGGGCCTCATTCATCTGCTGGTTGGCAAGGGGCCAGTTGCCGAAACGGTTATCGAGATCGCCGCTGGAGTCTTGGAGAAACACGCGCAGCGGCTTGCGCTCGGTCTTGCGGATGAGCGAAGGATAGGCATCGCCGCCCGCGAGATTCACAAAGCTTCCGATCGTGGAGAGCACCTTGCGAAACTGATCGGGCCGCTCCCACGCCGCGGTGAAGCTGGCAATGCCGCCACTGCTCGAACCGATGAGCGCGCGGAGCTCGGGGTCGCTTGAGAAGGTGACCGTTTTGGCCACTTCGGGAAGAATCTCTTCCAGAAGGAACTGGGCATAGCGCTCTCCGAGCGAATTATATTCGAGGCTGCGATTGCTCCCACTGGTCGGGCTCTTGGGTGCGCCGCGCGAGGGATCATGACCCGGGTTGATGAAGATGCCAATGGTCACTGGCATCTCGCCGCGTGCAATCAGGTTGTCGAACACGATCGGCGCACGCCAGTTTCCCGTTGGATTGATATAGTTCTGCCCATCCTGGAATATCATCACGGCGGCGCTGCCGTCGGGTTTATACTGCGCTGGCACGTAGATCCACCAGTCGCGGGTCGTTCCGGGAAACGTCTTTGAGGCCAAAGCCGGCATCTTTGTCACGGTACCCTGGGGCACGCCAGCGCTCACCTCGTGGTCCGGGCTGGCTTTGAATCCGGTTTGCGCTCCTGCGGCGGGCAGGGCGACCAAAGCCAACGTGGCGAGCAGGACGGTGGCGACGGACCGTCGGTGGCAAAGAGAAAAGGGGCGCGAGAAAGTCATCGGATCAGAAGGGTACGGAAAGGGGGAAGGGCATTACAGGGGACCGCTCATTCTTTGGGCCAGTCGCGCCAGAGCCAGCGGAGCGTATCCGGAAAGATCGCACCGCCGTGCCGGCCGGAGTGGGCGCCGTCGCCGAAGACGAAGGTATGGTCGTAGCCCGCGAATTTCAGCGCGGCAGCCATCTCTTGATTTCCCAGCGGCCAATTGCCGTGGAGATTGTCGAGGTCGTTACTGCCATCCTGCAGGAAAACCCGCAGTGGTTTCGCGGGCTTCGTTTTCCGGATGAGTCCGGGGTAGGCGAAGCCCCCGCGAATGTTGGTATAGCTCCCGATGTGGCTGATGACTTTGCGAAACGCGTCCGGTCGCTCCCACGCCACCGTAAAGGCTGCGATCGCACCCGAGCTGTTCCCGCCGATGGCGCGTCCGGCCGGATCGGCGGTGATGTTGAATCCGCGGGTGGCTTCGGGCAGTAGCTCGTCGAGGAGAAACCGGGCATTGGCATCGCCGAGCGAGTCGTATTCAAAACTGCGGTTGCTGCGGCTCTTCGCACCGGGTTCCGCGCCGGGAATGATTCCCGGGTTGATGCCGACCGCGATCGTCACGGGCATTTCCTTTCGCGCGATCAGATTGTCGAGAACGACCGGTAGCCGAAAGGCGCCATCGGCCCGGAAAATACCGCCACCGTCGAAGAACACCAGCAGGCACGCGGGCTTGGTGCCGTCGTACTGCTTTGGTATATACACAAAATAGTCCCGCGTGGTCCCGGGAAAGATCGTGCTGGTTGCAAACGTCGCCTGTCGCACCTCGCCTTGCGGCACCGCTTGCCGTTGGGAGTCGGGGCCGAGTTTGTAGTCATCGGCCGAATGAAGAGGGAGCGCGGACACGAACAGAGCCAGGAGCCAGGGGGAATATCGCACTGGGGACGGCTAGCGGGTGTGACCCGCCGGAGCAAGCGGCAAGGTGGCGGGGAGAGGTCGGATTTCCTGGGGGGCAGTGGGGCGTCGGTCTCCAGACGTGTGGCGATAATTGCGGTGAATCTAATCGGGCGGGCCCCGCTCATCTGGGCCATTTGCCGGCGGGACGACGCTCGAGACGATCCGACAGGTGCTCGAAACGGAGCCACGCCGGCCTCGACTCTGGAATCCGAGTGGAGGGCCCGAACAGCTTTACTGTCGTCGCGGACCTCGGCGCGTTCTCCGTGGACAATCCGCCGGCGACGGATGTCTTCGTCCCCACCGGCGTCCAGTACGCGATCGAACCCTTCCGCGGCGGGTTTCTCGTCACCGACGGGCACCACAACCGGGTGCTGGGTGCTGCAGGCTACCCGCGATGGCGAGATTTCCGAGTTGATCGCGTTCGGCAACGTCGTCCCGACCGGGCTGGCCGTCTCGGGCAACTCGATCTACGTTGCCCAGGCCGGACCCATCCCCCACGAGCCGGAGGACGGCAAGGTTGTCGTGTTCGGGCCGAGGTCGACTACCGCCACCGAAGTCGCCGCCGGAGCCAGGCTGGCCGTCGACGTGGAGTTCGCGCGAGGACACGCTCTATGCCCTCTTGCAGGGCGTCTGGGTCGGCCCGTCGGCGTGGGCGGTCCAGCTGGCAGACGCTCCATGCGCCCGCCAGCGGAAGTCCTGCAGACTCAGAACGGATGCGTAGATATTAATTACCGAATCGTGCCGTTGAGGCCATTCGGGAAGAACCCGCCCGGGGTGGGAGGCGCGCTCAAATCGAGATAGACGATTTGCAGAATCTGCTGCGCCGTGCGTCCGAACGCCAGCCCGTTGGCGTCGGTGGGGACGAGATTGGCCATGCCGTTGAGCACCACGCCCTGATCCATTTCGCCCCCCGCCGCGGCGTCACGCAAATCGGAAATCTTTTGCGCTGCAGCCCGTGTCGCAGCTCCGAGTTGGTACATCAATAGACGAATGACGCCGGCGTGATAAGCTTCAACCGCGAGAATCCCCGCCGCGGCATCAAGAATATCTTTGCCACCGATGTCCGCAGCCGCGCCCTTGTACGCGGTGACGCCGACATCTTCGAAGATGAACGCCCCGATGAGGAAATGACCTCGTTAGCGAACGGATCGAATCCGTCGCCCAAGCCCGCTGCCTTGGCCGCATTCATGAAACTTTCGCGTAGATTGATCGTGGGTTTCGCCACGGGCGCGCCACCCAGGCTGCTCAGAACGGTGCGCAGGAACGTCACGTGCGCACGCTCGTCTGCCGCGATCTCCAGGGCGTATTCCCTAAATGCCTGCGTGGCGAAAGGAACGGCTGGATTGGCTTTCACAATTGTCGGGCCAAACGTGCCGGTGCCGGTCACCCCGACGCCCGCGTCCGCGATACCTGCGCCCGTGGTGGCATACGTGTAGTATTCTGCCTCGAGATACTCGAGGTTCAGCGCAAAGTTCAGGATCGCGAAATCGTTCCGACGTAGGACCGGATTGCTATCGGGCGGCCCGGGGAGTCTTCCCATGGCCTGCTGGCCAAGGAGACCAAGCAGGCCGAGCAATTTGGGGCGTGGGAAAACCCCCGCTTTATTGATGGGTTTTTTTGGCCCCGCCCATTCTTCCACGAGGGTTTTGCGGGCTGCTCGACTAGAGATGGCTGCACGCTATATTCAATCGCCGCAAATCGGGGGTTGGCTGAGAACGGGCATCGGTGTCGACTCGGATAACGAAAATATACCCGAGCGTGTTAAGCTTGCCCGCGACACAAAGTGGCTGCGTCCTTCCCGGAGCCGACGCCTGCGTCGCCGTGTTTCTTCGAGCTTCGTGCCGGGCAGATACTCCAGTCTTGGATCGCGACTGGCCTTGGGTGGCAGCATTCAGTGCCCCCCCCTGAACCCGGCTGGACGACCCCGCCCGGCTGGGCGCAAATCAGCGTTTTTCTGGATGTTTCCCATCCCATGCGAAACGAGCCAGATCTTGCCCGTGTTCGCCTGTATAAGCCCGAGGCCCTTTTCGAAAACTCCGAAATCCACGATGAACATGAACTCGTCCATGAACTTCACATCGATCGGTTTGTTGAAGCTTTCCGGATCGAGAAGTTCCTCCGGCGTCCGGCCGCGATTGACAATAAAGTCAAAAACCTGGCCCGTGCGACGGTCCACCCGCACCACCTTATAGCCTGTGAACCGCTTTGCCCCCGTGATCGGAACGAACGAACCTGTTTCGGCTACGAAGAGATCTCCTTCGAATTTGAACTTCTTGTCGGTGGAAAAATCGAATTTGTTCGCTGAAGAGTGCAGCTCAAACTGTGCAAACGCTCGCTTCACGTTCAGCGAGTTTCGAAAGCTTTCAGCCAGAACAAACGGTGGGCATGGAATGCTCGTTGACCTCGAGGCGCAGAAGAGGGGATGGGTGACTGGCAGGACATCGCCGGTTGCCGGATTGTGAAAGAAATCCGGCCAGCCGAAGAATTCCTCCTCCCCTCCAATATCCAGCACGAACAGATCGTCCCAATCGTTTGCGATGGGACGCGATCCCAAGAGTACCAAATCGCCAGTGGAATTCTCACCCTCGACACCACGCACATCCGCACCGTTATTTGTTACAAACAGCTTGGACGGGTTAAACGGATCGATGCCGATTCCATATGGATTGCGCAGTCCCCAGCCTTCCAGTTTCAGAGTGGATGCGGCATTCGGCACCTCGGCATTGAATGAATAGACGGCTCCATTTCCGGCAATGATTCCATTCTGGGGCGAAGACGGGGTCGCCGCTGGAATAATCGTACCCGGGGCGATTGGTCCGGATCCAAATGGCATGAACGGAGCAGTCGTCATCGAAGCGGTTGGATCGAGCGGGAACGGGGCCTGCGTCCGAAATGAGGTGCCATTCAGGACCAGCGTCTTCGCGGGAAAATCATGGAACGTCGGAGCGTTCTGAAGCCATCCGGTGATTAACCAATTGTCGGCGCCGACCACGCTCGCATTGGTGGCGGTGCCCTGGGAAAAATACCCACGACCCGACCGGTCGAAAATGATTTCGTCGGTGTGATGGTCTCCGCTCGACGGAAGATTCGAAACCACGGTGGTGAACGTGCCGGTTGGGTTGGCTGGTTTGAACTTTGATATCGCTCCCACTCCCCAGCCGTTCACCCCGATTTGCCGGTGCGAAATCCAGAGCCAGCCATTATGATAGGTAACGTCGGTGAGCGGCCCCATCAACTGTCCCGCCGCCAGCATCCCTCCCGATAAAATCACCCGAGCGCTTCCGTCAAAATCCACCTCCTTCACCGTCGGAGGAATTCCGGGGAGAAATCCAGCTTCACTCACCCAAATTTTATCGACCGAGAAGGCGATGGCCGTGGGAAAATTCAGCCCGGTGACCATTCGAAGCAGGAAGTACCCGGGAGCCACCTCCACGTGGGCATCGCGCAAGACGTTCGTCTTTGCGGGTGCCGACCATGCGCTTTGAGTGTTCCCGACGAGCGTCACCGTAGCGACGGCAATCACTAGCCTCAGCTTGAGTATACAGTTCATATCGTGTTCCGTTGTTGGGTTTTTTGTTTTGAGA